>JAGGUB010000057.1 GCA_021158725.1 Caldifarciminota bacterium | reverse complement strand
GGAGTCGACGTTATCACATGTATGGTTCCCTGTGCATCTGCCGCTAACCGCGGTTGCCATGATCCACCGGCTGGAATTTCGACTGGCTCGGTCCAATCACCATCTTTTGGCTTCATTGAGTAGAAGATACCCACACCCTCCTCCTGCCACACCACATGCAGGTTGCCAAAGGGATCCATATCCATCGACGGCTCGTACGAGTTGTTTAAAGTATTCGATATATCTATTGGCTCTACCCAATCACTGTCTGGTTTTTTGAAGGAATAGAATATTTCATAATTACCCGGTGTATCATCAGACCATACCAGATGGACGTTTCCTTCATTGTCCACCGCAATAGAAGGAGCGTACGAAAGTCCCGGACTCCTCGATACATTTCTCGGATCCCACTCCTCTGCATTTTGTTGATTGTTATCAGTATCTCTATCCACCTTACGGCAGCTTAAACTCAATAGTAAAAGCATCACAATTAAAACAACACCACTACAGTAACTTTTACCACCTATCCTCTTTATCCTAAAAATATCACACCTCATATCACCCCTTTATCAAAGGTACCCACAAACATCGGTTATCAATACCTCTGCACAATGCCAGAGCTTAGGCTTATCACTGTGTAATATATATCATAATTGCCGGGACTTTCGTCACGCCATGCAACGTGGTGGCCATCATCCGTATTTGTGGCCACAGTATTGCGTGAACTGTTGGTTAAAGTGGTCCTCTGATATCACAGAGATGAAAGAATGTTGACATTCTGGCAGTAGAACTACGATTATAGTGAGGGACTAATATGGGAAAGATTATCGAGAGAGTAAAACTTACGAGTTTATTCAACCCGAATAAGTCGGTAGAAGTAGAGGCAGTCGTTGATACAGATGCAACTATGGTGGTATTACCTAAGGATATAGTGGAGGCGCTTGAATTAAGAAAGGTACGTGAAGTGAAGGTAAGATATGCAAACAACAAGGTAGAGACGAAACCTATTTATGGAGTAGTGACCATTGAGCTCAAGGGACGTTCGGCTAATCTTGACGTTTTAGTAGAAGAAAAGGGTTCACAACCTCTTATAGGGCAAGTGCTGTTGGAGCTATTAGACCTTGTAATTGAACCCAAGACGAGAAGGCTTATACCTAATCCCGCTTCCCCTGAGATGCCGATGATGGAGATACTATAACAATAGAAACAGGCTATGGAATAGAGTGAACCATAACCACCGACCTCTCATAAATATCATTGGGGATACTGTGAACCACTTGATAAAAGATAAGCTACGCTACCAAAATATTACCCGACCACTTAAATAATCCACCAAGAAACCGTTCAACTACCCAGATATTGGTCAACGTATGGGAGCTGGGTTTGACAATCTTCACACGGCCACCACGTAGTGCCAACACTGGTATGATATTATCCTGTAGGTGTGGATCGATAACTTCTGGGCTACGGATGAATTGGATGAACTCATCCACGACATGTTTGGCAACCTCCTCCGCAGGTAAGCCAGGTGCACAGAGTTTATCAACACCCGTCACGTAATCCCCATAGTCGAGTATCATTGTGACCGAACAACCCGGTGATAACGTATCCCAATAACTACCCTCAAAGGTTGGGTTTACCCCTTTATCCATCAGCAATTTGCTCATCGTACGTTGTATACGGTCACGTACATGACGTGCTTGTAACCTGCTGGATGATTGTATGGTAACCTTTAACCTATAACTCGGTGGCCTATCTACGAGTTCCAACTTCGACAACGTAGTCCGTATTTTATCACAGAGGGTGACCCAATCAGATTGTTCAAACCTGGGTACAACCCTGAGTTCAACCTCACCGCCACCGGGTGGATAGTAGCCACGTCGTACACAACGTGCATGTAGTTCGTGTGCAAAATCCTTGTAGTATGGTAAGACAATATGCTGAAAGTAATCCCAAGTCATCGCCATCGGTACGTCGGTACCTCCCTTTATACGTAGATGTACCGGATTGCGTGCGAATAGGCTTACAGGTAGTATTGTCTGTAAAAACAACGTTATAGCGCCAGCAGTCTTAAAGTCTATTTCGTAACGACCACCGATAATTTTACCTGGATAGAATATTATCTCCAAGCTACCCAGGTGAGCACCTTCAACTTTCGAATCTGTAAGCTTAGTTAACGCCTGCAGTACGTGTAAATGTTGTGGCTTAAGCCCAGGCTTCTGCCTACCTTTGCGTATATTAAATACGCGGATGGGTTTGCTGGTTAGTAGGCTGAACACCAACGCAGTACGTACGATCTGGCCACCACCTTCACGATATGCGCCATCGATCTCGATCAACCCCATAGTGAATTAGATTATATCGATGGAGCGAATCAATCAACCCATCAAATTACGGGATGTGTTGACAAATCCATCAATCCTCTGATACATAGAGGATGAAAGTATGGGTCGCTTTCGTTCTATCGATAGCCTCGATATTCATAATATCGAGGAGGAGCTTTCCACTCGCACTTGTGGTGGGTGGCCTTATCCTTGGGTTGCTGACGATTACACCAATAAAGGTATGTACCCAGATTGTGGATACCGTCACAAATGTTGATATACTTCTGTTAGCTATCGCGGTAAGTGTCATCCCGCTTATCGGTGGTATCATGGAGTACAGTGGTGAGCTCGACCTTTTACTCAACAACCTACGTATTGGTAAAAGGGGGTTACTTATACTTGTACCTGCACTTGTGGGTATGCTACCGATGCCGGGTGGTGCGCTGCTGTCTGCACCTATGGTACAGAAGGTGGCAAGCGAAGAGGGTGGCGAGTTGAAGACTGCGATCAACATATGGTTTAGACACCTATTGATACTCATCTATCCGTTGAGTGCTGCACTCATAGCGGCAACAAAGATTGTTGGCTTCACGGTATATGATGTGTTACCCTACCTACTTGTGTGGTTCGTACTTGCGTTTGTGCTGGGGTACCTGTTCTTTTTGGTTAAAATCAGTGATAAGCTCACACATAAGTCGGATTTCTCGTTACGTGGGTTACTCATACCAATCTCCATATTGATGGTTGCACCAGTTATCGACTTCGCCATACAAAGGGCTTTCAGCCTCAAATACAAAAGCATATCTACACTCATAGGTGTATTGATGAGCTTGATACTGGCGGTGAGGTTAAGCCCCAAACGTATTAATTATAGGAAGATTATCACCAAGATGCGGCCGTGGGAGTTTGGTGCCATCATCCTGGGTATGTTCATATTCTTCAATATATTCAAGGTATCACCTATAGCGGATAGGATTGCGGGGATAGAGGTTTCACCTATTACACTATCAATATGGGGTGGCTTCCTACTTGGGTTCGCTACTGGTAGGGTGCAACTACCGGCATCCATCATATTACCTATATATTTGACCAAGTCGGGCAATATGTCGGGGTTCGTATTTTCGCTCATCTACGTGAGCATATTCTTTGGCTACGTGATATCACCCGTACATCCATGTGTGGCAATAACTGTCAGTTATTTCAAAACCTCAATGATGGGGTTCATCAAAAAATGTATCTTACCCGTGGCTATAATCATGCTCATAGTGGTGATATTAACCTATATCCATTAAATTGACAATCACCCAACTTTCCTATATTTCAACGATGGTATCACGTACCAGTTGGCAAGCGTATCTCTTTATAATACCGTTTGCGATATTCTTTGCAGTATTCTTGGGGTATCCATTCTTTTACGCACTGTACTTGAGTTTCCACAAGGTTACAGACATATACGATGCGTTTAATGCACTCAAATTCGTTCATCTGCATAACTATATAAAGTTGATGAAAGATGTTGAATTCTGGTGGTCTATCCTCATGTCACTACTATATGGTGCAATCACTATACCGCTTAGTATATTTGTTTCATTGATATTGGCCAACCTCCTGCATCGCACGTTTTCACTGGTCAAACTCTACCGTACAGGGTTTTTCTTGCCTTACCTTTTGGATGTGTTTGTGGTTGCTATCGTTTGGAAGTTCCTATACGCACACCCATATGGTATTATTACGCAGTTATTGCAACGTATAGGGATTAATATACCGCCATTGCTGGCGTCACCCAAAACCGCCATGTTAAGTGTTGCGATAGCTATGACACTCAAAGGGTGTGGGTTCGGCATGCTGTTGTATCTCGCAGGCTTACAGAATATACCACGTTCATTATACGAGGCAGCTTCAATAGATGGTGCACCACCATGGAAACAGCTCTTCTACATTACGTTACCGATGCTCAAGCCTATCACATTGTTTATGGTGGTGACTGGGATAATAGGTGCATTATCGGCGTTTGCCGAATTCTACGGGATGACAGGTGGTGGTCCCATCATACGTGTAGGTAGCCACATACTGGGTTGCACTAAAGTAGCTGGCCTGTACCTGTTTCGTAACCTCGAGTCACTTAAGCTCGGCTATGCAGCCGCTATATCGTTTGTATTGCTGATAATTGCATTGATCATATCAGCTGTAAGTGCTAAACTGTTGCGTGTGGAATGGTGAACAAAGTTAAAGCATTTATCATATATTTTTGGCTTACGGTTTTCTTGATAGTGGTGTTGTTTCCATTCATATGGATGATAATAACGTCACTCAAACCCATAGGTACCGGGCTTACACTTACTATCATACCGCGACCGCCTACTTTAAGCAACTATAAAAGTGTGCTCACACAATACAAGTTTGGGCGCTACTTTGTAAATTCGCTCATCGTCGCCTCGATTGGTGCGTTAGGTGCCACAGTACTGTGTACAATGGCAGCGTTTGCGTTCGCTAAACTGGAGTTCCCGTTTAAACGTCCATTGTTTGGTATGTTCCTATCAGTACTTATGGTACCGGGCCTTATGTTCGTTGTACCACAGTTCGCAATAGTGTATAGGTTGGGTTGGATCAACACCTACAAAGCGATGATCATACCACATCTTGCAAACGTATTCGGTATGTTCTTACTTGTACAATATATGAAGACCATACCTGATGAGTTGGTGGATGCCGCAAGAGTGGATGGTGCCAATAACTGGACAATATTCCTGAAGCTAATAGTGCCGTTGTCAGGTGCGATGATAGCAACTGTATTCTTGCTTACGTTTCAATTCCATTGGAATAACTTTCTGTGGCAATTGATAGTGGCCACCGATGAGCACATGTATACAGTACCGGTGGGGTTGGCCATGTTCCGCAGTGCACATGAGGAGCTACATACGTTGAAGATGGCTGCATCAGCGATATCGATATTGCCGATAACCATGATATTTATCTTTGCACAGCGTTACTTTATCGAGGGTATATTACGTGGTGCAATAAAGGGGTGATAAAAGGAGGTATCATGCGTAGGTTTATAGCATTGATGACGGTTGTCATACCATTTATAGTGGATGCACAACTTAAAGTATGGGTAAGCTACAACGATGAGGAGTTTGCAGTATTCAAACAGTTAGTGACAGCGTTCGAAGAATCTACCGGCATAGAAGTTAATGTACAACGTATACCGTTTGAGGGGCAGGAACAGAAAATACTTACTGCATGTGCAACCCGTACCGCACCCGATCTCGCACGTGTGGATTGTGCATTCCTTGGTAAGCTGGCGCACCGTCATGCGTTACTTGATATCGACATAGGTGAGCTTGCCGATAAAATTGTACCTGTAGCTTTACAATCCTGTATCCTAAATGGCAAGCTATATGGGGTGCCGGATCAGCTCACCTGTGTATGTCTATTCTATAATAAGAGGTTATTCCGTGAGGCGGGGCTCGACCCGAACAAACCACCTGCTACGTGGGCCGAATTCCTCAAATACGCACAGAAGTTGACAGATCGCTCCAAAGGTATATACGGGTTCGCTATGCGTAACACGTTGTGGTGGACGCTACCGTTTTTCTATTCATTTGGTGCTAACTTTATTGAGGATAACACGTGTGTGTTGAATTCACCCGAAGCGGTAGCTGCATTGCAGTTTAAAGTCGACCTATACCGTAAATACAAAGTAGAACCTGGTGCATGGAAGTCGGGTGCAATCGACCCCGATATGGGGTTTCAAAACGAAAAGTATGCGATGGTACTTAATGGTCCATGGAAGATAAAGCTGTTAAAAACTATAGGTATAGATTTCGGTGTCGCCCCTATACCAGCGGGTAAAAAAGGGGGGTACACCACGATTGGTGGTACAAATTTTGTGATATTTCGTGGCACCAAACACAAACACGAGGCAGTTGAATTCATAAAGTTTATCGTATCGAAAGAGTCACAGATAAAATGGGCTAATGAGTTGGGTCAGATACCCGTGAATATGGAAGCATTCCCATACGTTGATACCATACGTCATCCGTATCTGAAGGTTTTCCTATATCAACTACAGTACGCAATAGCACGACCGGTGTTAGCAGATTATCCTGCCATCGAAGATGTAGCTAACCCCATAATGGAGGCTGCACTCATGGGTGAGAAACCCGTAAAGGAGGCGCTGGAGCTCATCGTGTATAAAATAAACGCAATATTACAGGAAGAGTAACCATGTGGATAATTGTGTGGCTCACCAGTATGTTGATGGTCGATCATATACCCACTTTATACGTGGAACCAGGTAGACGATCGGAGATCGATCTCACTTATTTTGTTGTTAACACTGCTGTACCTAAGTCATTACGGATGGAGTTCAGTGAGCACATCGATGCAATAACTATAAGTTATGATACGGTTGACAACAAGATTATAGTCTATACCAGGCATGACTGGTGTGGGCTCACACATGTGAGGTTTAAAGTAACCAATGTTGATGGTGATACCGCTTATGGGGTGATAACTTTACGGGCACGTAAGTTGGTAACTGTAACGTTTCGTTACCATGGTAAACCCGGTAGTACCGTGTATCTTGCGGGTGAGTTTAATGATTGGAACCCCAATCTCACCCACATGAGGGATGACGACCATGACGGTATATACGAAGTAGAGTTAAAGCTACCCATTGGTGTATATCAATACAAGTTTGTAGTCGACGGTAGATGGATACATGATGAGCATAACCCCGATAAGCGGCCGGATGGGTTTGGTGGCTACAATTCAGTGCTAAACATAGGTGGTAAAGTACCGATACTGATAGGTGAAACCAAACAAATACATGGTGATACGTTACAATTCGAGGTTAGATTTGACAATGGGAGGCTCGACCCACAGACTATATCGGTGGTTACAAACAATAGGGTGCTAAAGGGTGGTTGGCAGGTAAGAGGTAATCTGATCGATTGCAAGCTCACCAACCTATCTGCTGGTAAGCATTGGTTTAAACTCAACGCAGCTAATACTGACGGTATCTACGCAAACGAACTTTATTTCGAAGAGTACATCGATGTGGAGCCCCAATTTGATTGGCGTGACGCTATCATATACTACATGATTATCGATAGGTTCTGTAACGGTGACACAAGTAATGACGAACCTGTGGAAGATGTGGAATTATCACCCAAGTGTAACTATCAGGGAGGTGACCTCATCGGCATAATCCATAAACTACGTGAGGGGTATTTTGATTCACTTGGTATCAACGTGTTATGGATATCACCTGTCTACCAAGGGCCCGACTCTGCGTATAGGGAGTCGTTCCCTCCTTACCGTAAGTATACAGGGTACCATGGGTATTGGCCAGTACATCCTACCAAAGTAGAGCATCGGTTTGGTGACATGCATCTACTCAGAAAGCTGGTGAAGCTGGCACATCAACATGGTATTAGGGTTATGTTGGACTTGGTATTGAACCACGTGCATGAGGATCATCCCTGGTATAAGCGACATCCGGAGTGGTTCACAGCACCTTATACACCCGATGGTAGACCTAACCTTAGGTTGTTTGACGAGTTTCCACTCACTACGTGGTTTGATACGTTTTTGCCAGCGTTTGATTTCACCAACCCCGAAGTGATAGATACAGTTGTCAGTAATGCTATATTCTGGATAAAGCAGACAGGAGCAGATGCGGTACGACTTGATGCAGTCAAACACATACCGCATGAGGTATGGCGTTACCTACGTAAACGCATAAGGGAAGAAATAGAGTTACAGCGGGGTGAACATTTCTATCTCGTAGGTGAAACCATCTGGAGTAGAGAAAAGTTAGCCGAGTATGTAAAACCGGAAGAACTCGATGGGCAATTTGATTACCCACTATACTGGTGCATAAGGGATGTATTCGCATATGGGACACGTGATATGATGGCACTTGCTAACGAGCTCATGCAATCCTACCGTGTATATGGTGGACATGCGATAATGTCCGTGTTCATTGGTAATCAAGATTTTGCACGTTTCATCACATATGCGGATGGGTTAGCAGGTCACGAAAAGGAAGTGGGTTGGCAAACAACAGTGAAGGTGTCCAACCCCGACAGCTATAGGAAGTTACAACTTGCCATAACCTTCATAATGACGGTTAATAGTGTGC
>JAGGUB010000031.1 GCA_021158725.1 Caldifarciminota bacterium | reverse complement strand
CTGTTGTGGTTTGGGCTTGCGGGTCACTTCATTGGATACGATACAGTCTTTATGTGGGCATGGCGGTACCGTGAACCTGTCTGTGATATCATGGAAGCAGTTACAGGTAATCGACAGAACTATGCGATGTTGAAGCCTGGTGGTGTAAGGCGTGACATAGAGGATGACGATATACCGGAGATACTGAAGATGGTGCACGAACTGAAGCCTGCACTCGAGAAGTTTGTGAAAATTGTCATGGATGATCCCGTAATCCATGCACGTACAAAGGGTATTGGGGTGCTGACGAAAGAGGCTGCACATAGGTTTGGTGCGGTGGGACCTACCGTTCGTGCATCCGGTATACCGATAGATACGAGAAGAGATTATCCCTACGCAGCGTATGATCTGGTGGAATGGAATGTTATAACATGTGAAAACGGTGATGTATTTGATAAGGTAGCGGTTAGGTTGTTGGAGATGCTGGAATCGATCAAGATTATCGAACAGTGTCTTGAAAGGTTGAAAAAGGTGAAAGGTGAGATAGATGCTAAAATAAAAGAAATACCGCCAGGCGAAGGTATCGGTATAGCTGAGGCACCTCGTGGTGAGGTGTTCCATTACATTCGATCAGATGGTACAAATAGACCTGTTAGACATAAGATACGGGCACCAAGTTTTGTTAATGTGCCAACTTTCAAAGCTACATGTGTTGGCTATCAGGTAGCGGATGCGGTGATAACGTTAGCTGCCGTCGACCCTTGTTATTCATGTACTGAACGTATGCAGGCAGTGGTTGATGGTGGTGAAAAAGTGTTAGGGTGGAAAGAGCTGGTTGAGTTAAGTCGCCAAAAAACTGCAAAAATTAGGAAGGAGTTAGGCTTATGAGCGAAATTCTGTACCTTTTGGTGATACCGTTTGTGACGGGAGTGATTGCAATCTTTCTACCTAAAAAGATACGTCCCGCTATCGAGACGGTTGGTATACTCGGTAGTGTGGGTAGTCTGGCATATGTTACTTATGTTTATGTGAATCTCGTAAGTTATACATCGAGCTGGTGGCGTATTGATGGGTTATCGCGTTTCATATTGCTGTTCTGTGGTGTGTTCGGATTCCTGATCGCATTGTATTCGTTGAAATTTATGCGTAGATTCGATAGGTTAAACGAATATTACGGATATCTGTTGTTTACGATAGGCGCATCGTTTGGTGCTGTGCTTGCAAATAATATGATACTACTTGTGGGGTTCTGGGGGTTCCTTGCATTCACGTTGTTTATGTTGATCACAATCGGTGGCCCCGACCGCACTGGAGTATCTGAAGCAGCCAAAAAGACGCTCATAATTGTGGGCGGTTCTGACTGCTTGATGATACTGGGGATTGCGATATTATGGTTGTTGACCAACTCACTGCGTATGGATTCGATGAACGTATCAGTAGCTACGTCGAGGTTGGCTGCGGTTGCGTTTGTGTTGCTTGCAGTGACAAGCTTTGCGAAGGCGGGTGCCATACCAATGCATACGTGGATACCGGATTGCGCAGAGTTTGCACCTATCCCAGTGACTGCATTCCTACCTGCATCGGTGGATAAGTTGCTCGGTATATATCTGCTTACGAGGTTGGTTACGGACATCTTTGCGCTAAATACTGCGATGAAGATATTCCTGCTCGCAGTGGGTGCGTTCACTGTACTTGCAGCTGTGATGATGGCACTCATCCAACATGATGCTAAACGGTTGTTAGCCTATCACGCGGTTTCACAGGTAGGTTATATGGTGTTGGGTATCGGTACATGTAATCCCATTGGTATAGCGGGGGGGTTATTCCATATGCTTAACAATGCAATCTATAAAGGATGTTTATTCCTAACCGCGGGTGGTGTCGAACACCGTACTGGTACTACTCATCTGGATAGGTTGGGTGGGCTTGCACACTATATGCCGATTACTTTTGTGAGCTTCATTGTAGCTGCGCTCGCAATATCGGGTGTGCCGCCACTTAATGGGTTCACAAGTAAGTGGCTCGTCTATCAGGGGTTAATCATGTTAGGTAATGAAGGTGGTAAACTGTGGATCATCTGGTTAGTGGCGGCAATGTTCGGTAGTGCGCTTACGTTGGCAAGCTTCATGAAGTTAGGGCATGCAATATTTTTGGGCCAAACACCAGATTATGAAAAAGCTATAGGGCACAAAGTGAGGGAAGTGCATTGGTCGATGTGGTTACCTATGGTTGTGTTGGCGGGTCTGTGTCTGGCTTTCGGTATATTTGCGTTTAGGCTACCACTTGCAAAGCTTATTTACCCGGCAGTGGGTAAGGTATTTGTACCTGGGTTCTGGCAACCCACATTGGCAACAATTCTGATACTCGTAGGTATAGTGGTGGGGTTTATAATCTATCTCATGGGTAGGGTCAAAATACGTGAGGATAGTCTACCATTCATAGGGGGTGAGGTCTTACCTGAAGAGGTACGGGTGACAGGGACTGACTTCTACAACACTATTCGTGAGATGTCGATTCTACGTACGATTTACAGTAAAGCGGAACAGAAGCTGTTCGACATATACGAGTTGGGCAAAAGGGCGTTCCTATTCTTAGCACGTGGTGTATCGTATGCACATGTGGGGGTGTTGACTTCGTATGTGGCATGGATATTTTTGGGATTAATGGCAATCTTGTTCGTAGTCGTTAGGTTGAGATGATCGACCTTTACATTTGGATAGGGTTGATGATAATCGGTGCGATTGTGGCGCTTGAGGCACCGGATCTTATCTCGGCAGTCATTTCATTGGGTGTGTGTGGGTTCAGTTTGGTATTCATATTTTTGCGTTTACATGCACCTGATCTTGCAATCGTGCAAATCATAGTTGAGACGTTGTCACTCATAATTTTGATTGCCGCGATATTGAGGACTACACGTGAAGATACGCAGGAGAGGTTAAGCCTACAGAAGGTAGCGTTATGGTTGGGTGGCCTATTCTTTATGACGGTGTTCATGCTCTCCGCATATCGGATAGCGCATGAGATGAGTAGATTTGGCCATCCATTACTGCGGATGGCGGCAAGCTACTTAGATATGGGGTTGATGAAGACGGGTGCTGCCAACCTTGTAGCTGCGGTGATATTGGACTTCCGTGCGTATGATACACTGGGTGAAGCTACGGTGCTGTTCACATCTGTCATTGGGGTGATGGCTGTATTACGGGCAGTTGGTAGGAAGAAACGTGGAGGTTAGATGCAAAATAATACTCAAAACACTTCATCGGGTATGAGTTTGATCGTCAAAACCGTAGCCCGTATATTGGCGGGAATGATAATGCTGTATGGGATCTATATAGTGGCACATGGACACCTGACACCAGGGGGTGGGTTTGCAGGTGGTGTGATAATTGCGGGTAGCTTCATATTGCTTTATCTTGCATATGGGGCGACTGCTGCGGATAGTGATAAACGTAAATGGTATGCTTCATTATGTGAGAGCCTTGGTATATTTGGGTTCTGGATAGTGGCAATACTGGGGTTGGTTTTTGGTACGTACTTTTTGTTCAATATTTTTGCAAAGGGTACGCCGTTCCACCTGTTCAGTGCAGGGATAATACCTGTATGTAATGTAGCGATTGGGGTTGAGGTTGCGGGTGCGTTGGTGGGGATATTTATAACGTTTGCAGCAGTTAAACTTTTGGAGCGAAAATGATACACTATCTGTTGGGTATATTGTTGTTTGTGATCGGCCTGTATGGGGTGCTGGTTAAACGTAACCTGTTCAAGATCATCATCGGGTTGATCATCATGGAGTATGCGACCTTCCTGTTGTTTGCACTCGTGGGGTTTAGGGAACATGGTACTGCACCCATACAGCCAGGTGTGGCTGGTAAGGTGTTTGTCGACCCACTACCACAGGCACTTGTACTAACAGCGATCGTTATAGGACTCGGTACGACTGCACTTATAGCGGGGTTGGCGGTTAGGATTTACGAAAAGTATGGTACGTTGGATATTAGGAAGATTAAGAAGTTGAAGGGTTGAAAATGGTCAACTCCATACCATTATTTGTGGTGATACCGTTGGGTTGTGCGTTTATACTGCCAGTAATAGGTAGGAGATGGGAGCGTGCAGGTGACCTGTTTGCTAACCTTGTAACTGTAACACTGTTGGGGCTCGCAATATGGAGTGTGAGGTTCATACGTGAGACAACCGTCTATCATGTAGGGGGTTGGGGTGCGGTGAATGGTATTCCAATTGGTATCTACCTTGTGCGTGATGGATTAAGCATATTTATGTTGGTAGTTGTTAATTTGATTGCGTTTGTGGCTACATTGTATTCGATCAACTATATGGAGTATTTCACGGATAAGACTAAATACTATACGTTGTTTATGTTGATGCTCGCGGGTATGAATGGCGTTATACTGACGGGTGATTTCTTCAACCTATACGTGTTCATTGAGATAGCGGCGATCGCATCTTATGCGTTGGTGGCATTCGGTACGGAAGCTGAGGAACTGGAGGCTGCATTCAAGTATCAAGTGATGGGTAGTGTGGGATCGGGGTTCATACTGTTGGGTATAATACTGCTGTATTCATATACAGGTACACTCAATATGGCGGACGTTGGTAGAGTTATACTGGATAAGGGTGCATCCAACCTTGTATGGTTTGTGAATGTACTGTTTATTGTGGGGTTTGGACTTAAAGCAGCAGTTGTACCATTTCATATGTGGCTACCGGATGCACATCCGTCGGCACCTGCACCTATTTCGGCAATGTTGTCAGGTGTGTTAATCGAATCAATAGGCGTGTATCCATTGACCCGCATAATGTACAATGTGATAGGGTTTGATGGGGTTTTATCCAATATCCTGATAGTATTAGCGATTATATCGATGATGATAGGGGGGTTGTTAGCACTATGGCAGTGGGATTATAAGAGGTTGCTGGCCTACTCCAGTATAAGTCAAGTAGGTTATATCTTGTTGGGGATCGGTTTAGGTACGCCGTTGGGCTTGTTGGGGGCGTTATTCCATTTGTTTAACCATTCCGCATTTAAGGGGTTGCTATTCTTAGACTCCGGCAGTATAGTCTACTCGGTGGGTACGAGGGATCTACGTGAGATGGGTGAACTTGATCGCAGGATGCCGATTACCAGTAAGACCAACCTTGTTGCCGCTATGTCGATAGCTGGTGTGCCACCGTTTAATGGGTTTTGGAGCAAACTTATTATAATCATCGCATGTATACAGGCGGGTCGATATGGGGTTGCGGGGTGGGCTATTTTGGGTAGTATCTTGACATTTGCGTATATTTTGAAAGCTGAACGCTATGCGTTTTATGGTAAGGCTGGCCGAGATGTGGCGGATGTGAAGGAATCACCCCCGTTCATGTGTATTGCGTTGATCATACTTGCTGTGATATGTGTGGTGGCTGGCTTGATGTTGTTACCCAATGTGAGGGAGACGATTCTATTCCCTGTGGTTAATACATTAACAAGTGGTACGGAGTATATATGGAGGGTATTGCGATGAGGTACTTCGTGCTATTCTTGTTTGCGTTCGTCATGTGGCTGATACTGACGTGGCCTGCGGATTGGCAACACATCATTGTGGGGGTGATAGTTTCGATCATTGTGATGGTGCTCTTCGGTAGGTTGGCTGTTGTCGGTGAAGTGAAGATGTTCGATCCAAAGCGATGGGCTTGGTTCATCGTATATCTGGTGGTTTTCATTTGGGAATGTATTAAAGCAAACCTTGATGTTGCGTATAGGGTGATACATCCACGTATGCCGATAAAGCCTGGTATTGTGAAGGTAAAGACTAACCTCAAGTCAGATATTGCACGTACGTTTCTGGCGAATACGATCACCATGACACCGGGTACGTTGTCGGTTGATGTTGACGGTGATGAACTTTACATACATTGGATATATGTGCGTGATGAAACTGTTGAAGGGGCAACAAAATATATTGTGGGTAGGTTTGAGAGATTTTTGGCAAAGGTGTTCGAATGAGTAGCAAACCATGGGTAAAAATATGGGTGAGGTTGACCGGTTCATGAGGGGGTACGTATGATCTATACACTTATTGTTATACTTGCGGGGATCGCAGTGTTATGCTTTATACGGGTATGGCGTGGCCCGACGATGGCGGATAGGATGGTGGCAGTTGATATGTTTGGGATCTTAGTTGTAGGGATAACACCGTTGTTGGCACTCCTGTATAAGCGTGAATTCCTTATAGATATTGGGTTGGCATGGATATTTATAAGTTTTATAGGTACGATAGCGTTGGCAAAATATTTGGAAGGGAAGAAGTTCGATGAATGAGCTGATAGGTTTGATAATCATAACAGTGGGGGTGGTGTTTGATTTCTTTGGTGTGTTGGGGCTTTTGAGGTTACCTGATGTGTATAATAGGTTACAGGCGGCTACCAAATGTATAACACTCGGTACCTGTGGTATAATGCTGGGTACGTTTGTTATGAATGGATTTACGGGGTTGGGGATTAAGGCGTTGATTGCGATACCATTTATATTCTTTACTGCGGCGACGGGGTCACATGCGCTTGCACGTGGTGCACATAAGTTTGGTATCAAGTTGTGGCACAAAAGCGTATGCGATAAGTACAGGGAAAAGGTTACAACTGATAAGGGTAACAAATAGTGGCGATGAAGTATCCAAAGTTACGTGAGCTGGGTGAAGCAATGCGTGCGTTGTTTACGGGACCATATACAACGAAGTTTCCAAAGGTACCACATGTACCGGCGAAGAAGTTTCGTGGTAAACCTGTACCTGATGATGAATGGTGTGTGGGTTGTACCGCATGCAAGGAAGTATGTCCAACGGGTGCGATAGAGGTGCATGACGATGCTGAGAAAGGTGTACGAACCATCATCAGACGATACGATAAGTGTATATTCTGTGGACAGTGTGAACTCTACTGTATTACTAAGAGAGGTGTACGGTTGACACAGGAGTATGATCTGGCGACATTCGACCGCAGCACACTGTATGTTGAACAGCAGAAGGAGTTACTTGTATGTGATAGGTGTGGTACGGTGATAGGTGCCAAACAACATATACTGTGGTTGATACATAAGTTGGGGCCACTCGCCTACAGTAACCTGCCGTTAATGTTGGTATCACAGGAGGAGTTGAAAGTTGCGGAGGTACCACGTGAGAAGATAACTATGGAGAAACCTGTCACCCGACAGGATATGTTTCGAATACTGTGTCCCAAATGTAGGCATGAGGTGTTGATCTACGATACATACGCGAGACGTATTGAAACCACTGATGATAAATAAGGTTATTGAGCTATCAGAACAGAACCTATATGCGTGTTATCAATGTGGTAAGTGTTCGGCAGGATGTCCAAGCGTCAAGTTGATGGATATTATGCCTAATCAGGTGATACGATATTTGCAGATAGGTAAACCCGATAAGGTGTTACAATGTAAGACGATATGGATATGTGCATCATGCTATACGTGTAGTGTAAGGTGTCCAAGGGGTATCGACCTGACACGTGTGATGGAAGCGATACGGTTGATACAATTGCGAAAGAATATCGACTATATAAAGGTACGTGAGATAAGTGAAGATGTGTTGGTAAGTGTGCCACAGATTGCATTGGTGGCAGAGTTTAGGAAACACACAGCATGAAAATATTTTACTACCCAGGGTGTACACTGAAGACGCAGGCGAGGAATTTTGAATGTTCCGCTATGGAGGTGATGAAATTGTTGGGTTACGAGCTGGTGGAGCTCAACCGCTGGAACTGTTGTGGTACAGTGTATTCGTTGGCATCGGATGATTTGATACATAAGGTTGCACCCATAAGGAATTTGGTCCGCGTAAAGGAGCAGGGTGGTGATAAAGTTGTAACCCTATGTGCGATGTGCTACAATACGTTGAAACAGGCGAATGTATTCTTCAATTCGGATCAGGAGGCACGTGATAAGATAAACAGCTTTATGGATACCGAGATAGATTACGAAGGTGATGTGGAGGTATTACACTTGCTTACAGTGCTTAGGGATGAGGTTGGGTTTGACAATATCAGCAAAAAGGTTGTACGTAAACTTAACCACATAAAGGTGGCCCCCTATTATGGGTGTCTGTTGTTGAGGCCATCAACTGTCGCTATAGATGATGCAGAGAATCCGTCCATCATGGAGGAGCTGTTACATGCGTTGGGTGTTGAAACGATCGATTTCCCTTATAGGAATGAGTGTTGTGGTACGTACAACACTGTAAGTGCGGTAGATCTTGTCATAGATAGGACGTATAGGATAGTGGGGTTGGCAAGAAATCTGGGTGCAGATGTGATTGTGACAAGTTGCCCATTGTGCCAGTTTAATCTCGAAGTACGACAGAAGGATGTTAAGGAGAGGTTTCCTGAGTTTGAGCAGCTACCTGTGATATATTTTACGCAATTGATGGGTGTAGCGCTTGGTGTACCAACAGAGAGGTTGGGGTTTGAGCTCAATCATATAAAGCCAAAAGTGTTGATGGAGTTGTGACATGGAGCCACGTATTGGGGTGTTTGTTTGTCATTGTGGGATCAATATCGCATCAACGGTAGATGTTAAACGTGTAGTGGAGGCAATTAAGGGTTACCCTGGTGTGGTGCATGCTGAGGATTACGTATATATGTGTTCAGATCCGGGGCAGGAACTTATACGTTCACGTATCAAGGAGAAGAAACTGAATGGTGTGGTGGTTGCGGCATGCTCGCCAACCCTACATGAGGCTACTTTCAGGAATACCGTGAGCCAGGTGGGGCTTAACCCATACAGGTGCGAGATCGCCAACATACGTGAACATTGTAGCTGGATACATACGGATAGGGATAAAGCTACGGAGAAGGCGATAAAGATAGTTAAGTCTATTGTTGAGAAGGTGAAACTAAACGACGAGCTGTTACCCATCAGTATACCTATCACCAAACGTGCACTGGTTATAGGGGGTGGTATCGCTGGTATACAGGCGGCACTCGATATCGCCAATGCAGGGTATGAAGTGATACTGGTGGAGAAGAATCCATCGATTGGTGGCCATATGGCACAGCTTTCGGAGACGTTTCCGACATTGGATTGTGCACAATGTATATTGACACCTAAGATGGTGGAGGTGGGGCAACATCCCAATATCAAGCTATACAATTATGCGGAGGTTGAGGATCTGTCCGGGTATGTGGGTAATTTCAAAGTGAAGATTAGGTTGAAGGCATCGTATGTGGATTGGTCCAAATGTGTTGGCTGTGGTGTATGTATGGAGAAATGTCCGACGAAGGTACCGTCGGAGTTTGAGATGGGGCTCACCACCCGTAAAGCTATATATGTGCCGTTCCCGCAGGCAGTGCCTAACAAGCCGGTTATCGATAGGGAGAATTGCCTATATTTTAAGACAGGTAAGTGTCGTATATGTGAAAAGGTATGTACGTTTGGGGCGATAAAATTTGACGAACAGGATGAGTTTGTTGAGGAAGAGGTGGGTGCAATAATTGTAGCGACAGGGTATGAGCTATATCCGATTGAGAAGATTGGTGAGTATGGGGGTGGTAAGTACAAGGATGTGATAAATGGGTTGCAGTTTGAGCGATTGCTGTCAGCGTCGGGACCAACGGGTGGTGGGGTGCAACGGCCATCGGATAGAAAGGTACCTAAGCGGGTGGCATTTGTTAGCTGTGTGGGGTCACGTGACCCTGAGTTACATAAGCCATACTGTTCGAAAGTGTGTTGTATGTATCTGACGAAACATGCAATGTTGTACAAGCATCGTGTGCCAGATGGTGAACCCATTGTGTTCTATATCGACATAAGGTCGGATGGCAAGGGATACGAGGAGTTTGTACAACGTGCACAGGAGGAGGAGCATGTCACCTACATAAGGGGTAAGGTGTCGAAAATCTACGAAGATAATGGTGAGCTGGTGTTGCTTGCGGTTGATACGTTGACGGGTGAACCACTTGAGGTGAGGGTTGATATGGTGGTGTTGGGGATGGCTATTGTGCCATCGCCGGCGGTTTATGAGTTGGCGAAGAAGCTGAAGATCCAAATAGATGCGAATGGGTTCCTGACGGAGGCACACCCGAAGTTGAGGCCGGTTGAAACACTTACACCAGGTATATTTCTTGCGGGGTGTGCACATGCACCTAAGGATATACCGGATACGGTGGCACAGGCGTCGGCGGCAGCAAGTAAGGTGTTGGAGATGTTTAGCCAGAAAGAGCTACAGCATGATCCGATGGTGGCAACAGTTGATGAAGATCGTTGTAGTGGGTGCGGTGTATGTGTGACATTATGTCCGTATGGGGCGAGGGAGATTGAGGTTAAAGATGGTAAGCGGGTAGCTAAGGTTAATGAAGCTAAATGTGAAGGTTGTGGCAGCTGTATAGCGGGATGTCCGGCGGGTGCGTGTCAGCAACGTAATCTTAAGGATGAACAGCTGGTGAATATGGTGAAGGCAGTACTGGAATAGTAGTATGGAGGGGTTTGAACCCAAAATTGTGGCGTTCTGCTGTAAATGGTGTTCGTATGCGGCAGCTGATTTGGCGGGTACGTCGAGGTTAAAGATTAAGCCTAACTTTGTGGTGATAAGGACGATGTGTTCCAGTCGCGTAGATCCTGAATTTATACTTCAGGCGTTTTTGAATGGTGCGGACGGTGTGCTGGTGGCGGGATGTCATCCGGGTGATTGCCACTACGTGAATGGTAACTACAAGACTTTGCGTAGGGTGATGTTATTGAAGAAGGTGTTGGAACAGCTGGGGATCGATCCGAGGCGGTTACGGTTGGAATGGATAGCGGCTAGTGAGAGCCGTAAGTTTGTTGTCACGATAAGGAAGTTTGTGGATGAACTTAAGCAGCTGGGACCGTTGAGGTTGGAAGCGGGTGATGATAATGGAAGTAACGGTTAGGTGGATAAATGGTATGCAGTTTGTGGGTAAGACTGGGTCAGGACATATGGTGGTGATGGATACATCAACGGAGTTTGGTGGCGAAAACATGGCGCCAACGCCGATGGAGTTGCTGTTGGTGGCATTGGGTGGATGTACGGGGATGGATGTGATGTCGATCCTACGTAAGATGCAGGTGGGGTGTGAATGCATGGAAATAAATATTAAAGGTGAACGTAGTGATGAACATCCAAAGGTGTTTAAAAAGATAGAGCTCGCGTATAGGGTGAAGGGTAAGGATATACCGGAGGATAAGGTTAAGAGGGCGGTTGAGCTTTCGCAAGAGAAGTATTGTCCGATATCGGCGGTGCTTAAGAGAGTGGCTGACATTACATACAGGGTGGAGATAGAAAAATAATAAGTGATGGAGGTACAACATGGGTAAGCCAAAGTTTGCATTTTACTGGTGTGCATCATGTGGTGGATGTGAGGAGACGGTGCTCGATCTCAATGAGAAGATACTGGAGGTTGTTGATAAGGTAGATATTGTGTTTTGGCCGGTGGCACTCGACTTCAAACGTAAGGATATTGAGGTGATGAAGGAGGGGGAGATAGATGTTGCGTTTATAAATGGGGCGATAAGGACGAGTGAACAGGAGGAGATGGCTAAATTGTTGCGTGAGAAGGCGAAATTGGTGGTGGCGTTTGGGGCATGTGCGCAGTTGGGTGGTATACCGGGGTTGGCAAATTTTTGGGTACGGAGTGATATTTTTGATAGAATCTACAAGAAGGTGCCGACTGTGGCAAATCCAGAGGGTGTGGTACCACAGCAGGTGGTGGAAATGGATGGTTATAAGCTGACGTTACCTGAATTTTACGATACGGTTAAGACGTTGGATCAAACAATACCGGTGGATTACTATCTGCCGGGGTGCCCGCCACCACCCGACCTCATTATGAATGCGATAGAGACGATACTTAAGGGTGAGCTACCGGAAAAGGGTACGGTGTTGGCACCCGATAAGGCGCTATGTGATACGTGTCCAAGGAATGAGACCAAACCGGAGAAGTTATCGATAAAGGATATAAAGCGGCCACATGAGGTGATAATCGATCCGGAGAAGTGTTTCCTTGCACAGGGTATTATATGTTTGGGGCCGGTGACACGGTCGGGGTGTGGCGAACGTTGTATTAACGCTAACATGCCATGTCGTGGATGTATGGGGCCGACGAGTGAGGTACGTGATCAGGGTGCGAAGGCGGTATCGTTTATTGCATCTATTCTTGGGGTGGAAGATGAGGAGAAGCTATCGGAGGAAGAGGTGCAGAAGTTGATAGATAAGATTGTCGATCCAGCAGGTACGTTCTATAGGTTTTCACTACCGGCATCGTTACTTAGAAGGAGGCGCAAATGAGACGTGTGACTATCGATCCTATAACGAGGCTTGAGGGGCACGGTAAGATAGAAATATTCCTCGACGATAGAGGTGAAGTTGAACGTGCATTCTTCCAGATACCGGAGTTGCGTGGGTTTGAGAAGTTCTGTGAGGGTAGGCCAGCTGAGGAGATGCCGAGGATTACACCACGAATATGTGGGGTGTGTCCGACTGCACACCATATGGCGTCAACTAAGGCGCTCGATGACCTATATAAGGTAGAGCCACCGGAAGCTGCTAAGAAGATACGTGAACTCATGTACTGTGCGTTCCAGGCGGAGGATCATCTGTTGCATTTCTTCTTCCTTGGGGCACCGGAGTTCATTGTGGGGTTGGATGCACCTAAGGGTGAACGTAATATACTGGGTGTCATAGGGAAGGTGGGGTTGGAAATCGGTGGCAAGGTGATAGAAGCACGTAAGAGGTGTCGTGAGATTATTACGTTGATAGGGGGTAAGGTTGTACATCCGGTGTGTGGGTTACCGGGTGGGGTATCGAAACCGTTAACCGAGGAGGAGCGGGCGAAGATTAAAGAATCGGCAGATTTTATGGTGGAGTTCGCTAAGTTTGTGATGGAGTTATTCAACAAGCAAGTGGTACAGAATACGGAGTATGTGGAGTTGATAAGGAGTGATATGTATACACATAGAACTTACTATATGGGGTTGGTGGATAAGGACAATAAAGTCAACTTCTACGATGGTGATATTAGGGTGGTCGACCCCGATGGTAATGAGTTTGCGAAATTCTCGGCTGGTGAGTATCTCAAGTATATTGCGGAACATGTTGAACCATGGACTTATGTGAGGTTCGCATACCTGAAGGAGGTGGGTTGGAAAGGGTTTGTCGATGGTAAAGATAGTGGAATATTTAGGGTGGCACCATTGGCGAGGCTCAATGCAGCTGATGGTATGGCGACACCGATGGCACAGGAGTATTACGAACAGATGTACGATGTGTTGGGTGGTAAACCAGTGCATCACACGTTGGCATTCCATTGGGCACGCCTTATAGAGGTGGTGTATGCAGCGGAGAGGATGAAGCAGCTTGCGGAGGATCCAGTGCTTACGGATACGAATGTACGTAATATACCGGAAGCTACACCCGAGGAGGGGGTGGGTGTGGTGGAAGCACCGAGGGGGACGCTTTTCCATCACTATAAAACTGATGAGAATGGTATACTTAGGGAGGTGAACCTCATAGTGGCGACACAGAATAATGCTGCTGCTATATGTATGTCGGTGGAGAAGGCAGCGAAATCGCTTATTAAAGGGGGTGAGGTTTCAGATAAGTTATTGAATATGATAGAGATGGCGTTTAGGGCGTACGATCCGTGTCATGCGTGTGCAACACATACGTTGCCGGGTGAGATGCCGTTGGAGGTGATAGTTTACAACTCGAAACACGAACCGATAAAGGTGCTGAGGAGATAACCTTAAAGCTTAGCATGAAGACACTTGTACTGGGGCTCGGTAACCCGATACTGGGGGATGATGGTATCGGTATAAGGGTGGTACAGGAATTACGTAAAAGGGTGAATGGTGTTGAGTTTAAGGAATGTAGTCTCGCAGGGGTGGGTGTGTTGGATGAGATCGATGGCTATGATAGGGTTGTGATCATAGATGCGATCAAAACGGGTACGGGTGACCCAGGTATGATATATAAGTTGAAGTTGGAGGATTTTGACAAAACCTGCCCGATGGGGTCACATGGGTGTGGGTTAGCTACGGTGATAGAGTTGGGTAGGCGGATGGGGTATAAAGTGCCAAAGGTTATCGATATCTATGCGATAGAAGTGAAGAATAACGAGGAGTTTGGTGAAGACCTGACACCGGAGTTGGCTAAACAGTTGGATAATATAGTGGAAACAATTGCAAAGGAAATATCGTGCAGTTGAAAATTAATAATTTGAGCAATATATAGTGAAGACAGGTATTGGGTAGTGGGTGACGAAATACGTGAGTTCCTGGAACGACATCGAGGTGGTAAGATTGTGGTTATAGGGGTGGGTAATACATTACGTGGTGATGATGGAGTGGGGCCAAAGTTTGTTGAAAGAATTAAGGATTTTACAAGTGATAGGTTTGTGGCGATAGATGCAGGTGAGGTGCCGGAGAACTATCTGGGTAAGGTGGCTAAACTGCAACCCGATGTCATAATACTGGTGGATGCAACTAATATGGGGAAAACACCTGGTACGATGAAGGTGTTGACACGTGAAGCTATAGAGGGGGAGACACTGTCGACACATAAGTTGCCGTTGAGCTTCGTGATAAAGTATTGGGAGGATGAGGGGTTTAAGGTGTTTCTGATCGGTATACAGCCGGAGCAACTGGAGTTCGGTAAGGGGTTGTCACCGAGGGTGACGAAAGCGTTGGAGGAGTTGGTGAAGATATTCCGAAGTGCGGTAACACAATAGTTTATAGAAGTGAGATAATGTGTGATGGGGTTGAAATCTTTGAGAAATATGCAGAAGAGTATGATGCGTGGTTTGATAAGCATAGGTTTGCATATGAATCGGAGATTGTGGCGCTTAAAATGTGTGTACCGAAAGATGGTAAAGGGCTGGAGATAGGTGTGGGTACGGGAAGGTTTGCGGTAGCACTCGGTGTGAAGATAGGAGTTGAACCCGCGAAGGCGATGGCCGATATGGCACGTAGACGTGGGGTGGAAGTTATCGAAGCAAAAGGCGAAGAGCTACCGTTTGATGACAATGTGTTTGATTACGTGTTGATAGTTGTTACAATATGTTTCGTGGAAGATGTGTGGCAGGTGCTCAAGGAGGCGAAGAGGGTGGTTAAGCCTGGTGGATGTGTGATCATCGGTATGATAGATAAGGACAGCTTTCTGGGTAGATGGTATATGAAGCGAAAGCATAAGAGTAAATTTTATAGGTATGCAAAATTCTATTCCACTGAGGAGGTGATGGGGTGGTTGAATGAGCTGGGGTTTAAGGAGTTACAGGTATGGCAAACAATATTTGAGCTACCAGAAAGGATGACACAGGTGGCACAGGTGAAACCTGGGTACGGTGAGGGTGGGTTCGTGGTGATCAGGGCGGTGAAGTGATAAATGGGGGATTGCGGAGATTGGTTCAACGGTGAGGGTGAACGGTTCCTGCAGGCGATTGGTGTAAAATCAGGTAATATAGTGGTGGATTTTGGTTGTGGTAGCGGATGCTATGCTATTCCAGCGGCAAAGTTGGTGGGTGCAACCGGTACAGTGTATGCGGTGGATGAGAACGATGATATGTTGGAAAAGTTGAAATCCCGTATAATGATGTATGGAGTAAGAAATGTTGTCACCATACACGGGGATGAGACCAGCTTGCGTGTGATTGGAGATGATGCAGTTGACGTTATATTGGCGTATGATGTGCTACACTTTATGGATAAAGTGAGAAGAGGTAGGTTGTATCAAGAGTTTCACAGGATATTGAAACCAGAGGGGCTGCTGTCGGTCTATCCAAAGCATAATCGTGACGATAGCCCGATGTGGGAGTTACAGGAGCTCAGTGTAGAAGATGTTATTGAGGAGATTGAAGCAAATGGGTTCAAACTTGTGGCTAAATATCGAGAGAGGTTGATACATGATGAAACATACGAG
>JAGGUB010000043.1 GCA_021158725.1 Caldifarciminota bacterium | reverse complement strand
TTCTTTTCATAACCAAGGGCTTCCATCATAAAGTAATATAGGGTGGAGAATGGATCCTCCTTATTCCAGCGTGCCTTTATCTGCATAATCTTAGTCTCAACCCTACGCATACCCAGCTGTTGAAGGATGGTGGGGTCGTTGAACCGCTGGCAGGGGGTTGACTCAGATATTGTGGTCAGCTCGTCGATCAAATCATCCAGCGGTTTGGATAGGAAGTTTATGAGTTCAAAAACTTCCACTTCCCTACCGGCAGCAGTTTTGGGCACATAATTAGGTGATGAGTAAAGTACCCCATGTAGGATAACATTGTTGTAGCGTGGATCTGCGGAATGACCGTGTTCCTTCCATAGACGACTGTGTAGGTCGAGCTCCACATCACCATGCAATATTGTGTCACCAATCTTCAGCTTGACGGATTTGAAGTCAGGCCCGGATTCGTGGTTCGCTATACCCCTGTCCAGTATTTCCAATGGTTTGCCGGATTTGGTCAAAAAAGGAGGTGTGAGTAGTTGATTTTCCCAGATATACCACAGCACGTTTTCCTTCATGAGAAGCTAACCCTTTCGGTACGAGTGAGATCGAATATGTGACGTAACATACGTTCGTAGGAGGTGGTCAACTCCTTATCCCTGCGTGCCATAACCTTACGTGCGGTGGCTATCGCTTTGTCCAGCTTGTATTCTGTGAACCCCTTCGCACCACCCCATGCAAACGATGGTACATACTTGGGTGGAAACCCTTCACCAAACAGGTTAGCGGAGACACCCACAACCGTACCGGTGTTCAACGTAGTATTTATGGCGGTTTTGGAGTGATCACCCATCATCAAACCGATAAATATATGGCCTGTGTCTATCTCCTCACCATGTAGGTAGACCTTCACTGAACTGTAGTTATTCTTGAGGTCGCTATTGGAGGTACCTGCACCTAAATTGATCCATTCCCCAATATAGGCGTGACCTAAGAAGCCATCGTGTTGCTTGTTGGAGTAACCCAACACTATAGAGTTGTCGACCTCACCGCCAATCTTACAGACTGGGCCTATAGATGTGCCCTCGTATATTTTGGTGCCAATCTTTATCTTGCTACCCGGTCCTATATATGTGGGGCCTTCGATTGCTGTGTGTGGCATCACCACCGCATCTCTATCGATAAGTATTGGGCCATTGGTTGCATCGAGTACCACACAGGGTGCAAGTTTAGCGGTTGGATGTATGTATATGGAATCAGCATTTATCAGGTAGACACCTTCATATGTGGTATCTGTATCTGGTAGCGTGGGTTTGATGAGTTCAAACTCTTTTGTGATAGCAGATGCGTTCGACAATACGTAATCCCATAGGTAATGTGCGAGCTTAAGTTTGACCTGTCTGCGGGTGTGGATGAAGTTGAAATCATCCACTGTAAACTCATCCCCATGCGATAGCTTATCGTGTAGATGGACGAGATTCTTTTGTGATACTATCGCGAAGATGGGGTCACCAGCATCGTTGAGTAACAGTTGCTCTTCGGTAGAAGTTGGAATAATATCGGGAGACAGGATTTCCATCAACCTACCATTTACGAATAGTGTGGTATCATCTGGTACCATATTGACGGGTAGGTTGTACTTCTCGCGGAGCACATCTACGAGGTAGCTACGTGTGTGAAGGATTATCTGATCGTCTGTGAACACCCTACGTATACGCTCGACGAGTGTACTCATACCCCACAAGAGTTCCCACGCTGGATGTGTAAGTGTAAGTGGATAAAGCCACCTAACCCCAATGTCTTCAAAAATTACCACCTTCATTTTAGTATTCCCCTTTATTAGGTATACCTAACATTTTACACATGTATTACCATTGAAATTAACAAATTTTTAGCTGTGTCAACTCACAACTCAACCATCATACCATCGTTAGCGGCAACCACATCAACACCTGTCTCCTCTGTTAACCTTGCGGCTACCTCCCACGGACGTGCACGTAACATGGTCATACCGAAATGGGTGATGATCGCCTTCTTGGGTGTAGCCCTTATAAGGATCTGCTTCACCTCAGGTATACACAGGTGGAGTAGGTTACTGGGTTGGTAGCGGACCACATTTATTATCATGATATCGCCATTGTAGTAATCAGGTAGCTCCGGAAAGTACTTTGTATCCGCGATGTAGGAGATGGTCAGCTTACCCATACGTAGGTTGAACCCATACGTTTCTACCCCATGTATATGTTTGACAGGTGTGGTGAACTCAATATCCTTCAACTTGAAGGTCTTACCCTCTTCCAGTAGTACAATATGTTTGAGATACTTTTGTAGGTACTTAAGTATCACCGGATCGTCTTCTAATGCATCCCTTGTGATGAACAATGTACCTCGGGGGTTGAACCCACCCTCGGTCATCGCCTCTATGACAGCGTTTGCACCTATTGAATGATCCAGATGTCGATGCGATACATATATAGCGTCGAGTTTGGTGGGGTCGAGCTTATGTTTGCTTTTCGTTATACATCTAAGTGAGCATGGACCTGGATCTATCAACATACGGGTATCGTTGTATTCAAACCATATGCCACCTGATGCACGTAGCTGCTTGTAAACGACAACCCTACCGCCTGCGGTGCCAAGGAATATCAATCTACCTGCCATTTATTACATGGCGTAATATATCCACGAAGTGGTCCATCTCCGATTGGGTACGTTTCTCGGTGACTGCAACCAGCAGCTCATTGTCTCTTTCGGGGAAGAACCGTGACAGTGGTACGCCTGCAAGTATGTTGTACTCGAGTAGCCTTTCCACCACGTATTCAGCGGATAATGGTAATTTTATCAGAAATTCGTTAAAAAACGGGTACGAATATACAAGGTCAACCCCTCTGAGTTCTGTCAACCTTTTGTAAAGGTAATGTGCCTTCTGTAAAGAGAGTTCGGCTACCTCACGTAAACCGTACGTACCCATGACGACAAGGTATACAGCTGCACGTATGGCCATTAGGGTTTGGTTTGTACAGATGTTGGAGGTAGCTTGTGCACGTCGGATGTGTTGTTCACGTGTCTGCAGTACCATCGTGTAGGCGGGGTTACCGTCGAGGTCTACGGTTTTACCGATGATACGGCCGGGGAACT
>JAGGUB010000123.1 GCA_021158725.1 Caldifarciminota bacterium | reverse complement strand
TACCTGCACTGAAGTGATAGAAATACACACCAGTTGCAAGGTTATCCAATGTCATCGTATGTATACCCGGTGCCATGGTTTCGTTCACCTCACGTACGGTACGTCCAGCTACATCTACCAACCTAAACTCCACTCGTGTAGCCGTTGGTAGCCCAAACTCTACCACACTCGTACCCGTAGCTGGGTTGGGTGTTGGCCCATGGAAGAAGAATCTCGTCACCTCCTGTTCACCCATCTTCGCACCAACTGTCACATTTATAGTTATTGTGTTATTATACAGCATAGGATCTGCAACCGCATTTACTGCCACATTTAGCGTATACGTACCGGGGTCGAATGGCACCCAATCACCCAACCATATCGTATCTACACCTGGTGTGAACCCAAACACATCCTTAAATTCCGACCACACTATGGCACCATCTGTTGCCCTTGTTATCCTCACATGTACACGTAAATCTATCGGGCCACCGACGGTTGGGTTCTCCACCACCACACCAATATGTTGTGCCACACCCCTGGATAGGCTTGCACCCTCTGGTATACCAGCAAACTCCTTTACACTAAGGTCAAACGGTATCTCCCACACCACACCCGTGCTCATAATATCATCGATATACCAACCAGGATACCTAACAGATGCATCGCTACCGAATGTAAACCTTATCCCAAACGTCTCACCTGAATCGACCATCGGTAACTCGAAAACTGCTGGCACCCAGATTGACTCGTCACCACCACCTGATATACCTGAATAACCTGGCTCATCCAACGCCCCTATATCATCATATGGATAACCACCTATCGGATAGATTAGCTCCCATGTTGCACCACCATCAGTCGATAGCTTCACATTACCACCATCGTAAGCACCCCAGTCATACCCTTCCATGTAGTACCAGTGCCAGAATGCGATCACTGGTGTATCTTTCGTAGCTGTAATAAATAACCTGTCCAGGTACCACATCGCATTATTCGCATAATCATCATGTAGTATCGTCCCCCAGTATCGTGTACCACTATGTGGTTCAGGATACGTGTTAGGCCCCGGATATGGACCTACCTCACCATACTCCCAACCAGGTTCAGGTGCACCGGGTTCAACTGATGCAACAAACCCACCATTGTCAGCTTCAAAGTCAGGACCGTATTCTTCCAACACGTAAAAGTCATACCTCACGGTATCGTTATCAGGTACCGGATCTCCAAACGTAACGTAGGCTATTGCAGTAAACGGCCCGATTGGATCCACCTCCAATGCTGGGAATTCCACAGTATCAACCGCATTTGCTGGTAAGTCAACCTCCACTTGATGGGAATAGCCAAACCCCGGTATCTCCATCGTACATACACCAGCTGTGTCGATATCGGATAGGTTCTCGATCACCAGCTTAGGTACAACTGTCGTATCTTTTACCATCGCACCTGGTATACCCAGTATCTCATTAGCTGCTACATCCACTGTTATCGGTACACCCAGGAATATGTTATCGATACCCCACTCAGTTGCATAATCCCCCATGTAGCGCCACGCAATATAAACGGTTTGCCCATAGTATGGACTAATATCCAACGTACATGGCTCCCAGTACACATCACTGCTATCCTCAAACAGCAACACAAAATCGCCGTCCGCTGGATCACCTGATCCTGTCGATATGTACACACCGTGATGATAATACCAACTCATGTATGCATTATCACGCCAGTACGTAAGTATTGCACCATCCGGTATCGTCACCTGTGGTGACACAAGCCAATCATCACATAATATATAACCATCACCGTTGTCATCCTCTGTTACGTTGACATCACCATGCCATATGGCTGAATCACCTATCTCATCAGGTGGCCAATACCAATAATCTGCTTTCTTGATATGCCAGCCAACCGGATCGCCGTAAGATATGCTCGTATCACCCATAATGTAAACCTGCCATCCTGCCGGGAAGCCTGTCTCAAAATCCACATTGAGTACCACCTGCCCTATCAACACCACTGGTACCAACACTATCAAAGCTACACTTGCTCTCATATTATCTCCTTTTTATTCCAAATCTATCTAACAACTACAAGCTTACCACCACTTACGTATGTACCTGCACTAAACCTGTAGAAATACACACCAGTTGCAAGGTTATCCAAGGTTATCGTATGTACACCCGGTGCCATGGTTTCCTTCACCTCACGTACGGTACGTCCAGCTACATCTACCAACCTAAACTCCACCCGTGTAGCCGTTGGTAGCCCAAACTCTATCACACTCGTCCCCGCAGCCGGGTTGGGTGTTGGCCCATGGAAGAAGAATCTCGTCACCTCCTGTTCACCCATCTTCGCACCGGCTGTCACATTAACTGTAAGCATATTATTCATGAGGTTGGGATCCACCCCCTCTCCAACATTCACAACAATATTGATCGTATATCCACCAGGTTCGACAGGCGTCCAATCATTGAACCATATCGTATCCACACCCATCGGGAAATCGAATATATCTCTGTGCTTATTAAACACTATTGCACCATCCACATCACGTACTATCCTGCAGGTTAACCTCATATCTGCTGGCCCACCACCGGTTATGACCGGGTTCTGTACCACCACACCTATGTTCTGTGTACTACCCACTGGTAACTCCTGTCCATCGACGATGTTGGCTAACCTCATCACAGCAAAATCGTATGGCCTCACCGCATAGCTTATACCGTAGCCTGCGAACCCATCTATGAACCACTCATCCGCCCAATCCCCTACATATTTGAACCCTATATAAACCGTATCGTTCGCATATCCTGATAGGTCAATAATTACAGGGCTCCACTCCTCATCTGATGCGATATCACTCATATCGAGCAACTCCACATAATCGCCATCTGCTGGATTGGGTGAGCCAGTGGATATCCACACACCACGATATTCAGTGAACCCCGGTGCGTAGTTAGTCATATGGTAGAACATCAGATACGCCGGTGCATCACCTATCGCCAGTAACGGTGTGACCAACCAGTCCTCAGCTTCATAGTCCAAGTTATCATCATTGTGTGCAACAGCATAATTACCCTCTATGGGTGGCACATCCACGAATGTCCAATCCTCCATCCCTGTATATACTCGCCAGCCGGGTGATGTCGGGTCACCAAGTATATACTGTTGCCAATCAGGTGGCGGTATAACTGCAGTCTCAAACCCCTCCTCGTAAGTAAGTGGTGGTGTCACCACTATCTCCTTATCCAGCCTATCATTCTCAGCAATCATATCACCACCGAGGTCAACGTATGCCACCACCTTATATGTACCTGGTGTATTGAACGTTATATACTCGTAATTCTGTATGGTATCAACCTGCTGCCCATAAAGTGGCCAGAACCAGTTATCATAATATGGGCTCGCCTCCGCATGTGGTTCAGTCCATATCCTCAATATACCATATTCGTCATTCGTTGTGAGATTTTCAACGATCACCGATGGTAGGATTGAATCCCCCACCGTGATCATGTCGGGTACACCGAGGATATCGACTACTCTCACATCGTGTGGCACAGGTGGCATACTTTTCACCTTTATATCATCAACGTACCAGTCTTCACCCCATGTCGATCTATATTGCCATGCAATACATATGTCTTGTCCAGCATATGCAGATAGGTCGATAACCACAGGTGCCTCCCAGTCAGGATCGGGATCACCATCATCGTAATAGTAATCCCACACCACCGTAAACGTACCTGTATCCGTAGGATCAGTACCTATCCTCACGTAGTTAGGATCAGTATCCCATGACCAAGCCATCATATCATGATAGAACTCCAGTGTCACCGTAGCACCTACGGGTATGCTCACCACAGGTGTTATCATCCATTCATCTTGGAACTCACCCGATGCACCATATTCACATACTACAGCGCTATCACCCGTATGTACGTTATAGCCTGTTATCGTCCATGTGTTACCCTCAGTGTCATCACCCAGGTTGAGCACCGTCCATCCCTCTGGCATACCGGATTCGAACCCTTCACTTATCAGTTCAACACCTTCGACATCTACCACCGCACGTATGTTCATGTTTGCATTAGCCCAATCACCCCATCCCGTCAGCCGTGTCTCGAACCAACTACCTGGTGTACCATCCCATGAGAACCAATCCCCTTTGTATGGTACTGCTGGCCCCCAATCCCATCGCACTGGATACTGGTCAGCGGTCGAGAACCACCTCACTGCCACCCATAGTGTTTCAACCCCCGTAATCACATACGGTGTGGATAGATCCACCCTATGCCATACACCACGATGTAACCCTATGATTGTATCCTCAAGTATCTGTTCACGTGGCCCCCTAATCGTGTCATTAACTATATCATCACCAAGATACAGCTTGACGATCGCAGTATCAATCTCATCTCCGATAGCAAACAGTACCGCAACAATCTCCTGCCCCGCATATGGAGCAAGCTCATCAGGTGTCAACCTAATCGCTGTATGTACTGGCCACCCCGAGACACCTACCCAACACCAAGCAGGTCCATCGTAATGCAGGTCGTACTCAGTACCTTTCACACCAAGCAGCTCACTACCTGGATACACGGGTACTGTACCCTCTTTAACCTTAGGCACCCTAACCGCAGGCTCTACCTTGTCGGGTTTCAATATCGCATCCTTGATATCACCCACATACGCTAAAGTCGCACCACATAGGGTCAACCCCATCACTATAGCTATAATTTTACGCCACATTTTACCCCCTTACTCTAATACAATGATTTTACCTGCTTTCACATATTTACCTGCTACATACCTATAAAAGTATATACCTGAGTTGAGTTCAACCCCTATCTCACCATAGCCTGCATCCATGTACTGAGTCAACTCATACACCTTACGTCCCATAGCATCATGTATGGTGAGCTGCACATCACCCGCATTCGGTAATGCATAGCTGAACCGCACCTGCCCCATGTTAACCGTCTTCACGTTAATCTCATATCGGTTAGGTAGTTCAGCCACACCCAACTTATCCGCTACAGTAAACGTATCCACCAGCATATTATTGGAAAGATTAGGATCCATCCCCGTTTGTAGCACCACATTACCTATGTAGTTACCGGGTTGGATTGGCACCCACTCATCGAAATATACGGTTCGTGATTCACCCGGATTGATTGTCACATCACGAAAGTCGTTAAACACTATCGCACCCGTGGGCTCATAAATCACTCTTATTATAGCACGTAGATCAGTTGGCTCCGGGCTCATACTTGAGTTGTATACCTCCACCCCCATAGAGATAGCTGTCCCCTCAGTAGCAGCTTCTACACCCTCAATCTCTGGTGTAGGTATCGACACATCCCATGGCATCTCACCAATCGTCAGCCCGTATCCTTTCACTCCATCAATGAACCACTCATCCGCAAAATCACCCACATATTTGAACCCCACATAGACTGATTGCCCCTCATATGGTGATAGATCTACATCAACAAGCGACCATTCCTCGTCCGATGCCATACCACTCATATCCAGTACCTCAACATAGTCACCATCTGCGGGATCACGCGACCCGGTGGATACCCACACACCACGATATTCAGTCCAACTCGGTGCGTAGTTGGTCATATGGTAGAATGTAAGCCTCGCACCCGCATCTACATTAAGCAACGGTGTAACTAACCAATCCTCTGCCGAGGTTGACAGGTCATCATCATTATGTCCAACGGCATAGCTCCCCTCTATAGGTGGTGTCTCCACTCCTGTCCAATCTTCCGTCCCTGTGTATACTTGCCAGCCGGGTGATGTCGGATCACCAAGTATATACTGTTGCCATGCCGGTGGTGGTATAACCGCAGCTTCAAACCCTTCCTCATACCCCAACGGTGGTAACACAACTACTGGTTCACCATACATCGTGTCATTGGCTGGATTCTCGTCACCTTCCACATACACATACGCGTATGGATAATACGTACCTGCGGCCTCAAATGTACCCTCAGGGAAGGTAACTTCAACTATCTCACCACCTGCCACTGTTACAGTAACCTCTTCCGAATATATATCTGGGATAACAAACCCACACGTTGGGCTTACGGTTTCCGTCCCTATATTCCTTATCTTAACCACAGGTACGAATGTTTCACCCAGCTCATACATACCCACAGGTGCTATTATGTTATGCATTGCCACCTCTATTGCTGGCGGTACGTACGGTACTATCTCCGCACGTAGTAACCAATCACCGCCTATCCATGATAGGTCATCCACTGCAAAGCTATCTTCATCTGCAAAGTATTCCCACGCATAGCCGTACGGTGTGTTGATCGCACCATCAGCACATAACCCCAAACAGTTAGGGTAATCACCCACCTGTATATAAAACACGTAGAAGCTACCATCTTCAAACCCAATGTATTGACCTGAGAGATCCACATAGTTCCATGCCCCTGTGGTTGCACCACTTATAACAGGTGATACATAAACTTTTGTACCAGGTGCACCATCCGGGCCATCGTCATCACATATCATCACACGAAACCGGTCACCACCTGGATCCGGCCATCCCTCGTAGAAGTATAGCAATACGCCATTAACCTGTACGGGATATTGACCCGCTTCGGGTGTAAACTTGTACCCAAACCCATTACCCTCGTCATAAAATGCACCCGCATTCGCAACCGTACCATCATCATAGAAGAGTGTATCAACCCACATCGTAGTAACCTCAAACGGCGCAGTCAGTGTATCGTTGGTTGGATCCTCATCACCTTCCAACATCGTATATGCAACCGCTGTGTAGCTACCTTCAGCTGGTGGTGTCCAGTCAGGTGCAAACGTCACCTCCTGTGTCTCACCATACGCCAGATCCGTAACCGTAGCGGTTGATGAGTATATCTGATTACCCTCTGCATCGTATATCTCAAACCCCACATCAAACGTCACCGTCATACCACCCAGATTCTGTACGGTTACACTTGGTGTCACCGCCATGTCTGGTTGCACATATCCCGCAGGTGAATTTATCGTCACCACCGCAACATCGTAATCTGATGGATAAAATATCTCCGGATCGTCTACCATCCACGCATACCATAATCCACCTATTGCCCACGCATGGAACGCAAACATGATCGTATCACCCGCATATTCGCTAAGATCTATCTCGTATGGGTAATCCCATTCATTCCATGCATTACCGGTTAGGTCTGCAAGATCGAACACCGGTGTCCATGTAGCACCATGGTCGGTTGATATTTCTACCCAATAATGATCACCATAGGTGGACCCTTCGTACCCATACGTCCAGAACCTCAACACGTATATACCTGAAGCCGCACCGGTCAGCGGTATCTCTGGTGATATCAACCACTCATCCTGATCGCTATAGCTCCACCATAACCCCGCACATGCAGGTTCAGAGTGATAATAATCCGTGAACTGTCCCCACGTACAGGGATGTGACCCTGTCCACTCTGTATTGTTGATAATAGTGTCCCATCCCTCTGGTAACCACGTAGAGAAATCCTCTGGCCCAAATATCACAGTTTCAGCCTTACTCCTAACGAACCGCTTACTTACACCTAACCCTTTAACATCTGTAGCATTCTTGGCGATAGATGGTTGCCCGATTGTCGTACCTATGAGTGCAATCCTACCCACCTCGTCTGTCACATCCTTATCCGCATACAGTGATAAACCCCACACAAAACAGCCACTAACCACCAAAATAATAGCTTTACGCCACATATTACCTCCTTTCAACGTATCTTTATCCATTTAACTTTTTCCTCCTTTTTATCACCGCTCATCTTAAACACCAAAAAATATACCCCAGAGGGTAGGTGCTCACCCACCCTCATTCTATCTGTAGGCTTAACTTCATCTATAAGCCTACCTGTGACATCATACACAAGAAGCTTATCAACTGAGTTGCATGTTATCTTGTGCATCTCAATGTAACTGGCTGGATTACTGATGCATATCCTATCAATTGGTTCTTCCATTGTCCTAACTTCAGGATTATACACATAAAGTCGTATCATTGGATCACCATACCCATAGTTCGATTGCTGCCAGCTATCTTCACCAACTTTTATCCACTTCACCCCACGATAGTCTGTAGCATTGTCCATACCGAGTGCTTCACCACCTTTATCTGTTTTCAACCTCACCCCCACAAGCACGGTATCTACCCATAAACTACCTGCTGGTATATAATACACCCAACCCGGGCTTACCGTATCACGTAACAGTAGCTCACTACCCCACAACTCCCACGTACCGTCAACCCGATACCATACACCTACCTCTATCGGGTCACGTGTGGAATCTGGTTCACCAAACCCCGGATCGCCTTCGCTTATAATGTATACTGCTATATATTTCAATAACACGTTGACCCCTATCGCATAACTTACACCTAACCACACATCTGGATTGGTTGTATACACCCCATGTGTGAGCTGCCCATCATCGTATTGCAGTGTATCATTACACCCACCGGGTGCCTTTAACCTATCACGTAATGTATCATTGTATGGCTTCATATCCTGCCACCCACCCAACGTCACCTGCAACTCGTAATCAACAAACTCATCTGGTATTATACCATAGAATCTGGCATACCCCACACCACCTGCCGGTATCCCCCTCACCTGTACACTATCCTTGTATACAATATACCTATCGCTATATAAGCTCATACATACCCATAAGCAATCCAGCTGCTGTGGCCCGTTATTGCTCAGCTTAACCACAACACTTTCGGGTACATTCACCTGCCATATGTAGTTATCACCAGGATATATGAGCTCAGCCACCTCCATGTCAGGATATGGATAATAGAAAAACCTCACCGCTGTACTGTCGTGTATCAACCCATACACTGGTATGTCCAACCCTATCGTATCACCTGCGATACCAACTATGGGTTGTGTCCCTGAACCACCGGGTCCCGGGTAGCCACACCAGTCATATACCCCATGCTCCTTATATGCGATTGTTATAGTGCTATCGGCTACATCTATTATGATTTCAAACCTGAGCTCACCACCCAACGCTGGCAGCATATCGTATTCGATAACCAGCTTACTTCCTATGGTATCCCAACATATGGTTGCCTGCTCAACACCCGCATCCTGTACAAACCCCGCTATGGTGTATGGGAAATATGGATCTGGCCAGCTTCCGGGAAGATTCGGTCTTGTCACTTGAAAACTTACCCATCCATTTGAACATATCGCAATTTTATCAAACCCACTCCCGTAGAACCAAAACTCTCCCGGCAATATCTCCATCAACCCTGTATTTTGCCACCCCATAAGCTCTATACAGTTAGTGGTATCCACCTCTATCCATACGGATTCAAACCCCACCGTATCTACATAATATCCAAACTCGTCATGATTCAGCTGCCAAAGAACCCATATACCCAGCAATGGCATCAACCCATCACTTAACGATAAACACCACTCGTCGATTCTCTACACCAGCTGTACCTGGCCCTGTGCGGTGGCTTAATAGCTCCTCCTCACCTTTAGCCACGACAACCAACAGCTCCTCAGGTATGCCATTTTCCACGAAGAACGCCTTAACAGCTTCCGCCCTCTTACGTGATAATTCAAGATTATACTCTGCCGAACCTAACTCATCACAATACCCCTCAATTGTTATCGTTTTACCCTTATAGTACTTGTTGATCACACGTAACGCCTCATACAGCTTAGGATACTCCTCATCCGGTATCACTGCACTACCGAACGGAAAATGTATCGTCAACATATGCAGTATCTCATCAGGTGTAACCATCGTCTCCAATATTGTGTCGAGTTTCTTCTCCACCTCATCAACACTAAGCTTAACACTGGTTATATCCTCACGTATACGTGCTTCACTCTCCTCGATAGCCTTCTTTATCTCCTCCATCTGCTCAGGCACTATCCTAACAGCCCCCTTTGTGAATAGATAGGTTATACCCAGCT
>JAGGUB010000072.1 GCA_021158725.1 Caldifarciminota bacterium | reverse complement strand
TGGTTGTAGGTGACGATGACCAAAGCATATATAAGTTCAGGGGTGCCGCTATCAGCAACATACTTACTTTCAGCAAAGAATTCCCTGATGCCAAAAAGGTTGTATTACGGCAGAACTATCGGTCCACCCCCACCATACTGAATGCTGCGTGTAGATTGATACGCAACAACCAGAAGCGACTCGAATCCATCTACCCCGACATCGATAAACGTATCGACAGCATACGTGACGACCTACCTAACAGCATAGAGTATCACTTTTTCCCCACGTCAAGCGCAGAAGCTGAGTACATAGTTGAGCTCATCCAGCAGCTGGTCAACTCCGGCACCTACAACTACAAGGATATAGCCATACTCGTACGTAGGAACGAATCCGCCGAAGATATCATAAACGTGCTCAACAACCGCGGTATACTGTATCACTTCACGGGTAGTGAGGGGCTGTTCGATCAACCTGAAATCAAAACCCTCATCAACCTGATGCGGTTAACACATTCACCATCTGATGTGGGTGCTATCTATGCGATACTGACATCACCAATATACGAGCTAAGTGACAACATATCAGGTACCGAAATCGCCACCGTTGTAGCTCACCTAAACAGCTACGAAGGTGAATCCAAACTTGATGCACTGAATGATATCGATAACCTCGAAACCTTAAACACAGCCACCAAATCCATCATCAAGAAAATATACAACGATATTAAGCTATTCCTTGACCTCGCCGTTAAGGAGCCAGCACCGTTTGCGATCTATCAGTTTCTCAAATCGAGTGGCTGGTTTGAGCGTGTCGAACGTAACCCAACACCTCAAATGATACAAAGCATGAACAACATCATGGCGTTCCTGAAGCTACTCGAAAGCATGGCCCGTGACACAGGTGACACACGTGCATTCTATCTGGTGGATAGGATCGAGAAGCTCCGCGATATGGGTGAGAACCCACCATTACCTGAACCCGACTTCGAAGAGGATGCTGTAAACATACTCACTCTACACAAAGCGAAAGGCCTCGAATTCAAGGTAGTGATAATGCCCGCACTTGTGGATGAGGTCTTCCCCGGTCGTAAGAGACGCCGTTTCGCAGAGGTACCCGATGCACTGTTAAAAGAGGAAATCATCGTGAGTGACGAACTCGAAGAGGAGCGTCGCCTATTTTATGTCGGTATGACACGCGCTATGGATAAATTGATAATGACATGGCCCCGCAAATATAAAGATAGGAAACGCCAAAAGAAGGTGAGCCCCTTCGTTATGGAGGCGCTCGACCTCCCCCCAGATGTATTAGAAGCCTCTTACACAGCTGATGAAGACATAGTCAGCCATTACGAACCACTACCTGGGGTACCACTCATACAGGTGAAGCTACCCAAATTCCTATCCGCAGCCCAGATAGGGGATTACAAGTTATGTCCACGTCGGTACTACTTCAGGTATGTCTTGAAGTTACCACCTGAACCTGATCACAACCTTGTCTACGGTGAAGCCATACACGAAGCTATAGCTTACTACCTGAGGTTCAAAAAGAAACGCATAATACCGGCCTTAGAGGATGTGTTCAACGTATTTGAATCCGTCTGGCGTACACGTAAGGGATACTTTCACAGCCCCGAACACGAACGTATGCGGTTTGAACACGGTAAGTCGGTACTGTTGCGATTCATGGAAGAGGAGAAGGATGCACCTCCACCGGTATTTATTGAAGAAGACTTTCGTATAACTGTCGAGGGTATCCTGATAAACGGTAGGTGGGATCGTATCGATTGGCACGATGACGGTGGTGTGATCATCGATTACAAAACCGGTGATGTAAAGGATGAGGAGACCGCCAAACGCAAGTTACGCGAAAACTGGCAACTACCTATATATGTGCTCGCATTTTACGAAAGGTTTGGCGTGCTACCCAATAAGGTGATGCTGAAATTCGTCGATACCGGGGTAGAAGCCAGCTTAAAGAAAATCGAGGATAGCAAGACCAAAGCTGTTGAGGTTATCAAAGAGGTATGGGATAAAATACATAAGGGTGAGTTCGACCCCACCCCACAGTATATGGCGTGTGACCATTGTCCTTATCGAAGATATTGTAAATACAGGGGATGAACACTACAGTGGTGACCGGTGACCAGGTGTTAACCCAACTCATACCACGTATCACACAATGTATGGAGGGGCTCAACTTTACACCTAAACTTGCAACCCTTATGGTGGGTGACAACCCCAGCATACGTTCATACTTCAGGAGTATCAAAAAGGTAGCCCAAAAGTATGGGATAGAGGTTATCGAGCTAACCTGGGATGTTACTGATACCGAAACCGTACAGCATACGATCGAGCAGCTCAACAGCGACATCGATATAGGTGGTATACTTATAGGTGAGCCTCTACCCAAAGGTATCGATCGCACTGCGCTTGTTGAAACCATATCACCAACTAAGGATGTAGATTGTATGCACCCATACAATTTGGGCTTGTTGATGGCGGGCCGGCCACGTGTTTTACCCTCCACCGTAGGTAGTGTATGGGAGATACTGCAGTTCATAGGGGTACCGCTCACCGGTAAACGTGCCGTCATCATAGGTAGAAGCCTCGTCGTTGGTAAACCACTGGCAATGTTATTATTACAAAAGGGGGTAGATGCCACCGTAACTGTGTGCCACTCAAAAACGGAACAACTCACCGATATTACTCGTGAAGCCGATATACTCATAGTAGCTGCTGGTAAACCACACCTCATCGGTAAAGAGCATGTTAAGCGTGGCACGATAGTTATCGATGTCGGTATCAACGTAGTCGCTGGTAAGCTGGTCGGTGATGTGAAGTTTGACGAAGTGTGTCAGCTTGCAAGTTACATAACACCAGTACCTGGTGGTGTAGGTAAGGTTACCACCCACTACCTTATGTATAACCTGGTAAAATCCTATGAGCATAGAAGGTAAAATCGTGGTCCTGGATCCCGGTCATGGTGGTGCATCCAAGGGAGCTGTGGGCCCGACCGGGCTCGAAGAGAAAACCGTCAACCTTCATGTGGCATTGCTGGTGAAGTCGAAACTCGAATCCCGAGGTATCAAAGTGATCCTCACACGTGATGGCGATTACGATGTGCCACTCGACCGCCGTGTAGCGATTGCCAAACAAGTCAATGCAGATATTTTCGTATCAATACATCACAATGCCAACGCAGAGAGGGATCCCACAATCAACCGTACCGAAATATACTACCCATGGGAAGGTGAAACCCCCTCCGAGGATCTGGCCACTCATTTATACCTTGCATTCCGTAGGCATATAGGGTTGGAAACGTTACCTCCACTACCATCCACCTACAGGGTGATGCGTGAAAACGTCGAACCTGCCGTGTTGGGTGAAGCTTCGTATATATCCAACCCCGAAAACGAACATAAGCTCAAACGTAAAGAGTACCTTGAGTGTGAAGCTTCCGCATATGCCGAGGCGATAATCAACTACCTTGCAGCTGGTAAGGCCAACCTCCAGATAACACCACAAGCTAAGTATATAGAAGTGACAGGTGACGATATCGATCCCGTCACGATTGAGGTATTTATAGACGGTAAACCCTATAGCTATAGGTATTGCAACGGAAGAATACTGGTACCATACCCACAACGTAGAGCCAACCTCACAGTAAAAGTACGTACAAAGGGTGGTAACATAGAGGTGAAGTCCTGTGATGTACCAGCAGGTAAACCTTACCCTTTAGACATAAAGCCATGCTATCCAAACGTTATGATCGATCCGTTACCAGCTGACCCGCTAAACCTACGATTAGCGAGATACATAAAGGGATGCTTGAGAACAACGGGGGTGGCAGCTGAACTCACATGGAGTTCGATGCTCGATGCCCAAACCGACACGTATAGGGTGGATAAGATATTTCGTAGCTCACCCCACATTGTGGTGATGGTATCGCATTATGAGCCCACACTTGTTGAGGATGGTGTCGCAGGTTTCTACTATTATCTCAACGAAGATGGTAAACAGCTTGCAAAGTTGTTGAAAGATTCGCTCGTCAATGAACTCAACATGAACGATCTTGGGTTACACGAATGTTCAAAATACCCGATAATACAGATGTTTGGCCCACGTGCGTATATAGTGCCAGGTGTATGGCACCCCTACAGCAAAGTAGAAGACACATCATATCAACGTCAAATCGCCTCCATCATAGCAAACGGTATACGAAAGTTTTGGTCTGACCTCGTTGAACCCACCCATGACAATATTGACAGTTGATATTTTTAGTGGATTATTAAATAATGGACAAATCTGCCATCCATAAACGTATACGTCAAGTACGCGAAAAATTAGGGTTCACCCTACGTGAGTTTGCCGAAAAACTTGGCTGCACAGTGCAGGCGGTTTGGAATTACGAAAATAGGAGGTTACCTCCGTACGATATGCTTATCAAGATAAGTGAGCTGGGTGGTGTATCCATTGATTGGTTACTTAAGGGTGAAGAACCCAAACGTACCGATAGCATAGACATACTCTGGGAGGAGACACCCGACCTTATGGCTGCACTCAAGGATTATGCTGACGCCAAACGCAAAGAACGTGCTGCACTTGAGAGGATCTATTCCCTGCTCAAACCCAAATCCGGATAGTGTGCACGTATAAGTTTCGCATAGTTGCTTCTGGGGTACTCCTCCAAAAGTCGCCGTAAAATATGGTGCTTTTCGTTGGTATCAGCCACACATAGAGCTGCTCGATAAAGTGCGTATGGTGCCAGCACACTTTCGGGGTATTTATCCACAAGTTCGAGGTATTTCTCCTTCGCACCGATCGGATCGTTCTCCGCGAGATAGCAATCCGCTACCCCCATCATAGCGGCTGCACGTAGCTCTTTATCTTTACAGTTTTGTAGCAGCTCCTCGTAGTAGGTGCATGCCTCTTC
>JAGGUB010000036.1 GCA_021158725.1 Caldifarciminota bacterium | reverse complement strand
GCGATGTACCACCGGCACCTGCTTGAAACGAGAACCCATCCCGCATTATGCCAGCCTCTTTGATGAACCTTGCCGTGTACTCGGCGATCAACAACCTTGCCGGGCTACGTGTGATAACCGTGGTACCGGATACGATCTTGCTGGGGTCACCGATATCGTCCATCACCACCACGTAGTCTACCCAGTTACCATGTATCTGCCACGGTATGCATGGGAATGGCACCAGATTATCGGTCACTATGATCACCTTATCCGCATACTGTGCATCGGCGAGCGCAAACCCCAACAACCCACACGCCGACTTACCGTATAAAGCGTTGGCGTTACCGAACGGATCGGCTGTCGGTGCAGCTATCACCGCTATGTCAACATGTACTTCACCATCCTGTATCGCACGGTAGCGACCACCGTGCGAACGTAACACACCTTGTCCACGCATACCACCATATGTGCAGAACTCACCTAAAGGTCCATTAAGGCTACCTTCAATATGATGTATCACACCGCTCTTGAGATGCTTGATGATAGGTTCATGACACGGGAATGCAGCACTGGGGTACCATACCAGGTCCTTAACCCCCATCTCAGCAATGATATCGAACAATTTATTAGCAAGCTTATCACCGTTACGGAAATGGTGATGTGTCGTTATCGTCATACCATCACGTAAGCCACAGAGTTCGAGCGCCTCACGTAGTGATTTAACAACTTTGTTTCCATCCTTGGGGTAATTCGCACAACTTACGATGGGAGGTGCTGCCTTCCTACCTTTTGGTATATATTTGCCGACACCTTGAAACGGTATTACAGGTTTACCGTTAATTTCATCAGGTACCCATCTACCAGCGGCGTTGATTTTACTACCCATAAAACCTCCTGGTTATCTCATTTCTCGGACAATTCCTTTAGCTTCAACACCCTAAGTGCACGTTTGACGACAGGTGGATCGATCATCTTCGTACCAAGTGCTACCACGCCCAACCCTTTGCGTTTGGCTTCCTCCATCGCTTCAACTATACGGTGCGCTTTTTCAACCTCTTCAGGTGTTGGCATGAACTCCTCATGTATCACCCTAATCTGTAGCGGGTGGATACATCCCTTGCCTTCAAACCCCATACGTTTGGCTTCACGTACGCTTGCACGTAAACCTTCGTAATCCTCGACATCCGAATATACCGTATCGAGCGGCTGTACGCCAGCAGCACGTGCAGCGATAACTATCTGTTGACGTGCAAACAGCGTTTCCGTACCTTCCTTGGTACGTTCAGCCCCTATGTCAGCGGTTAGGTCTTCCAACCCCACCGCTAATGCTACCACATGTGGTGATGCGCTCGCTATCTCGTATGCGTTGAGCACACCCATTGCACTCTCAATAATCGGTATGAGGTATATCTCATCTTCTATTTTGTGTTGCTTACGTAATGTATCGACTCTATCGGCAACCTGTCGAACCTGGTCACCGGACTCACATTTGGGTATCAACACCGTATGTAGGTTATGTGGTACCACATACGGTAGGTCGTCCAACCCATTAGGTAGCTGGTTGATACGTACCATACGTTCTGCACCCATGAGGTCAACTGCCCGTAATGCGTTACGTACCATGAAGCGTGCACCAAACTTATGGTCGGGTGCTACACTATCTTCGAGATCGAGCACTATACCATCGGGTTTGTAAAGCCCACAGTTGATGATAAGCCGAGGTTGGTCACCCGGTACATACAACCGCGTACGTCTAAACGTATCACGTGGCTTCTTGTATAGGTTTTGTGGCAACATATCAGGTAGGTATTCCAGCTCGATATCGGGTAGACATTTTTTAATCGCTGCCTCGATACGTGCCATCAATACCCATGGGAATGCACGATAATCCTCAAGATATATGTATGCGTTATTGATACCAAAATATTTCAACATATCGGTCACCAACCCACGTATGGAATCGCCATACATCGATTCTACTTTGCTGTTGAGTTCGATATCCAACCCACCACTGGGTTTGAGCTCAAGATGTACGAAACAATCTGCCCGTATGTCAGGGCCACGTCTACCTACTTCTGCAACCTCCATATTGCCTCCAGATTTTGGTTACTTTTGTGTTAAGGTAGCAACCCACCACGTTTGTAAATTGATAACTGTATTTCAGAGAATGGCACCCCATGCACGGTTTCACCAGTGGCTACCTTACGTATCTCACCGGTGACGAAATCGATTTCAAGCTCATCACCATCCTTTAAGTTGAGGCTATCGAGATCTGCCACCATTATTGGTAAGCCCGAATTTATCGCATTACGTTCATATATAGGGGCGAACGACTTTGCGATTATAGCACCTAATTTCAATGCACGGAAGCAATCAACCGCATGTTGACGTGAGCTACCGCAACCGAAATTCCTACCAGTGACAATTATGTCACCGGGTTGCACCTTTCTGTGGAAATCCTGCCACCCTGGTAGGTTGCTGAACGCGTACTGACCCATCTGATTGATATCGGTCACCGTGAGGTAGCGGTTGTGATATATCATATCGGTGTCGATGTTGTCGATAGGTATCACCCATACTCTGCCACGTATGCGGGTGGGACGTTCACCTACCTCACGACGTGCTTGTGGAATAGGTTTGGGTTTCGGTACAACAAAGATTGCAGGTTTATCGGGTATCTTATCAGCAGTGGTGATATACCCAGCAACCGCAGATGCAGCCGCTGTCGCTGGTGATGCAAGCCATACCTCACCTTTACCCTGTTTGCCGGGGAAGTTGCGGTTACCAGTACTTACGGTTACTTCACCTGGACCGTTTTGACCGATCTGCCCCGCAGCACAACCTGCACATCCGGCGTTACCGATGAGCGCCCCTGCGGATTTGAATATCTTAAAGATGCCAGTTTCGAGACACCGATACCAGATCTTATCGGTTGATGGCACTATTTTTAACACCACACCAGGGGCTACTTTTCTACCCTCCAGTATTTTAGCAACCTGCACCATATCCTCGTATCTGCCGTTGGTACACGAACCGATG
>JAGGUB010000001.1 GCA_021158725.1 Caldifarciminota bacterium | reverse complement strand
TCCTTCAACAGCTGGGTATGCGTAGGGTTGAGACTAAGATTATGCAGATAAAGGCACGCTGGAATAAGGAGGATCCATTCTCCACCCTATATTACTTTATGATGGAAGCCCTTGGTTATGAAAAGAATCGCATCAATTTCCGTACCTTAGCTACTGCTGTAACTTTGGACAAGCTACGCAAATTTGTAAAAACTAACGATAGCGATGGGCTTACCGCATACCTATTGGGTAAGTCAAACCTCATACATTGGGAACATTCCGATCGTCACGATACCTACCTACAGCTATGGCACTCGTATCGTGAGCTACCGGTGTTGTCGATGTATGATTGGCAGTTTTATAAGGTACGGCCAATCCATTCACCAGTACAGCGAATAAAATGGATGGCACAGTTCCTCATCCAGACAGGTGCACAACTCGATAACGTAGCGGTTGAAATGGAAGCCATCGAACAGCTGGTCCGCAACTCCATGGGTAAAGGCATGTACGACATTATAACCTTCAATGTGTTGCTACCTTTCTTATATGTATACTACGATATGTGTGACGATGAAACCCGATATCATGTGCTGGATAGGTTGAAATCGTATCCACCGCTACCGTCCAACCGTATCACACGCTACATGAGCGATAAACTGCGCTACCATGCTACACTTGAGTTGGAGAACCAAGGCATGATCTACCTATACAAAAACTGGTGTGCTGTAGGGGATTGTGACCACTGTGTACTATGAGGTACACGCTTGACACTTCAGTACAATATCTGAAAGGAGTAGGCCCAAAGATTGCTGAGCTATTCGGTAAGCTTGGGGTTAAGAATATCGAAGATCTGCTATATCTTGTACCCAGGGATTACGTACCCACACGCAGCATAAAAGATATAAAGGTAGGCGAACGCGTGTATATAATAGCACGTGTGCTATCTACGAGCGTGGAACCCTCCTCCAAAGGTGACATGTTTGTGGTCAAGGTTACCGACGGTACCGGTAACCTTGACATTAGGTTTTTCAAGTACTCACCACGTGCAAGACATAGGTTCAGATGGAACAAATGGGTAGGCTTCGAAGGCGAAATAAAGCTGTGGATGAACAAACCCGAGATGATGCATCCATCCGTAGATTTCAACCCACCCGATTTCCCGTATCCATATCTACCGATCTATCCGTTGACACTTGGGTTAACCCAGTCGATGGTCCGTCGTGCAACATTGGCTGCATTGAGGGAACTCGAAGAGGAGCTAAGCGAGGAGATACTACCTGAGGAGATTGTCAAAAAGGAAAACTTCCTACCACGTCATAAAGCCTTCTGGTACTTACATTATCCACCCGATATGGAATACGTACGTGAGGCCAGCCGCCGGTTGAGTTTCGAAGAGCTGTTCTATCTACAGTTGTTGCTATTATATCGCAAACAAACGTATCGACGCAAAGGTATAGCATTCCCCAAAGGTAGTAGGTTCTCACGTCAATTCCTGGAGTTACTGCAAGCCGAGAACCCCGGGTTCAAGCTCACCAAGGCACAGGTAAGGGTACTATGGGAGATATTCCGTGACATGGAAAGCCCCTACGCCATGAACCGCCTACTACAGGGTGATGTAGGTTCAGGTAAAACCATAGTCGCCACATTCGCTATACTTAAGGCGATAGAAGCTGGTTATCAAGCTGCATTCATGGCACCCACGGAGATACTGGCTGAACAGCATTATATTTCGCTCAAACCGTGGTTCGAGAAGCTCAACATACCCATTGCGTTACTCATAGGTAGTGTACGTCCAAAAGATAAGAAACGTATACATGAGGAGATTGCCGAAGGTAAAATCAAATGTGTAGTCGGTACACACGCACTCATCGAGGAGAAGGTTAAATTCAAGAAACTCGGTTTCGTGGTTATCGATGAACAACATAGGTTTGGTGTCATGCAACGTGTACGCTTACGTAGTAAAGGTAGGCGACCTGACTTTTTGGTGATGACTGCCACCCCCATACCGAGGACGCTTACGCTTACAATTTATGGTGACCTGGATGTATCGATAATCGATGAGATGCCACCTGGTCGCAAACCTATCATCACCAAGTGGTACAAGGCACACGAACGTGAAGCCGCCTACCAGTTTCTACGTGCGCAACTCGACAAGGGTGCACAAGCATATGTGGTGTTCCCGCTCGTGGAGGAGTCCGAAAAGGTTGAACTACGTGCAGCCACAAGTATGTTCGAAGAATTACAGAAAGGTATGCTTGCAGGCTATTCATTAGGGCTTATACATGGTAGGTTACCGGGTGCAGAAAAGGAACGCATAATGCATGCATTTCGTGATGGTAAACTACAGGCACTGGTGGCCACCACTGTAATAGAGGTAGGTATAGATGTACCCAACGCTACGGTGATACTTATCGAGCACGCGGAGAGGTTTGGGCTTGCGCAGCTACATCAGCTACGTGGTCGCGTATGTCGTAGCACCAAACAGGCATATTGCTTACTCATATCGTCACCTCACATAAGCGAGGAAGCCAAGGAACGACTGTCATGGCTTGAGAAGGAGACTGATGGATTCAAGATCGCCGAAAAGGATCTTGAGCTACGTGGGCCTGGCGAGATACTGGGGGTGAAGCAGCACGGTAAGATGAACACGAGGTTGGTCTCACTGTTGACACGACAGTTCAAGGATGAGCGGCTCATCTTCAAGGCTATCAACGACACATTGGATCGCATCCGCATGTATATTTCTAATATTATGAAGGAAGATCCGTTACTTACTTCACCCCAGCATTACATCCTTCAGCGTACACTTGCACAACGTTACACACCGTCAGAGTTTCTACTGGATTCCGGATAGCTCACCAACCACGTGGCTTCCTTCTCTCTGTACGTGGACGTGCCTCGTTCACCCTAAGGTTACGACCTCTGAACTCCTTACCATCGAGCTCCTTCATAGCTTTTTCGGCAGCTGCACGTGATGGCATCTCAACGAACCCAAACCCACGTGATTCACCACTATACCGATCCTTAATGATTACCACCCGCGTGACCTCACCAAATGGCTCAAACAATGTACGAAGCTCATCCTCTGTAACCTCACGAGCAAGGTTGCCTATGTAGATATTCATTATAACCTCCTTTACCTCCTTTAGCTGGGGAGTCGTAGACTCACCAGGCCGTTTTAAGATAGGTGGTATTGAGAATTGTCAATACAATTCAGTTAATTTGTACCTGTAGATCAAAATTCAACATGATCTATTGTAGCTTGTCGATTACCAATCCGATCTAATATTCAGTTATGGGTAAATGTCGTGTATGTGGCAAATCTTCCATTTACATATCGGATGGGTTAGGTATCTGCCTCAACTGTATACGTGATAGGTGGGAGGAAGTCGAACCCTTAGTCAAGGCAGTACACCGACGTGCGAGGGAGAAGTTCAACCTACCCGCAGAGGTGCCACGTGATGGTCAGCACCCCTGTACCGAATGTGGTAACGAATGTAAGATAAAGACTATCGGGTATTGTGGGTTGAAATACGTCGAATCAGGTAAATTAAAAAAACGTGATGGGCTACTCGAATGGTACTACGATCCGCTACCCACCAACTGTGTAGCTGCATTCACCTGTGCCGCTACGGGGTGTGGTTACCCCAAGTACTCACGTACAAACGGTGTTGAGTATGGGTACAAAAATCTTGCCATCTTCTACACTGCATGTTCGTTTAATTGTTTGTTCTGCCAGAACTGGCACTTCCGTGTATGTAATCCACGACCGATTACGCCAGAGGAGCTGGCCCAAAAGGTCGACCCCCGTACCGCATGTATCTGTTACTTTGGTGGCGATCCCGGGCCTCAGTTCATACATTCCATAAAGACGTCAGAGCTTGCCATCAAGCACGGTACAAGAGTATGTTGGGAGACCAACGGTAACCTCAACCCATCCTTACTTGAACGGGCGTTCGAACTTGCACTCGAATCCGGTGGTACGATTAAGTTCGACCTCAAAGCATACGATGAGAGGGTTGCACTCACGTTGTGTGGTGTATCCAACCGCCGTACGCTGGATAACTTCAAACGTATAGGTGAGAGGTTTAACGAACGTCCAGTACCGCCACCAGTAGTTGCAAGCACACTATTAGTACCTGGTTATATCGACGAACATGAAGTCGAACAGATAGCCCGATTCATCGCAGGTATCGATCCACGTATACCGTACTCGTTGCTCGCATTCTATCCACAGTTCCAGATGGATGACTTACCTACAACACCACGTGAGTTAGCCCTACGTGCGTATGAGGTGACCAAATCGGTTGGACTCGTAAACGTACACATCGGAAATATACACCTACTTTGGTAGTTCTTGATAATCACAGCTAACGAAATATTTTAAATCCTAATGCCAGAGATAACCACATTAAAGGGGATGCACGACTTCCTACCCACCGATATGTACGTACGACGTTATTTTATCGATAAGATACGTAATGTTTTCGAAAAATACGGGTATGAGCCACTTGAAACACCCGCACTCGAGTACTATGAGGTGTTGAGTGCCAAATACGGTGAGGAGGAACGCCTCATATATAGGTTTCAGGATTATGGTGGTAGAGAGGTGGGGTTGAGGTTCGATCTCACTGTACCACTTGCGAGGGTACTTGCTTCACATAATGAGCTACCGTTGCCGTTTCGACGCTACCAGATACAACCCGTATGGCGTGCTGAGAAACCCCAAAAGGGTAGGTTTCGCGAATTCTACCAGTGTGATGTCGACCTTGTAGGTATCAAGTCGATGGCTGCAGACGCTGAGATAATAGCTATCATCTACGATACACTTAAGGCGTTAGGGTTTGATAAATTCACCATCCGCATAAATAATCGTAAAATCCTGCAAACAATAGCGGAGAGGCTAAACCTACCCGCTGATAAGTATCTGCCATTCTTCAGGGCTATCGATAAACTTGATAAAAAGGGATGGCCCGGTGTTGTAGATGAGCTCATGAGGTTAGGGCTTACCGACAGCTGTATCGAAGAACTCAAGGGGGTGCTCAAATTACGTGACGTACCTACGAAGATAATGTCAACCCTACGTAGGGTGTTGGGTGATATAGAAGGGCTATCGGAAATGGAGTCACTTTTCCAGTATCTTGATGCATACGAGATACCTACAGAGTATACGGTGTTCGATGTAGCGCTGGCGAGGGGGCTCGATTATTACACCGGGCCTATACATGAGACAACGGTGGATGTACCCAAAATCGGTAGCATCACAGGTGGTGGTCGTTACGATAGGTTGTTGGAGATATTCACTGGTAAACCCATACCAGCAGTGGGTACAACGTTAGGACTCGAACGTATCATAATCGTGATGAAAGAAACCGGTATGATACCTGCATCCGCTATACCAACAAGGATACTTATGACAATCTTCGATACCACAACCTACAAGAAAACGGTCGAACTTGCACAGCGGTTACGTGCGATTGGGGTCAATGTTGCTCTATACCCGGAGTTTGTCAAACTCAGTAAGCAACTCAAATATGCAGATAAGGCGAATATACCATGGGTCATAGTCATGGGCCCCGACGAGTTAGCTGAAGGTACCTTCCTACTGCGTGATATGAAGTCAGGTAACCAATACAAGATAAAGCTGACCGATTACCACAAGGTCAAGGAGTACATAGATGGGGTTTTGGGCTGACCTTCACGTACATTCGAAATATTCGCGTGCTACGAGCCAAAACATGGACCCCGCTGGGATTGCAAAGATTGCCAAACTTAAAGGAATCAAACTCATGGGTACGGGTGATTTCACCCATCCCCTCTATTTGAAGGAACTGAAGCAGTTACTCGAACCCACCGGTACGGGGTTGTTCGTTTATAACGATGTGTATTTCATGCTAACAACCGAGGTAAGCAATATCTATGAGAAACATGGTCACACCTATAAGATACATAACATTATCTTGGCACCCGATTTCCAACACGTGGAGGCTATCAATCGCTACCTCAGCAAGTATGGGGCACTCGAATCCGATGGCCGCCCTATTTTGGGGCTCGACCCCGAGACCATGGTACGTGAGCTAAAGAAGATATCACCACAGATCGAGATAATACCAGCACACATATGGACACCATGGTTTTCACTGTTTGGTGCCAACAGCGGGGTAAACAGAATCGAAGATGCATTCGGCGATATGACCGAACACATACTGGCGCTCGAGACGGGGTTATCGTCGGATCCATGGATGAACTGGCATTGGAGTGCACTCGATCGCTGGGCACTTGTATCGAATTCGGATGCACATTCGCCACTTAATATTGGTAGGGAGGCTAACTACTTTGAGACCAAACTCGATTACTTTGATATCATCGATGCCATCCGTACGCAGGACCGTAAGCGGTTCGGTTATACGATAGAGTTCTTCCCAGAAGAGGGTAAATACCATTACGATGGACATCGTAAGTGTGGTGTGAGGTTACATCCACGTGAGGCGATGTTCAACAACAACATCTGTCCCGTATGTGGTAAACCTCTAACTATAGGTGTGTTACATCGTGTGTATATGTTAGGTGACCGCACAGATGATGAGCTACCCAAGGATAGGATACCGTTTTATCACGTTATACCGTTGCGTGAGATAATAGCGGATGTAGTCCATATGGGTAAGGATTCACATACGGTGGAGAACCGCTACATGAGGTTGGTATGTGAACTCGGTACTGAGATGGAGATATTGCTGAACCTCAACATAGACGATATAAAAGCTATCGATCCGGAGGTTGGCACCGCTATCGATAAGATGCGACGTGGTGAGGTAAAGGTAGAACCCGGTTATGATGGCGTGTATGGGGTGATAAAGATAGAAGCAGAGCCACCAGAATCACCCCAGCTATCTCTATTTTAGTGAATGGAGGTATCATGAAAATATTGACACTTTTTTGTGGTAACTTTGGTATCGAATACAATCTGTTCGATTTCACGGATAAGCAACTTACAAACTTAATAACCGGTATCATAACAGATATAGGGTCGAGAACCGCCGATAACCGTTACGAATGTAAGGGCATGTCAAAGCACGACATTCGTGAGGTGTCCAACGTGATTGCGGCACTTAAGTGGATAAACGATACATTGGTTAAGGAGGGCTTCATAACGACACCCGATGACATAGATGCCGTGGTACATAGGGTGATACATGGGTTAACGAAATATAGGGAGGAATTGGTGAAAGTGACACCTGAGGTTATCGATGATGTGTTGGAGTTTGCCGATTTCGCTCCCGAACATAACCCCTATAATGCTGAGGGTATGAAAGCAGCACTTACAGTTTATCCACATGCGGAACAGTTTGCATTTTTTGATACCGCACCGTTTGTTGACTTACCCGCAAAGGCGTACATGTATGGGTTACCGTATCAGTTCTACACTCAATACCACATACGGAGGTATGGGTTTCATGGGATATCACACTTATGTGGTATCGGCGAAGCATGTAAACTCATAGGTAAATCCATGCAACGTATGAAGATAATCAGCTTGTACGTGGGACGTGGTGTCTCGATGGCCGCATTCGATAAGGGGAAGGCTATCGATACCTCCATGGGGTTTTCACCACTCGAGGGCCTCATAATGAAGATGCGTTCAGGTAATGTAGATCCACAGATCCTGTTGTATCTTGCATCACGTGAGGGGTTATCACTTATTGAGATAGGTAGCATACTGAACAAGAGTAGCGGATTGTTGGGGCTCATCGGTACAACCGACATCGGGCATGCATACGAGGAAGCTACCCGTGGTAACGAACAGGCGAGGTTGGGGCTCGACACGTTTGTATACCAGATACAGAAGTACTTTGGTGCGTATTATGTGGCGTTGAAAGGTGTCGACCTACTTGTGTTTATTGCACGTGATGAGGATGTGGTACCACAGCTGTGGATAGATATCGTGAAGGGGTTGGAATTCATGGGTGCTACTATAGATGAGACCAAAGCGTATGCCACTGTACGTGAGGAGCCCACCATATTGAGTACTGACAAGTCCAAGTTCGCAATCGTATATGTACCAAGGCATGAAGAACGCTGTATGGCTAAGAGGGTGGCAGAGTTACTCCAAAGATGAAGATATTGGTGTTGAATTGTGGTAGCTCATCCATAAAGTATCGGTTATTCGATAACGATATAACAATCGCAAGGGGTGTGGTCGAGAAGATAGGTGAGGAGGTTTCGTTATTTTCACACTACTCTGAAGGTGTGGAGATCAAGAAACAACCGATAAAAGTGCCCGACCATACCAGAGGTATCGAACTGGTGCTCAACACGCTCGTGGATAAGGGTGTTATCCACGACTATGGTGAGATAGATGCGATAGGGCATCGTGTTGTACATGGGGGTGAGGAGTTCAAATCCTCGGTACTCATAGATGATAGGGTGATGCGTACCCTCTATGCATGTATACCGTTTGCACCTTTACATAATCCACACAACATCAAGGGTATAGAGAGCTGTAAGCAGATATTGCCGAACGTACCACAGGTGGCAGTATTTGATACCGCATTCCATCAAACAATGGGGCCAGTAGCTTTCCTGTATGCGATACCATATCATTACTATGAAAAGTATGGACTACGAAGGTACGGGTTTCATGGTACATCACATTATTATGTATCAAACAGGGCTGCCGAGCTTATGGGGCAACCTATGAGCAAACTTAAGATGATAACTGCACATTTAGGTAATGGTTGTAGTGTAGCGGCAATCAAATTCGGTAAGGTAGTCGATACATCGATGGGATTTACGCCGTTGGAGGGGCTCGTCATGGGTACAAGGAGTGGTGATATCGATCCAGCAATCGTTACATTTCTCATACGTAAGGAGAGGTTGTCACCGGACGAGGTCGATTCCATACTTAACAAGCGGAGTGGGTTGCTGGGTATTTCAGGTATCTCCAACGATATGCGGCAACTCATGGATGCAAGCAACAAGGGTAACGAGCGTGCAAGGTTGGCGATCGATATATTCGCCTATAGGGTGAAAAAGTATATATCCGCATATGCGGGTGTGTTGGGTGGTGTTGATGCAATAGTATTTACCGCAGGTATAGGTGAGAATGCACCACTTGTGAGAAAGAAGATACTGGAGGGGTTGGAATTCATGGGTATACAGCTGGACGATGAGCTTAACAAATGTATGGTGGGTGGTAGGGAGGGGATCATATCGAAACCTGACGCAAAGGTGAAGCTGTTTGTGATACCCACAAACGAGGAGCTGGTCATCGCACGTGAAACCCGCAAGATAGTCGAACAGCTACGGGGATGAAGCCATGAGTATTGCAAGGTTTATTGACCAAACGTTACTCAAGCCTGATAGATCGGAAGCTGAGGTTATCGATTTCATCCGTCGCAGCAAGAAGTATCCGTTTGCAGCAATATTTGTGTTACCGAGGTGGGTGACACTTGCGTGTGAGGAGCTCAAAGATACGAAGCTTAAGGTAGGTACGGTGGTGGGCTTCCCATTTGGTGCAAACAAGACTGAGGTTAAGGTTAAAGAGACACAGATGGCGGTGGAGGATGGTGCGAAAGAGATCGATATGGTGATCGATATAGGGGGGCTCAAGTCAGGTGATTATGAGAGGGTGCTCACCGATATTAAAGAAGTGGTGGCGGCTGCGGATGGTAGGTTGGTGAAGGTCATCATAGAGACAGCGTATCTTACCGAACGTGAGAAGATCAAGGCGTGTGAGCTGATAATTGAGGGTGGTGCACATTTTGTGAAAACCTCCACCGGCCATGGGCCAGCAGGTGCTACAGTGGATGATGTGCGATTGTTGCGTCGGATAGTAGGTAATAGGGTGGGGGTGAAAGCCTCCGGTGGTATAAGAACTTACACACAGGCGATGGATATGTTACGTGCGGGTGCGTCAAGGATAGGTACATCAACCGGTATAGAGATTGTGGAGGAGGAGCATGCCAAATCTAAAGGAGATAATAGAGCGTAAGAAACGAGGTGAACCACTCACCGATGATGAGATAGCGTACGTTGTACGAGGGTATGTTGGTGGTGAGATACCAGACTATCAAGTGGCAGCATTGTTGATGGCAATATACTTCAGAGGTATGGATGAACACGAAACGTTTACGCTTACGTGTGAGTTCATCAAGTCAGGGGTTACGCTTGAGCTCGATGATATACCGGGGTTGAAGGTAGATAAACATTCCACTGGCGGGGTGGGTGATAAGGTATCGTTGATAGTAGCACCATGGTTGGCAAGTATGGGGTTGGTGGTACCCATGATATCGGGTAGGGGGTTAGGCCATACCGGAGGGACGTTGGATAAGCTCGAATCCATACCGGGGGTGAGGACAGATTTCACGGTGGAGGAGTTCAAACAGCTATTGCGTGACCATCGTGTGGCAATAGTGGGGCAAACCGATGATATAGTGCCTGCGGATAGGAAGTTCTACGAGCTACGTGATATCACATCAACCGTGGATTCACTACCGTTGATGGTTGCCAGCATAATGAGTAAAAAGTTGGTAGAGGATCTCGATGTGCTGGTGCTGGATGTTAAGTGTGGTACGGGTGCATTCATGAAGACACGCAATGCAGCCGAACAGCTGGCAAGCTTATTGGTTAAAGTAGGTCAATCCTATGGGGTGAAGACAGATGCAGTGATAACGAACATGGACGTACCATTGGGTAGATGTGTAGGTAATACGCTTGAGGTGAAGGAAGCTATCGAATTTATGCGTGATGGTAAGATGGAGGAGGATCTAAAGCATGTGGTGATAACGATTATTGAAAGGGTGCTCGAGCTTGCAGGTATGGAGCTGGATTACTGGTGGTACCTTGAATCAGGTGCGGTATATGAGAAGTTTGTTGAACTTGTGGCTGCACAGGGTGGTGACACATCATACGTTGAGGATACGGGTAAGTTGAGGCCCGCAAACCATGTGGTGGAACTCAGGGCATGGGAGACAGGCAATATTCTGAGCATGGATACCGAACGTATAGGGTGGTTGGCTAACCACCTGGGGGCGGGTAGGTTCAAGAAAGGTGATAAGATCAACCATGCAGTAGGGTTTGTCTTCTGGCACAAAACTGGTGACATACACAGAGGTGATGTGATCGCTGAAATACATGCAGATGACAGAGAGTTAGCTGAATGGGTGAGGGATGAGCTACGTAAAGCGATAAGGATTGGATGAGATAACCACTCGTTATACTTACATCCCGGTGACAGGTAATGCAG
>JAGGUB010000077.1 GCA_021158725.1 Caldifarciminota bacterium | reverse complement strand
GTTATCACACGTATGGTGAGATGGTAATCTGGCCATGGGGTTATACATTTGAGTGTGCACCTGACTCCACGATACTGGAGGATATAGGTTACGGGATGGCCTCCCGTATAACGTGTCAATCAGGTTACAGTACATACATAGCGCAACAGTCGTCTATGTTGTATCCCACGAGTGGTGATATGTGTGATTGGGTATACGGGTATTCGCTCTATATGAGGGGGTATCCTACATTTCCATATACGGTGGAGGCATGTTCGGAGTTTCATCCACCTGCGGAATATCTTCACCAGATTGTGCGTGAAAACTTTGACGCTGCAATATACCTGATGGCTGTTGCCGATAGTATACAGGGGTTACGTGTACCGTGGATAGTGAGTCCAGTGATTACAGGTGTGGATTATGAGGATACGATACTTACTGTGGAGTGGCATCCACCTGTACCGGGGTACCGTTATGCGTTGGAGAAGAGTGTTGGTTGGTCATGGCATATCGATAGCGCTGAATCTGAAACTAACTGGTGGGTAAGTAATGGGTTTGTACGGTCGGGTGATCGAAGCTATTCAGGTAGCTATAGCTATTTTTCGAACATCGACGAATACTCAGCTGAACATACACATTGGATGGTAACCCCTATAGCGTTTCCGGTTGATACGGCTGACACTGTAGCGTTTGCTATATGGTATGATATCGAATACCTGTGGGATCGTGGGTTCTTTGAGGTATCCACGAATGGTAGGGAATGGCATGTTATCGATGACTTTACTGGTAGTTCGGAGGGATGGGAGGTTAAATCCTATCCACTGCGGGATTATGCGGGTAAGTCGATATACTTGAGGTTCAGGTACACAGTCGACACGTATGTATTTGGGGGAGGTATGTATGTTGATGATATAAAGATCAAGCGTCCCGATACCGTGGTGACCATCGATACGTGTATAATCGATACGTTTTATAGGTTGGTGGTCACACCAGGTGAGTATTACCTGCGTGTACGTGGTGAAGGTATAAGAGGGTGGGGTGACTGGAGTGCTTGGTATCGTGTCACGACAGAAACCGGTATCGCATCGTATAGTGCTAAGGGATGGCATGTACAGGCTAATATCGTTACGAATGTATTAGAAATACAGCATGCAGGTGATGTTAAGTTGAACATGTTCGACATCATGGGTAGAAAGGTGTACGAAATGCAGCTCAACGGCCGTGGGGTAACGAAAGTATCGGTTAGAGAGCTACCACCAGGTATATACTTTATACACGATATGAACGGTACCACACAACGTATTGCTGTTATTAAGCGCAATGGCTCAATGCAGAATGCAGATTGAAAAATGCAAAATAGAAGCGATTTATCAGAGCAGCTATTAGAGTTCGCAGGATGATTTTGCAATTTGCACTTTGCAATCTCCATTTTGCAATGTTGTATTCACGAAGGAACGTCACAGCGCCGTATAGCCGCTATCGTTCATTGCAAAAACCAAATTGCCGTAAGGCTATCAAGGCGCAATGGCTCAATGCAGAATGCAAATTGAAGAATGCAAAATCGCCTTCCAACAGATTGGGCTTTTGCACTCAAAACGCAAAGGGAAGTAATTTTGACTTTTGCACTTTGCAATCTCCATTTTGCAATTACCCTGAGGCTATCTTTCGCCTTCGGCGACTTCGTGAATACAAGTTGTTAGATGAAAACAACCCGTGTGAGGTGTAACCCCTATCTGTTGAGCCTAACCGCAATAATTGTGGGGTTGGGGTGTTGGGTTGCATTTTACCGGGTGTATGGTGATAAGCTAACCAATATGTTTGTGGAAGCTGGTAACACGCTTAATGTCTGGCATGTGGTGGGCGGTATAATCTTCATAATCGCTACTGTGCCGATACATGAGTTATTGCATGTGGTGATAGCGTGTAGGTTTGTATCACTTAGTGATGTGCATATCAAACCCGGTATACTTGCATGGCAATGTCGGGTGGATAAACCCCTATCACGTAAGCAGTTCATCCTATACGCATTGTTTCCATGTATGGTGCTATCGGGGGGTGGGCTGGTAAGCTTCTTTGTGGTTGGCTCACCATATGTGAAACTGCTATCAGTATTACTCTGTATAATCGGTATTGCGGGTGCTACAGGTGACGTGTGGTTCACAATACAGGTGATGAGGTTACCGCATAACGTACGTATAATTGATGAGGGTATAGAGTTGAGGATAGTGGGTAGTGAGGGAGAATGACACAAGTTGCGCTATTTAAGTTGCTCCTGGAGTTTACTCTCCAGCAGCGGTATGGCATCGGGTGTGAGCAGGTAATTTGCTATTTTTGCCCATGTAGCAAGTGATGGCTTGTAAGGTTTGTACCGGTGTTGTAACTTTTCGATATATTCGGATGCTTTTAACCTAAAATCTATTGCGGGTAGGTGGTAGATCTCGTCGATGAACGATAGTAACCACAACTTTTCTTGTGATTCATCCTGTATGTAACCCATGGGTAGGTGTACCTTTATGTGGTCGAGCATACGTTCAGCTATTTGCTCCTTTTGTGAGTCAAACACCTCTGGTGGTAACTGTCTTATCCTGTGGAGGGCTCTATCGATACCTGTAAACCTCCTAACCTGACCTGCTGCTTGTGGGTGTGGTGGTATCAAACATGGGGTGTAATCATCCAGCACACGGAGCTGATGGGGTTGCAAGATGCTCTCAACCTCATGTGCAAGTTGTGCTATGCTATCGTAATACGTGAGCTGTAGCTGATGTATTGTGTGTTCAACCTTATGTACATGCGATTTGAGGACGGGTGGGATGGGGTCACCTTTTATGAGAATATGTTTTAGCTCATTCAGCGTATTTAGCAGATCAGCTTGATAGGGTTGAAGCTCATTGATAAGCTTATCTTGTAGCTCAGCTGCAGCACGTGCTTTATCGGTGATAAACTGTAACTGAAATGTGTCGAGCTCCAACCCATTAATGAGGTTGAGCAATTGTATCTGGTGGGTGAGTGTCTTGAGCTCATCCATAAATGTCAGTTGTGCAGATAGAACCTGTGCCACCAGTATAGCCAGATAGAAGCCAAAGCTCAACCGATATCGCCACATCTTACCTCCCACTTATATAAAGACGTAACATGTGGGTGGTAAGTTGGATAGTCCCTTACACCGTTCTGAAACGGTTTCTTGAAATGAAGTTGACTTTTGCTTTTCCCTGTTATATATTATGTAACACTATGCAAAACAACTCATATACTACTTTTTGGGATGTATTTGAACAGTTTGAATATGAACATTAGGCGAAAATTACTTTACTTAAGGAGGTATAAAAATGGAAAGAGAAAAAAGCGGTGAATCAATAGAGGAAGCAATTATAGTCGAAAGTATAGCTGCGGAGTACGAATATCTTGAGAGAAAATTTGGAGAGCGTGGGAAAAATTGGGAACTGGATACGCAGTCCCTTGTTAAAAAGGGTAACAAATATTACGATAGAATAGACTTGAAGCTTTCCGATGGAACACGGAAAACAATATACTTTGATATAACTGCATTTTTCGGAAAACGGTAAGGCAGTGCAGGGCAGTTTCGTCTAACACGATGCACGTGGTTCGCTTACATTCACTCAAATGCTACTGTTAACCTTATATTTCGCCAAGGTATTACCTATTATTGATGATAGGCGGGGCTTCGCATGCCCGCCAAACATTAAGCACCATAAGAAGGGATAAAGTGTCAAGTAAGTTAATAGAACTGTTTAAGGATATAGACTTCTGTATTTATTTTTAGCTTGCGGTAAAAGATTCAGTAAAGAAATAATCTACAAAACAGGGATAACTTTCAGCCCTGTTATCAAAACTATCTTATAATTCAGTATCATCCCTCACCACCAACCTATTCCACAATCTCAACCAGCGTACCTTCCCTTACCAGGTTAAACAGCTCCACCACATCGTTTTTCATTTTACGCTTGACCTTTTGCTTTTCATTGCTATATATTATGGCATTGAACGATGATAAACTCTGCAGATACAAGAGGGATTAATAATGGAGCTCAGGAGACCGCAAAATATCTAAATAGGATGAGAAACCATGAGCGGAACAACAAAGATTAATTGTCATCCAGAAAGAGATATATGCGAACAGTTTGGATGTATTCCAAATTCAGATGCATGCCTGAATAGTTCGGCTATGAATGAGTTATTAGAAATCGTCCTAAATGTAGATAAAGGAGGTAAACAATGGGGGCAGTATTATTACAAGTAGTGTGGATACTCTTAATTGGAGCAGTTACTGGCTTTTTAGCTACCTGGCTTGGAATTGGTGGGTGTTTTCTGAGAATCCCTATGATGATGGTACTCTTAGGTTTACCTATCAAAACAGCCTATGCAGTAAATATGGCTGTTATAGCTATTGCCACAATACCGGGTGTGATCACGCATTACAGGATGAAGCACGTATATAAAAAGGGGGTCATCGTAGCTGCTATTGGAGCAGCAGTTGGTGTGCTAATCGGTACCCAAATAGCAATGTATGTGCCATCCAGAACGCTTAAGATAATTTTTGGTATTGCATGCATTGGTGTCGGAATTTATATGACATATTCTTCTATAAAGGGTAAAGGGAAAATGCCTCCAAGAGTGACAGTTGATCAGGTTGGAAAGCTGGAGCATGGGTTAAAACTTGGAGGACTCATGCTCTTAGCTGGAATAGCAACGGGGCTTTGTGGCTTCGGTGGAGGCATTTACTACATGCCTATCCTTAATGTGCTCGGTTATCCAATGCATATCGCTATAGGCACATCTTCTACGCAGATGATACCCGTTGCAGCAATCGGGGCAACGAACTTGACAATACATGGGTATCAAAACTGGTTCTATGTACTAACAATTGGACTCGTGACAATGTTTTTCTCGTGGTTGGGTGCCCGAACTACAAAGATGATGAAAGCATGGGTTTTGAAAGGAATATTTGGTGTCCTCATAGGACTTATTGGACTTTCAGTTGCTATAGGATTAATTTAATATGAATCGGCCAAAGAACTTAAAGAACCTATGAGAGGTTTTGTTTCACCAAAATTATCTCGAGTAACTTCTTTTATCCACGAAACGTTAAGTGAAATGCCCGAGCCAAACATGGAGGATAAACTGTGAAAAAATAGAGAAGATAGTAAAAAACCTTTCAAAATACATGCTGCTTTACACTTCACATATCCGACGGATTAAAAATAAGC
>JAGGUB010000026.1 GCA_021158725.1 Caldifarciminota bacterium | reverse complement strand
CAACTGGCGTGTATGGTAGCACACCGGGTATATCACTATGCCAGTGGACAATACCGATACCAAGCCATGTGGAGCCTGTCCATATGTCTTTACCATCAGGTGATACCACCAATGAGCGGTTGATGTAACCCACGGAATCGACTGCGTTACCGATATAGTTGAAATTATTATCCAATATGATTATGGGTTTGTCATCACCCAGCACGTAACCCAGATATATGAAGCCATTCGTATCCTGTACAGCTTCGGTGATCGATGACATTGGTAAGCCAACCGATGACGGTATGAAGCGGTTCAAACAATGTCCTGTGTGATAGTCAATACGATACAATGTAGCCCATGATGAGTAAAGTATGTTACCATCGTTATCGAGGGTTATACCTTTACCGCTACCATTGTGTGGACTACCTGTCCATAAAGTGTCGAGCGTACCATCCCATAGCTCAAGTATTTTGAGTGGCGAGAAGTCGACATGCTGACCAGTCTCTGGATCCAGTATGTATATAGGACGATACCAACCAAGTGTATCACCTGTCTCAGGGTCGATAACCGGATCAGAGGTTATCCCACCATGTAGTGCAATCCATACCTTACCCTCAGGGTCTACAACCACACCATGTACACCGTACGAGTTATCTTGTGGTAGCTCGAAGTCATACAGTACGTGGTCGAATACCCACTCACCAGCAGCCACACCAGCAACCATCAACCCCACCAACATGCAATAAACTAACCTCATGATGCCCCCTTCTTACTTAAATATAAGTTAAAGTTGACGCCCATAATATGGGGCTCCTCTCTTGTTTAACATGTTAATCCTTATAATCCTCTTTTTTGATGGATCATCGCTACGCCGATTCACGTACAAGTATTCCCTGTTACCCCAACATAGACAATAACTCTGGGGTTCAAGTACACCCGCATATAAAGGTGTATAGGTTTTATCCGGACGTATAATGATTATCGCATCAGGTGCATCGGTACCAACGTACATGTTGCCATCGGTATCAAACGTTATGGAAAATATATCGTATGTACCGAAATGTGCGGACCAGTCAAAATATAGCTCACGTACGCTAAGCGAATCCTCGGATACTATTTGGTTACGCCAGATACATTTATGGTCAGATGAGTCACCACCCACATACAGGTAACCGTTGAACACCCGTACAGCTTTTATATCTATACCAGTATAGTCGGCAGCTATCTCGTAGCTGCGGTCGGGTTTCACCCGATATATGGCTTGCCCGTTACCACCACAGTATAGGTTACCGTACTGGTCGAAGTCGAGATCGTATACACCACCTGGTAATACCACAAATAGTTCATCGCTACCACCACCTGGCAATATACGAAATACATAAGGTAAGATGTTAACGTAGTATATATAACCTTCTGGACCCATCCGCATTGCGGAAGCTTTTTCAAAGCTCGTTGTTGCATATTCGTGCTGCTCACCATCAGGTGTTACCATGATAACTTTACGACTTCTCACCGATACATAGAGGTTTTCGTTGGTATCACATGCAAGCCCGTAGCAATCATCGTAGTCATCGAACCCACCATATTCCTCAGCCGCATACACCAACTTATATGGATAGTATTCAGCGTATAAGAGTGCACCCTCCACACGTAACTTTATCCTTATCGAATCACCAGCTATATTGGGTGGGTTCACCGTAAGTAATGTATCAGTAGCGGTGAGGATTGTACCTCTTTCGCCATCGAAATATATGTAGTTTTCGTCTTTGACGGGTGAGAAATTCTCACCTTTTACTGTTACGGTACCAATGACAGCAAACGTACCTTCGGGTGGTTCGACACTCGTGATGATAGGGTTGGGTCTAAACTCTTGGTTAGGGTTCCATATGCTGGGGTACTCTCTCTCACAACTTGCAAGAATACACAGGGTTAAGATCGTCAACCCAACAATTATGGTATTTCTCATATCCCCTCCTACCTCAAAATATGTAGGGTAAACCTGTGCACGTTACCAAATACACCAAACGGTGTATATGCATAGTCGAATGAGATTCCAAACTGGTGTACACCAAACCCTGCAGTTAACCCATACTCGTCTTGGCTGGTAACGTAGCCAACCCGTAACGCCAACATATTCATAAACTCATACTCCATACCCAGGTTGATATATTCACGATACGCACGTGGATGTGCTGCATCTATAGCAACGAGTAGCGAATGACCCTTGTGGTCACCCATAAAGATATCGAGCAAATCCATCGATATACCAATCTTGAACGTAAGCGGTAACTGGAACCCCTCTTCTTCGAACTTCACCTCGGGTGAGAAATTACGTATACACATGCCGAACGATAAGCTTTTGAACCCCGTCCGATATATAGTACCGAAATCATATGCGAAAGTTGATGCGATGTTCTTTTTGACACCTTCATCAGGTATGACACTCTTGCCCAACGATTGTGCGGTATGTTTGATTTGCCCACCGACCACAAACTTATCTGTTAGGGCTCTTGCATAACCTATCCCAATAGCATATGCAGCTGGCCGAAATACTTCGGTTTCAATGTAACCCTCGGGGTTAGGCCATACCATGGTACCTTGAATCTCACCATAATCGACAAATAATACGCTTATACCGAATACACCATACCTGCCAGCTTTCGGCTTAAATGCGCAGCTCAACGAGTAGTGTGTGATATCTGCAATCCATTTGGTGTAATTTGTTGCCATATCGATAGATGAACCCAACCGTGCCATACCGGCAGGGTTGTAGAATAAAGCGGAAGCTTGCCCTTCAACGGTTGTGAATGCTTCACCCATACCGCATGCACGTGCGTCTGCACCTACACTTAGGAATTGGAACCCTGTCTGTGCGAGCTTAACTTGCGGGTAGGCATTCTTAACCATCAAACAGCATATCATGATCACACCTATTACATATAGTTTTCTCATCGTGCCTCCTCCCAGAGTATCACGGTATTAAAGGTATCGGATAATGTTTGGTCCGTTTTTATGAACTCCAACAGGTACTCGTCTTCTTCAAGCACATAGACGAGCCGCGTCTTTATCTCCGGGCAACCAGCAACTGTCTCAAGTGGTATAGCACGACTCTGTTCTCTTATGATAGAATCTTCACTTACTACGTTGACATTTAGGTAGTCATTGATGAAAATGATCACTTCGCCTGCATGTGTATTCCTATACACTATGTAATTTGTATCTACATCTTCTTCGGTGATAATAGTGTAACCCATGGATGGTTCAACCTCAATGTTATGTGCTTTTAATGTGTCGATAATCTCTGCAACGTTATCATATATGTGAGGGGCTACCCAGTTTGTGTCAAAATATGTGAGTGGCCTCACATAAATTGTATCACTTAAGCTATCTGTAAGATACGCACATGCCCGTATATCAACATCTTTCATGTGGTACTCCTCGGTACGAAATTTCTCACAACTGATGGATGCAATAATTGCCACGAATAGCAATGCTTTGAACTGTATAGCGCGCATTTCACCTCCTACCGAATTATTATAAATTTGCGGATAGCTTGATCGCCTTTCTTGTATAGCAGTTCACCAGTCTCTGGATCGTAATAGTCACGGGTTACCTCAAAGTGCGCAATATATACACCGCTTACTACAAGCTGACGTGATGAGGTAACCGATTCCCACGCTTCGTCACCACTACCATCGTCATGTACGATGGTCTTGATGAGGTCACCTCTTTCAGTGTATATCCTTATGAT
>JAGGUB010000120.1 GCA_021158725.1 Caldifarciminota bacterium | reverse complement strand
TTTCAGAATTTAACCCCCACACCTACGCTCACCCTGCGACGTGGTTCATTTAGACCGTGCCATATGGAATAACTTCTATCGAGTAGGTTCTCCACTTCCACCATGATGGATAAGTTTGGGATGATTTTACTTTCATATCTATATCCAATATCGATAAGGGGGTTACCTCTGTAGTTGCTGGCTTGTACTGATATATCACCGTATCGTGTCGTGTAGTTAAAATTTATTCGTATGTTTGGGATATGTTGCGGGTTGGTCAGGTACCACTCAACCTGTAGGTTATATAACTTCAGATATACCATAGTGAGTGAGGTATCACACCATTTGTAATTTAGTGAATCTATCTTAAACCCGGGATAGTTACGTACTAAGCTTGCACCCAGCTCGATGGTTGATATCCACCAACTTGCTGTCACATCGTAGCGACGACTTAAATGGGGTACATCTCTATGGAAAGGATTCTCTGGTATCGCATCACTGTTGGTCAGCATCCCATACCTTGGTACAGCTGTGATGGCAAGCTTACCTATCGCATTCGTTATGAACTGTAGGTATGGTGTCACAAAAATATGGTGTGCAGTAACTGCAACCGGTAAGCCCACCCTTAACGATGTCATCCCAAACTTCAGTGTATAACAAGGGAGTATGTTTGCCACAAACTCTTTATCAGCGAGCTCACACATGAACACGAATCGCATGTCTTGTATCCGCATTCCGTATTTTATGCCAAGCTTAAGTTGTGCCCCATATCCGTTGTCTATGAAACGATTGTAATCACCCCATAGGGTGATGTTGGAGCTTACCGGGTACCTCGTACGAACCTTTACGAAACGCCCTCTGTTGCTTGGCAACCTATAGATATCCGCATATGTGCTGGCTTGTTTAACTCCTATGTAACTGCTTAACCCCCATTTCGTACGATGTTTATCGAAATATAAGTTTAGGTTTGTCACCACTCTCGAATATACAGCAGATAGTGTTAACTCAGTAACCCCAACCATCAACCTACCTTCTACTTGATGAGTTCTGCTACCGAAGTGTGGTACCCTAAGGCTTCGCTCTTCACCTAACCTGTACGTTACGTTACGTGTAACGTAGGGGCTATCGATCAGCCCTATCCTTGGTATCCATACCTGTAACTTCAGTTGTCGTTCCCCATAAATTATTACTTGAGGTAACTCGAGCTCCTCCGTAGCTACCAATATAACCAGTAGCCAGCTTATCATAATCTCCTAAGCCGCTGTTTGGCTTGCTTGATGAGATCGGGTTTGTCACCCCTTTCTATCACCTTTCTGTATAATTCCTTCGCCTTGTTGGAGTCACCCAGCTCCTCGGCTATCTCGGCTGCCCTGAACAGCGCAGGTGTTACCCAGCTGTTATCACCGTACAGATATTTGACCTTAAGAAACTCCTCCATCGCATGTGACTTGTCACCCCTTTTGTAATATATTTCGCCTAACCAATATCTTGCCTCGGGTTTCAATGTGATATCATTACCTGCTATCACCTGTAATACGACAGATTCGGCTTTGTCCAATTTATTTTGTTTCAAGTATATCTGTGCTTCTATAAGCTTACCCTCGAGTAGGTTTAAGGTTTTCAGTAACTCAAGCGCTTCGTTATAGTTACCCTGTTCGTAGTGGATTTTGGCCACCAACAGCTTCACATAAGGTACCTCGGGTGCGTCGGGGTATAGGGATAGCAATTTGTTTGCTACCGTCATAGCAGTCTCGTATTTATTCTGCATCATGTACAACTTTGTCATCTCGTAATATGCAGCTGTCACCTTGTTGGAGTTGGGATACTCGTTAACTATACGTTGAAGATAATCCATAGCTGTCTGTAGTTTACCCATCTTCTCGTATATGAGTGCCAACCCATACAATGCTTCCGGTACGTATCGTGTATGTTTTACCCTTCCATATGCGTTTATTGCATAACGGGGTTCGCCTTCCAGATCGGCAAGCTCACCCATTGTTAACCATATCGCATCACACCAGTCTCTTCCACTGTACTGGGTTGCCAAATCACGTGCCACCCTAAATGCAGCCTTTACGCCACGTAATTTTATCGTAGCGTGAAGTATACCCCTAATTGCAGTGAGCACCTTCGTAGCTCCTACGTTTGCCAGCTTGAGCGCTCTCTCATATGCGTTGAGTGCATCCTTATATTCACCACGATCAAAGTATGCATCACCCAACGCTATATTCGTGTGATAGACAATAGTATCCGATGGATAATCATGGATTAACGTATTCCATACCTCTATAGCTTTTGTGGGGTTACCCTTCCGCTTGTAGGCCCATCCCAGCATGTAACTTGCAGTAGCTGCAACCTCGTGCGCTGGATACTGTTGTGTGAAATGTTGCAACACTGTTATTGCATTACTGTAATCCCCTAATTCATAGTATATTCTGCCAGCTTGATAGATATCCCATGCTTGGCTCGCTTTTAAGTAGTACTCAGCGGCTTCATTTAGCTTACCCGTAAGGTATGCAGCTTCGGCCAGCTTCCTGTATGCATCGGGGCTGGGATACTCTTTCACCAACACCTGTGCACGTTCGTATGCACGTTTTACATTTTGTGCCATCAACAGTGCTGTCACCTCACCCAACAATGCACGTTCTTTGAGTTCTGGAAATTTTTGTGCCTTCGCATAATAATCCGCAGCTTGTACGTAATCGCCATTCTCAAAGTATAGCTCACCCAACACCATGTATACCTTGGGTAAGTAATCAGCTGCTCCCTTATCCAGCAGTTTGTTAAATAGGGTAAGTGCGACATCAGATTTACCCAACTTAAATGCCGAGTATGCAGCCCAATACAGTGGTTCGATAGCACCATATTTGTTAGATAGTTCGCTGTATATCTTATAAGCTTCATGTAGCTCGTTGTTTGCAAAGTACGTATGTGCAAGTAACAACCGTCCATCATACGATGTTACAGGTTTTAGGTAATCGATTGCACGTTCGTATTCACCACGTAGGTAATAGATACGACCGAGCCGCTCACGTGCTACCTGCTGTAGGTTAGGATAGTCGAGCAACCTTTTATAAACTTCTATCGCACTCGTATCGTCCCCTCTACTGAGATATATATCACCCACCACCAATAATGCACGTGGTGTGTATTCGCTATCTCCCTTCACTTCACTTAGTATATTCAATGCTGTGACAGTATCCCCAAGCTCCAGATATAAGCTACCCTTAGTGAATGCATCACGTGGTGTACTGATCACCAAGCTATCGAGGGTCGAACGTGCCTCACTGTATTTGTTGAGCCCCATATATGCACGTACCGTGAGCGCAAGTATATCTGGTATGAGCGAACTTGAGGGATATTTACTACGGAACTCCTTTACGAGGTCGAGACATGATTCATAGTTTTTCAACCTGTACCATGCATAGGCTTTATCATAAAGCACATATTCATAATATGGTGAGCCGGGGTTCACCTTATCCAACATCTCCAGTGCAGATACGTAATTACTATCGTCTAATTGCATATCGCCCAACCAATAGTACGCATCGGATTCACCATGTTTGGTGGCCTCAGTAAAATACCGTCGGGCTGCCTCCTTATCACCAAGGTAATAGTAGCTTTCACCTATCCTTAAGTATGCTTTTGGTATATAGTCGGAGAATGGATAATCCTCGATAAATCGTTTCCACTCCTCGATACATTTCTGATATTGAGCTAACCTGAACATACATTCAGTTGCCCAAAAGGCGGCTTCATCTACGTTGGGGCTATCCGGATACTTTTCTACTACACGAAGGAATTGATCCCTTGCCACCCAATAAAGGCTATCACTGAATAAACCTTTGGCTAACTGTAGGTCTTCATCAAATGTGAGGGCCAACAGAAGTAGAAATATCATTCAATCTCTTCTTCGCTGAACACCTCTGCCGTGAACCTGAATATACGTACGCCGGGCTCTTTCCAGCAATCACGTGGTAAACCTGCCTTCACACAGGTATGTTCCAGGAATGTGGTCCTATCCCATCCGTATTCTGTAGCCACCTGCGGTAGTAGCAAGCCAGAGAACCCACCATATACTATGTAGAGGCCGTCTCTTCCTACCTTTATTTCGTTGATATCCTTAACCTCAACCATGGGTGATAGTACCGAGATTTCGACCTCCAGATCTTTGAGCTCATCCGGTGTAACAGGTGGGAACCTTGGATCATGTAATGCTGCAGCTATAGCTGCTTCCTTAACCGCCTCATAGAGTGGATAGATTGGCCGTATGAACCCTATACAGCCACGTAAGGTGCCATGTTTATTTATTGTCACGAAGGCACCCTGTTTACGTGCGAGACGTTCGAACCCACCGGCATCAAACTTTGGAATAGGTTCACCTTTTACTGCCCTTTCGATGGCAGTTTTGGCAATCTTCATTAAGTGACGCTTCTCATCTAAGCTGAGACCGTGCTTACCTTTGAGGATTGCGAAACTTGCATAACCTACTACATAACCCTCTTTCCTACCGGTTACATCACCCGAGTTAGTGATATGCAGTAGCTCTACCTTATCGGCGCCCATCCTTTGTGCAACCAACAGCACCGTAGTTATGGGTGCAGCCCCACACGCTATATGTATGTCATGACGTAAATTATCCACATAGTAGTGATAAAACCCACTGGGGTCGAAATTCGCTATGTATTCTGCAGCTTTACTGGTCGTACGTTTACATTCTTCGTAATCGTAACCATGGTAAAAGTCGGAACTTGCCACCAACAGGAATTGACGGTCCTCAAACTTATCTATCACCCCAACTATGGCTTTGGCAAGATGTTCACAGTTATCCCAGGTTGGTGACCCCGTCAACATAGGTACAATCTTGAATTCACCTTCGAGCACCTTTTGGAGGAATGGTAGCTCCACCTCAAGACAATGTTCAGGTAGATGTGCATCACGTATTGTATCGATATAGGGGGATTTCAATAACTCATCACGTACCTCGACATCCACCCCTATGGTACCCAACGGTGTACGATACGCATCGAATGGCGCTACGGATGCATGTTCCAGAGAGTAGTGATGCGTTGGCCCTATCAGTATCACGGTGGTGTAAGTCTTGTCCTTAAGCTGTTTAAACGCATACGCAGCAGTTTGCCCTGAAAATGGGTAACCCGCATGTGGGACAATTATACCCAAGATGGGAGCTTCTATTTTCTTATCTACTTTGTTGAGATACTCTTCTATTGTGTTGCCCAAAAGCTTAGGATCGTCAGGATAAAATTGACCTGCAACCGCGGGTTCACGTACATCTTTGAACATATTACCTCCTTTACATCCTATAAACATTGATAACAAGATTAAGAGAATTTTCATCCTATTTTAATTATCTCTACATGAAGCAAGTCAACCCATTTTAGCAAACAATGATGTAGGGTGGACAGTAGGAATGAGGTGACTACCATCACATGATCCTCCCGTATGTAGTTCTGTAAATCCTTCCCTACATGTGGCAAATGTAAACCCCAAGCTTATGGCTTTATCATACACCCTACGCATAAGTTCATACCGTATGGCAGAAGGTAAGTAATAAGTACGTTGATAAGTCTCACCTTTTAGGTAATAATGTTCAACGGTTTTGGCCCATCCAGGTAGCACATTTTTGATCCTATTCCAGCCATCCGGACGTGGCTTGAACGTACTTGCAACAATATGTACGACATTGGCCGATTTTGCGATAGTCAATATTTCATCAATCTCCCCATCTGTAAGCTTCCAGAATATCGGGTCAATTCGCAGTATCGTAGGTATACCCTCATCAGCTAATTGTTTGATTGCTTTAAACCGCTCCTCCGGTGTGGGGGCACCGGGTTCGAGCTTCTTAGCTAATCGTTCGTCTATTGTAGATATTGAGAACGCAACCGCTACTCGCATCCTTTTTAATATATCGATATCCCTGACGATGGTTGTACCTTTTGTTATTATAAGAACTCGTACAGGCGCGTTCGCCAGTATGGAGAGTGCCTTCCTGGTGAGCCGCAGTGTCATCTCTTCAGGTGGATATGGATCCGAACTATTAGCGATGGAGATTAGGGCATTTACTGGCAATTTTCTAACATCACGTACTAACCTTGATTCAAGCTGCTTTTTGACCCTTATATTATAGAAATTTGGTATGTATGCGGTTGCATAGCAATATACGCATCGATGGCTACACCCTGTGTAAGGACAAAACGAATATTTAGTTGGACACGTACATAGTTTACTTCGCCATGGATCAAATGGCCTAATGATGTTCATAAGTTGAATTAAAAGGATGCGGCCGAGAGGACTTGAACCTCCAGCCTCTGGCTCCGGAGGCCAGCGCTCTATCCTTTGAGCTACGGCCGCTTATTTGCGTTTGTGGCGTTCACGTTTGCGACGCTTCTTGAGCTTGTGTTTTTTGATCTTTTTCAGCTTACGCTTCCTACCGCACGGCATACAACCTCCTCAGGAGGCGGCGCCCGGATTCGAACCGGGGAATAGGGATTTTGCAGACCCCCGCCTTAACCACTTGGCTACGCCGCCCCATTTAAAAGATAACCTAAAAAGTTGACCCTCAACCCTTTATCAAACTGCGTGCTTTGCTTTCGGGTAAGAACTCAAGTTGATTACCTGCTCGCAC
>JAGGUB010000088.1 GCA_021158725.1 Caldifarciminota bacterium | reverse complement strand
TGTCATAGAGGTGGGGCACCTTCTCCGGTAACGTATGGTGATCATAGTGATAATGTGAAATGAAAATGACATCCGCTTGTTGGGCATAGCTGCTTATCCTTTCAAGTGCTATTGCACGTAGCTTATCTTTGACATCATCCGGTAACGGGTACGAGGGTTGCATACCAGCAGCACCGGGGTCAACGAGCAACTTAATGTCTGGGGTTTGAACAAATATCGAACTACATTTTGCACCCATGGAGTCGAACCACAGCAGTGTCACCTCTATATCACCAACCTTTAACTCACGGTCAAACATTATCGTTTCTCCAGTAACCAAGTTACAACAAACAATGCAAAGAACGGCAGAAGAAACCATAAGCTCTGTGAGAAAAATACAGGTCGTCGTACGCTGACGGGTTTAACCTCAGAAAGCTGGGCTATCGAATCTATGATTGTACCACCAGTAGCATCCGCTATCTGCTGTAGAGTGAACCGATCCACCCCATATAGCCTATCTTCTACTGGTAATGGCTCTACGAGCAGCGTATCGATCCATGTGTGGTTGCCGAATTCAACCCTCATGTGGTGTTTACCTTCGGGTAGCGCATTAACATACAGATGGTACACACCATCGGTGGGGTACAGTTTATGCTCGCTATCGTTGAGTTTCACCCGAATAGTATCTTCGTAACGTTCATCAGGTGTCAACCATATCATGAAATCTATCCTTTGTGCGATACCTTCTTGTACATGGAGTGGTGTCATAAATTGCACGTAGGGGTAATCAACCCCATATAGCAGGTATTCAAAAAGCAGCTTGCTAAACTTACCGGAGGTGACGAAATCCCATCGCCATATGTCGTTCACTGCAATATGTAACACTTTGGGCTGTGTGTAGGGTTGCCATACAATAAGTGGTAGCTCGATATGCCCCAGATGCTGTACCTTGGGTGATAAGGTAGCCCATACCTGGGTACCTTCTTTTAGCCCGTTAAAGACATACAATTCATGGAATACCAACAAAGTATCCTGCAACCCCTGTAATGTGACAGATTTGAAGTTTGGATAGAAAGTACCACTCCTGTATGAACATGGTGGTATAAGTGGTGACAGCCTATGCTGGATACCACCGATCATCACAAGAGTCTGTGTAGCTGGCAGGTTTCTGATACTATAGTTGTCGAGTACAACGATATCAGCTGATGGCCAGCTATCAGGTAGCTGTGTAATTTTACCCGCTGGTGTCCAGTAAACTCCAGGCGCTATCTCAAGATAATAATCCAACACTATACCCTTTTTGTTGTCAACACTTTGTTTGAGGAACTTGAAGTTCCATGAGGGTTTACCTATCCAGATCACACGCTTGGGGGCAACCACACGTATTGGTACCGTGAGCTGATTATTAAATGGATTGATATCCCATTCAGGTACATCTATCGATGCTTGTAGGTTATGGATACCGGGGTGGTCGAATTTCAGCTTTAAGTTGATTTCGTTGATACCGCTACCCAGGTGTAACGTTTTGTTGAATATTGGTTCGCCATCCTTTAAGAATGTGAGCCCACTCGTAATGGGCAAGGTATCATTACGTATAATAAGGACTACGGATACACTATCGTGTGAATAGATAGGCTCTCTCACTATCATATCTATCAACCCTACATCAGCCCATACTTTATCGGGTAAGTTCACAGGGTAAACCGGCACAGCTATTGAGTGTAAATTTGTCCACGATAGCCGTGTGGTGGTTTCGTTACCATCTGATACGAGGATGATGGCGCTTGCTGTTCGTGATACCTTCTTAAGGTGGTCAACAATTGGGCTACTATCCGCAGTAAATGTTAAGGCATCAGCCTCTGGAAATATATATATCTTGTATTCCGGGTGGTTAGATTTTATAAGCTGCAGCAAGCTATCGATCTCAGGTTGCCACAACCGCATACTACGTGAGTTATCCACCAGCACAAATATTGGGTACCTACGTACAAATGTGCGATAAAGGAAGGGTTCACTCACAAGTAGTATCATACACCCTACCACCAGTATACGTAATGGCAAAAATAATCGGTTGCGTTTCAACCATATCAATGGGATAATTATTACCGCAAAAAGTACCCCGTATAGATACATGTCAGTAACGTATCTTAAACTCTACACCCACCCTGAACGTAGTTGAGCTACGTTCACCTATGAGTAACACCCTACGACGCAGATAGTATTCACTGCGTATCAATTCGTCATGTGTGGCCAAATCACGCATGTAGAAGATGAACCACGTTGGCGATAGGTATTTACCAGCGGCTAACCTGAAACCAGGTTTACCTCCTGCAATATAAGGTTCTAACGCAAACATATCGAAGATATCTGTAGCTGGCATCACCTGTTTCTGTAAGAGATAAGATATAGTACGTTCGGGTAGCATCATAACAAGCTCATCAGGGGTTAACGTTCGTTGAGGCACTACATTAAACACAAGTAATGAAACAATATCAGTCAATGGGCGTGGTGGTACGGAACTGAGTGTAAACTGCATATCCCCAAAATAGCCGGTTACCCCCAATTTAATAGTGTCCTCAATGGGTTCACTTTTACCACCACGTATCTCGAGGTGCTTCACAACAGTATATGCGGATAGGTCGATCTTGGGGTTGAATTCGGTAATATTTTCGAAACTGAACCTACCCCGCGTTATCTCAAATTTCCTATCAAAATAGTAGAAATAACCACGTTTGACGTTGGCATTCCCAGTAAACAATAAGCGGTCGAGCTGTGTAATCAATCGCACATCGCCCTCCAATTCCATATTGGCGGTGGAATTTTTAACCCATACGTTTCTGGGGAATACCACTTCGAGGTTAAACCTTATCGGAGGGTATGGACCACCCATTATTTCATTAAACTCTGCAGTGTAAATGGCATTATTGATGTAGATTTTGCCACTTATTAATGGATATTGTAGGTTACCGTCAACAGTAAGCTCTATATCCATATCAGCTTGTAAATCAGGGCGTGCAATCCTCACGTTAGTACCTTCGATGTGAAGATTATCAGCCTTCACACCAGGATGAAGTAATATCAAGTTATTGGTGACATTGAGCGTTTCACCAACTTTTGTATCAACCAACGTGATAGTGTCACCATTCAGCTGTATATGGCTGACAAACGTGTCGGCATTGAATCCAAACACTGGAGCTTGTAGGTTAGCCCCATCAATAGATAGTTCACCATAAAAGAGTGGATACTCGTAAGTGCCGACAATTTTGAGTCCACCCGATACTTTCGCTATATCTGCATCCACCATTGGTGGGAACAGTTCCGTAAACGGTAAATCATGTAGCTTAACATCCCAGTACCACTCCTTTGGCAACAGAGTGGGACGAAATTTCCTTAAAGAAAACGGTAACCAGCCCACAGCTTCACCATATCCAGTGCCATTTTTGAAGCCAAGTTCCAAAAAGTGTAGCGTATCATCATGTATGACGAGCGTAAACCTTACTGTATCAACTGCATAGCTATAGATGGGGTTAGGGAATACGTAGAGTAGGTCGTATACTAAACCATGTGCCTCAACCTGTGGGTCATCGTATGTACCGGTAAACGTGACCTCGGCATCTGCGTAGCCACTGAGCTCGGGTAGCAGCAATTTGATTGGCACCCCCTTTGTCCAAATATGTAAGGCTATATCATGTGGATCATATTTACCAGACAGCGAGAGATGACCACCCTCGACGTTAAATCTACCCTCGATATGTAGCCCATCTTCCCACCGCAGTACCAAAGGTGTAACGTTTGATAGATGTATATCCTCGTATCGAATATTAACGGAATCTATGTGCCACTCGTCTATATAACTTAACCCACATAGGTAGAAATGTGCATCCTTGCCGGTACCAGTGGCACGGAACTGCCAACCTATTTCAGTAGGTGTGGTTTCTATCCCCCAAATATCTTGCTTGAGGTTACCGATAATAGCATCCCTTAAATATAGGTAAAGCTTACCAGTGGGCGGCTGTAGTGAGAGGTCAAAATTGGCATCTAAGTTCATAGCACTCACGTATGGGGTGTTAAACTGCACGATACGTACACCACCTTTCAGTGAAGGTGCACCAAGCGTACCCTGTAGCCGAAACCTACCTGTTAGCAAGCCATCGACTGGATAGCCGAACCCCGATATTGGGAAATTGTTGGCATCGACAATTAGATCCAACGTATCGTGTACGATGCGACCAGCTAAAGATAATCGACCGTTAAGGAATCGTAACATAAGGTGCAATATCTCATAAGAATCTGCAGCAAAAACTGTAGTACCTGTGATTCTATCGAGTAACCTTTCATCCAGTCTACCCGCTACGTCATAGGTAAGGTGGATACTGGTACCGTCACTTTCGACATGTACATTACCTTCCAAATCGGTATTACATAAGGCATGCTCTATGAAATCACATAGATTAAGGTTATGTACACAGAAATCACCGTAGTACTGGGGGTAACACATGGTGAGTGTACCCTCTATCTGACTGTCACCATTACGCCATGCTATATCATAAAATTTGAACGTGTCAGCATACCAGCGAAGTCTACCTGAACCATCACCAATGTAGTTACCCCTGTAGTATGCGTCCTGTATCTTCCATTCAGCGGTAACAGTATTGAGGTCCGTCATACCTTTTAGGATCAAACTACCGTCAAAAGTGGTATCTAAATATGAGATAGGTAACCCACATATTTCGAAATTTAACAATGAATCGTCACTTAATATACCAGATAAGGTTAACCAGTAGGTATCGCCTTCGATACGAAATCGATCGATCCTCACCCCATTGGGTTGTAAGTTGATTACTAACGAGACATGTCCCCAGTTACGGTTACGGAAGATGAGCCCCTTACCAGATAGCCAAAACAGGTTATCCTTCATACCTGCGGTTGCACCACGGAGTACAGCGTTTCCGATGAGTGGTAGAGAAGCAATCGAAAGTTTCACGATATCGAGATGCTCGATTATCAAAGGAAACTTCCCTGTAGCAGTTACGGTGCTATTTGGTTTATAAGTAATGGAAGGGTTGAATATTCTGAGCCTCGATAATCGCTTACGTAATAACCCGATAAGTGAGATCTCAGCGACCACGGAATCAATGGCAACCATATCCGAGCGTATGTTTTTCAGGGTCAGCTGTCGAAATGGGTTACCATACAGATACTGTATATCAACACCCAAGATACGTTCGAGTTGCGATTTGATGATGGGGTTGAACACACCACATAGGGTTAGCAAAACTATGGATACAAGCAATAGACCAATTATTATTGGGATGTATCTCTTGCCCATCGGATTTTGGGAGCCACAAAGTAGGTACCTTCCCTCCGTGGAGCGTTGGCGAGCGCCTCGTCTGGTGATAACGATTTGCCGGGAATATCCTCACGTAAAATAAGAGAAGCTTTACTAAAGTGTACGGGTAGCTCGCCAGTGGGGGCGTTACGTATCTGTGCAAAGTATTCAAGTATCTTCCGAAATTGTGCAATAAATGCTTGCTGTTGGTCACCCTTAAACTCCAGGTATGCAAGTCGTGATACTTTCAATATTTCATCCTCATCTACCATATGTTAAATTTATCGTACTATGTTATAAGTCAATCAGCTGTATTACGTAGATTTTTGAAGAATCTCTGTAGTAACTCAATGGCTTCACGTTCCAGTATGCCACCTTTTACCTCAATGCCCTCACAACATCTAAACTTACTCACTATGCCACCAATCCGTGTATCATATGCACCAAATACACACCTGGATATTCTTGCAACCCATATAGCACCTGCACACATGGGACAAGGTTCGAGTGTCACATATATTGTACAACCATTTAGCCGCCAATCCCCCAGTGTATTGGCAGCACTTGTGATCGCCAGTATCTCCGCGTGTGCAGTCGGATCTTTGAGTGCCTCCACCCTATTGTGGCCACGCCCTATGATACGGTTATTTTTAACGATGACAGCACCTACAGGGACTTCACCCTCTTCGAATGCAAGTTTAGCCTCTTTAAGTGCTTCATGCATCCAGAATGTGTCATCCATGGAAATTAGGAGACCCCGGCCAACGGAGTTGGCCGGGGTTAATACTTACTCAACCACCTTCCTGAGCTTAGCACCGGGCACGAACTTGGGCACCTTCTTGGCTGGTACCCTTATAGGGGCGCCTGTCCTTGGGTTACGTGCGGTACGTGGTGCCCTCTGTCTTACAACAAACGAACCAAACCCCACGAGTGTAACCTTTTCGCCCTTGCCAAGTGCTTCTGTCACTGTCTCCATAAACGCATCAACAGCCGCCTTGGCCGCTTTCTTGGAAATACCGGCCTTTTCGGCTATCCTGGCGGCAAGATCAACCTTCTTCATCCTACCTCCTTGTTATGTTAGATATTGCAACCATCATCTACATTGTCAAGGTATTTCATGTTCAAGATAATGCATCTCAACATATGTCAATATTGGTGTTAAAGATATATTGATCCAGAGGCTTGTCAATCATGGATCTACGATGTATTCCCATTTTTGAAATATATCTTGGTTTTACAGCGAGGACATTCGTAATATTTCACCTTATCCAAAAGTATGGGGTAGCCACACTTATTGCATTTCATGTTTATAGGTTTATCCCTCAGCATGAAATGGCAGTTTGGGTTATCACAAACATAAAGCAGACGTCCTTGCTTATCCATACGTTCGACTAACATACCTCCGCAATTGGGGCATCTAACCCCTGTGGGATATGGTCTCGTATATTTACACTTTGGAAACCTACTACATGCAAGGAATCTACCAAATTTACCATATCGGACGGTAAGCTGTGCCCCACATATTGGGCACGATTCGTCACGTCTTTCCTTTATTGTGGCACGTATCTCCTTTTTGTGTTTCTCGACCTCCTCCACTTCCTTTTTGAATGGCCTATAAAAAGCTTGCAGCACCTGCAGATAATCGACCTTATTTGCTTCAATTTCATCTAACTGTTTCTCCATGTTGCGGGTGAACTCCACATTGAATATATCTGCAAAGTATTTCACAAGGATACGGTTAACTCTTTCACCCAAGTCGGTGGGTATCAGGTAGCCTCTCCTTTTGACCACATACTTTCTATCTTTTAACGTTGATATAATGATAGCGTATGTGGATGGACGTCCTATACCCAGACGTTCCAACTCCTTCACCATACTACCTTCAGTATACCTTGGTGGCGGTTGTGTAAACTTGCGTTTCTTGTAGATTGCCTCCACGTTTAACTCCATGCCAGGAGTTAGAGTGGGTAAACTTTCGCCAGCCTTGGTTTTCTCATCCCATACTTTAAGGAAACCCTCAAATTTAATCGCCTGCGATGATGCTCTCATGGTGAATCCATCACCTTCTATCGTAGCTTCCCTAACTTCGTATATAGCGGGGTTCATCTGTGATGCAACAAAGCGGCACCATATCAGCTTGTATAGCTTGTATTCGTCCTCACTTAAGTATCTTTTCACATTATCAGGTTCCCTACTCACTTTTGTTGGCCGTATAGCTTCGTGTGCACCCTGCACTATTTTTGCCTTCTCCTTGTACTTTGGTGGTGAACCAGGTAGAAACTCATCCCCCCACATTCTTTTGATATACTCACGTGCCTCCAGCTGTGCGTGACGGCTCACCCTTACCGAATCCGTACGCATGTAGGTGATGAGCCCCTCCGCTTCGTCATCCATTTCGATACCCTCGAATAACTTCTGTGCGATCCTCATCGTGTAGGAAGGTGCAAACTTCAACATATGGGCAGCATCCTGCTGTAGTGCCGATGTCACGTAAGGAGGGTGTGGGTAACGTTTCTTATCGTATATCTTGAACTCACTCACGTGAAATTTTGCCCCCCTTATCTTATCCACAATATCTATGGCATCATGTTCGGATTCGATCTTCGCTTTTTTGCCACCTATTTCCTCCAACTTCGCCATAAAGCTACCTGCCTCACACGTAAACTTAACGTATATCTCCCAATACTCACGTGGCTTAAATTTCCTTATGGCTTCTTCACGTTCACAGATGAGCCTGAGTGCCACACTCTGTACCCTACCTGCTGATAGTCCGCTACCTATGATTTTCCACAATAATGGGCTCACCTTATAACCTACCAGTCTATCCAATATCCGACGTGCAAGCTGCGAATGCACCTTGTTCATATCGATATCAAGTCGCTCCTTTATAGCCTTACGTACGCTTTGTGGTGTTATTTCATAAAATAGCACCCTATGTATCGGCCGCTTTATCTCCTCGGCAATATGATATGCTATTGCTTCACCTTCACGATCAGGATCAGTCGCTATTATGACCTCTTTTGCATGCTTTGTAGCTGTACGTAGTCGCTCCACAATCTTTTCCTTGCCAGGAATGATAACGTATGTGGGTTTGAAGTTATTATGTTCATCAACCCCCAACTCATTCTCGGGCAAATCTTTGATATGCCCCTTAGATGATAGCACTTTGTAACCAGACAGAAACTTACTTATGATTTTAGCTTTCGTGGGTGACTCAACTATCAGGATTTTACCTTTCTCTGCCATCAGTGTACAACCACTATCTTGTTGGTTAACCTCTTATCAAGAGATTCCAAATATATGAAATATATGCCGGTTGGCAAGCTATAAGTACGCCAATCAACTTCATGTACACCACGTGTAAGGTGCCATGTCCAGCATTTCACGAGTTGCCCCAATGTATTGTATACTTTAACCGATACCTTCGTATCTACAGGTAGCATAAGTCGCATCCTCACCATATCTGTGGTTATGGTAGGATATAGTTCAACTTTCATCGTAGATACAAGGTCCTCCATTACTGTAGTGATAGGTTTGTCATACACGCCTGTGTAATGAGGGTCATGCCTATGCATTGGCCAATCGATATCTTCATGCTCATAAGCTGCATCTATATCCCACATGTAGATTGTACCCTCGAGCGTTGTCTGTATGATCTCGAGGTCGCCATCCTTGTCAACATCTGTGATTGTGGGGTCACCCCATGTGTACCAATCCACATGTATCGGGAAGCCTGGCTTTTTCTGGCCATTTGCCTGATAACAATAGAGATGATCATCCTTAGAACCGATAAATATTTCCTTAATCCCATCGTTATCAATATCTACAACGACTGGATCACCTACTGAAGGTTCAGCCCGTGGTAGTATCGGTAGGCATAATGTACCGTCATAAGCATACACGTATATCCCAGGTATACCACCAACTATAATCTCCAAATTATCGTCGCCATCGAGTTCCGCCAACACAGGTGATGCACCAAAAGTTACCCAGGTTTGGTCGTTTATCACTTCCTGTGGCCATCCAGGCAATATCCTCCCTTTATGATCTATCACGTATAGCTTTGTTGTGGTGTTAACTGCAATCTCTAAGCCTGTTGAATCGCTCACAATATCACCCACTACAGGGGCACGACTTACACATTCACCTAAATTCACAGGGAAGCCTGTCATGGTATCACCATTACTATGCCATACATAAAGCTTGTTGGATGTACCACCACCAAAGATTATTTCAGGATAGCCATCGTTGTCGAGATCACAAACAGCTGGCGGATTGTATGTTGCACCCCCAGTAACTGCTTTGAATAATCCAGTTGTATCATCAGTATAGCTTGTACCGTTGTACCGAAATATGTATATATCAGCTGATAACGTTGTGACTATCACTTCCAATAGTGAATCGCCATCTAAATCAGCCAACACAGGGTTAGCGATACTGCCACCCTCTATTGTTCTTTGCCACCATATTTTACCATCCGCACGTACGGCTGTAACTTTCAACGGTGGATACCAACTTACGTTTACTATTTCAGGTTGACCATCGTTATCCAAATCACCTACCGCTGGTGCTGCGTAACTTTTCTCCACATACACTGGAAAGCCATCTAACACCTCACCTTGTAGGTTGAACACATAAAGTGACCCTGCCACCGTATTCACGATGATCTCACAGATGTTGTCGTTGTCCATATCCACAGCAACCGCATTCCCTTCTATGTGTGCCGTGATACGTCTTATAGGCCAACCCGGGTAAGCAGATGGATAACTGCTCTCAAATACAGTGTCGGAGGCCATACTTTCGTTACCGAAGCTATCCAATGCCGTCACGTAATACCTATATGCATCACCCAATTCTATATTGCGATCTTCGTAATATGTTGCCCCAGATATAGGTAAACTGTTAATACGAATAAAGGTATCTGCTTCTTCCCTATAGATATTGAAATACATGGAGCTGGATGACCAGTTAATTATGATAGCCCTTTCTGTTGGATATGCCCAGATACTATCGATAGGTTGTACTACTTCTTTCGATATCCACTTTTCGCCAGTTATACCATGTGCTTCAACCCACGATATTCTAAAGCTCAAAGGGCCAACACTTTCATAAGCGAACCGTACCGCATGTTCGCTTTTGGGTGGCAACGAATCCAACGTAACATGCATAAACCGGAAGTTACCACCCTCAACACTATCTATGGATATCCCCACATCCCGTGCAACAGCATCCCCTATGTTCTTGAAAATTGGCACGTAATAGCTTGTATCCCGAAAGCTAACCCATCTATGGTACAGGTAAACAACGTGTGGCGCTTTTGGATTTATATAAAAGGTATCCATCCAGCTATCATTTATCCTAAGCTCAAACGGTACTGCAAACGAATACGGTATCGAAGTCGAAAATATCATACTTACTGGGTCGATCGTACATACTGTGTCACCGGGGGTAACCTCTTCAAACTTTGCAGTACTATCGATTATGATCACCATTGACTGTGGCGATGTATTCCCTTCTGCATAGGGTGACCCCACCACTATATCACCGGCAACTGGTGTATCACCATCGTTTTTGATCAAAATTTTGAAACTACAAACCGTACCTATCTCCAGCGGAGTGATTGGCACCTTACCCGCAAACGATGGTAAAGGCCCTTCCCTATAGACTGGTATCTCACGTGTTACGGGACATATGTTTGTGCCATACACCGTTATTGTTAACCCAGTATCTGCAGTCTCAAGGTATAACGGGAAACAAGCTTGCCCATCTTCGTTCGTGTGTTGATAACCGAAAGCTTCCCCTTCCTTATATACTGCAACATTTGCACCAGGTACAGGTGTACCATTTATTGTCACAGTAACTGTAAGAGTACAGTAGCCAAGCGGTAAGCTATCTCTATCTATAAGTAACTCCGGTACTTTAACCGTATCAGTCCATGCCCGTAACATGGGATCGCCCACAAGGATTGAAGATAGCATAACATCTCTTTCATAAGTATAACCACTCATCGCCTGTGGTATTAGGTATTCTAACGATTTGGCAGCCGCTTCACCTATGGTAAGTGCTGAATCTATCATTAATTTAAAAAACTTTTTATTTGCAGGTAAAACGATAGCTGGATAATCGAACCGCGTTGCCGTCCTGATGGCGACACCACCTCCATTTGGGTTGTTGATAAATGCTTCCGCAAAACAGTTGTAATCCACCGCCCCAATGTGACAGCTAACCAACTCCCATATAGATAATCGTGGCCCATTGTTTAACCTACTTATATCGATAGATGTGAGTGCCACCCGTGGGTTACGGTATCTTAGGAGAACATTTCTATGTGTACCATGCCCCTCATAAAGTATGAAGTTGAATCCCGAGTTTAGCGAATCTATCACCCTTCGTGGTGTACCATCAGGTGCTATATCTTCGGCACCCGGATATCCATCAGGATTTTCGTATAGTTTGACTTTATTAAATCTCTGCGGTATTACATTGCTTATATCTTCACAGTAGGTTTCACCACTCTCCTGCTCCGATATATATGCACCAAGGAATAGCATCTTAAGTACATACCCAGTATCAGGGGTTGTCTGATAGGTTATTATCTTATCAACCACAGCATCAGCTTCGGCTGGTGTCTCAACCGATATACGTCCTACGTATACATCTACACCGAAGTCAACTTCATCTTCTAATTCACCAAACTCCCAATCCCCATCTGCGTTCCAGTTACCATCGAGGCATGCATAGTATAGATCGGTCGGTATATAATCATCCTCGGGGGTTGCCTTGAACCGCGCATACCGTATGGGCACTATAGAAGGGTCACCCCCTATCAGTACGTACCTGGTACCCCACAACACATAGGCATCTTTGATAAAATTGCGTACCTTTTCGCACAGATCTATTCCAAAGTAGTTATCAGCTATCCACTCTACTGTCCTTATTTCCGTAGGGATACCGCGTTTGAGGTAAAACTGACGCAATCTATTGAAACTATTGAGTAACGCCTCACCCGTAATGATAACATAGTGTACTGGATCGCCTTTCAAAGAAGGTGCGTACGATACACAATACTTTTTGAAGTCTCCCCTATCTATAGAACTGCGTAACGATTTCAACGGTGACCGTTTCGCTACATCTGTTTCTATGTGTAGAGTAAGCGCTTCGTAATCGATACGCTTATTACCAACGTATCTAACCGGATATACGACAAAGTTAGCTACCCTGCTACCACGTATGAAGGTTTCGCCTGTAAATTGTACCAACCCATCAGTGTTGCAATCAGTATCAACCGTCTCACCAATATACTCTACAACACTATCTGCTTCAGCTAATGTATAGCTGATAACCCTTTCATCTTCTTTGAGTTTAACCTGTACAGGTAGGATCGGTAAATTTGGCTCATCCCGGTGGTAATAGACATTCTTGCTTTCGGGTGAATATACCACATTGACGTCGATGATCCTACATAGGAGGAAAATAAAGATCATACTATCTCACGTATGAGTTTGGCGGCAATCACCAGCTTCTGTATCTCATTGGTACCCTCATATATTTGGGTGATTTTAGCATCACGCATCATTTTCTCCACTGGATATTCACGCATATAACCATAGCCACCCATGATTTGTACAGCTTTCGTGGTAACCTCCATAGCAACGTCGGATGCAAAAAGTTTTGCCATCGCCGAGTATTTAGAAATATCCTTCTCACCACTATCTATATATTTGCTAACCATATAGACTAAGCTACGCGCTGCCTCTATCTTTGTCGCCATCTCCGCAATCATAAATTGTATACCTTCAAACGAACTTATGGGTTGCCCAAACTGATGCCTGGTTTTGGCAAACCTAACCGCTTCCTCGAGTGCCGCTTCTGCTATACCTACAGCTAATGCACCAACACCTGGCCTTGCGTAGTCGAATGTACGCATTGCGATTACAAAGCCAAGGTTTTCGCGCCCCAAAAGGTTATCCTTGGGTACCTTCACGTCATCAAATATCAGCTCCCTCGTTACTGATGCCCTTATGCCCATCTTCTTCTCTTTCTTACCGAAATCGAACCCCTTCATACCCTTTTCCATAATAAAGGCGGATAGACCACGTGCCCCCCTATCGGGGTTGGTTGATGCAATAACCACATATATATCAGCTTCACCGCCGTTGGTTATCCATTGCTTCCTACCGGTGATAATATAGTGATCTCCCTCTCTCACAGCACGTGTTTTGACGTTACCTGCATCTGAACCAGCTTCGGGTTCGGTAAGCGCAAATGCGGCTAACTTTTCACCGTTTGCAATAGGTGGCAAATATTTGCGCTTCTGCTCATCAGTCCCATAGAGTATTATAGGGAAGGCTGCTAACGCATTAGCTGCATATGTGGTGGCTACACCTGCACAACCTCTGGCCATCTCCTCAACAGCTATTGCAAGATCGAGTACACCACCGCCAAGCCCATTATATTGCTCAGGTATAAATATGCGAAACAGGTCGAGTTTGGCCATCTCCTTAACGAGCTCCCATGGGAATTCCTCATTTTCGTCCAACTCCCGTCGTACGGGTATGATCTTCTCCGCAGTGAATTTACGTGTAAGCTCACGTATCATATTCTGTTCTTCAGTAAAGAACTTTTGCCACATCTTCACTCCCGGTTGGTTAGCTGGGGTGGGTGGATTCGAACCACCACGCCGGGATCCAAAATCCCGTGGCCTGCCATTAGCCTACACCCCAGTATAGACAGGCATAGTAAGCTGTACCCTCCAACTACATACGCTGAACTGTGGCGGCTTTTTGAACAACCCATACATTGCCGCACCTGTACCTGTGATGCTTACAACCTCTGCCCCTATAGATTTTAGCCATTCGTATATTTCGTCATAAACTTTGTATCGCATCCTTAGTAGCGGTTCAAATTCGTTTCGCCAATCCCACAGATGCCAGTCACCTTTCTCGATGGCATCCTTCAAAAAGATTATATCTTTATCAGAAAATGTCAAGCAACTCTCTATACCTGTTGAGATTCTGAATTCATCCAGCATCTGATACATTGTCTGTGTCGATATTTCAACTCCTGGATTGACAAGCAATATATAAGGAAACGGAAATTTCGCATTCAATGGCAGTACAGTCTCACCTTTACCCAGCACTATAGCCAATCCGTTGCTATTCAAGAAGAATGGTACATCACTACCTAATTGCTGACCGAGTTCCAGCAACTCCTTATTATTCAATGGGTAGCCTTCAAATTCGTTCAACATCTTCAACGCGGTAGCTGCATCAGCACTACCACCACCTAAACCGCTACCTATCCATACGTTTTTCTTGAGTATAACCTTAACACGTGGGGGTTTACCTATCCTGCGGTAAAATTCGTGCACCACTTTATAGACTAAGTTATCCTCGCCATATGGGGGGGCTGAACTGTGGAGTTCAAATTTACTTGCCGGTAGGATTGTAAGCTCATCGTAGAAATTTATCTTCACCATGAGGCTGATAATGGGGTGTAACCCATCGTTGTCACGTTTACCTACTTTTAGGCCAAAATTGATTTTGGAATATGCCTTCATACGGTGGGCAACACTTTATAGGTTATTCGTTGTTCTCTTTCTCCTTTTTACCTTTGGATTGCTGCTCTTTATGCTTATAGTCGGTTACATAGAATCCGCTACCCTTGAAGATGATCCCAAGATTAGGTGATATAATGCGTTCAACTTTGCCTTTACAACGTGGACACCTCTCAATTGGAGGGTCACTTATTTTCTGCCATATCGTGAATTTATATCCACATTCTACACATTGGTATTCATAAAGTGGCATTTTTGTGATTAAAAGTAGGGGGAGCATGCTCCCCCTACTCTATTAATACTCTGGCATAGGTGGTGTCTTCTCCTTCTCTTTCTCGGGTTTCTCTACAACCAGTACATCACTCGTAAGTAGTAACGATGCTACACTACCGGCGTTTTCGAGTGCCACTCTCACCACCTTGGTGGGGTCAATTATACCGGCTTCCATCATATCCACAATCTCACCTTTGTTGGCATCGAACCCAATATTGGGATTATCAGCCTCCAACACCTTATGGAATACGACTGAGCCATCATAACCTGCATTCATAGCTATCTGACGTAATGGTGCCTCCAATGCGTTTCTCACTATGCGAACGCCTATCTTTTCGTCACCCTCGAGCTTCTTCTCCAGCTCCTCCACCCTCTTTATAGCACGTACATAGGCGACACCACCACCTGGCAATATGCCCTCCTCGACGGCGGCCTTCGTTGCATGTAGGGCATCCTCCACACGTGCCTTCTTCTCTTTCATTTCAGGCTCTGTAGGTGCACCCACATAGATTACTGCGACACCGCCTGCAAGTTTAGCAAGCCTCTCCTGTAGCTTCTCCTTATCGTAATCCGAAGTGGCTTCTTCTATCTCTTTACGAATCTGGTTCATACGTGCTTGGATCATCGATTTATCGCCTGCACCCTCGATGATCGTCGTATTCTCCTTATCTACCTTCACCTTTTTCGCTCTACCCAGGTCCGAAATCGTGGTATTTTCGAGCTTCATCCCTTTATCCTCGGAGATCACCCTACCTCCGGTGAGTATAGCGATATCCTCCAACATGGCTTTCCTTCTGTCACCATAACCTGGTGCTTTGACTGCGCAACAGTTCAGTACACCCTTGAGTTTATTCACTACGAGGGTAGCGAGTGCCTCACCTTCAACATCCTCCGCAATCACCAGCAGTGACCCACCCTCACGTACAACCTGTTCCAGTATGGGTAACAATGGTTTGACAGAGCTTATCTTCTTATCGTACAGCAGGATACGTACGTTTTCGAGCACCACCTCCATCTTGTCCGGATCCGTGATAAAGTATGGCGATATGTAGCCCCTATCGAATTGCATACCCTCTACGAGTTTGAGTTCCAATTTTGTGCCCTTCCCCTCTTCGACGGTGATCACACCCTCTTTGCCAACCTTCTCCATAGCTTCAGCAATCATCTCGCCTATCTCCGGATCGTTATTAGCTGAGATCGTACCTACCTGCGCAATCTCCTCTTTCTTCTGTGTGGGTTTCGACATACGTTTGAGCTCCTCAACCACTGTGTTGATAGCTTTTTCGATACCGCGTTTGAGGAACATCGGGTTTGCACCCGCAGTGATATTTCTCAACCCCTCTCGAAATATCGCCTCTGCAAGTACAGTTGCGGTGGTAGTACCATCACCTGCTACGTCTGAGGTTTTGCTCGCCACCTCACGTACGAGTTGTGCACCTATGTTTTCGAATGGGTCTTCCAGTTCTATCTCCTTTGCTACGGTGACACCATCCTTTGTGACGGTAGGTGCACCAAACTTCTTCTCAAGTATAGCATTTCTACCCTTGGGTCCCAGTGTTATCTTAACAGCAGCTGCTAACTTTTCCACACCTGATCTTACCTTCTGCCTTGCTTCTTCCTCGTAGCGTATTTCTTTGGCTGCCATTGTACCTCCTTTTAGCTCTCAAGTATACCCAATATTTCATCCTCCTGTAATATGAGATACTCTTCACCCTCAAGCTCTATCTCCGTACCTGCATACTTGCTGAATATAATCTTATCACCTACCTTCACATCGAGTGGCTGATACTCACCCTTCTCGTTACGCTTGCCAGGCCCTACCGCGAGTACCTCACCCACAGAGGGTTTCTCTTTCGCAGTATCCGGGATGACAATCCCGGCCTTTGTACGTGTCTCCATCTCCATACGCTTCACTACTACCCTTGCACCCAATGGCTTTATTTTCATCTTCACCCCCTTTTTGCCGCTGAATTATTGTCAGAAGCTTCTCAAATAGCCTCTAATATTCTCTCTTTTATACTAACAAAAATATAATAATTCATATTTTGTCAACCCTTTATTGTTGGGTTATTCAACGCATTATTTTTTCATAAGGGTTAGTGTCTTGCCAACATTGATCCTACCATACCCGTACTTTTTGTCCCATCCAGTATCATCGAGGTCGTCACAACCGGTGATTATGAGTTGCTTCACCTCCTCAACACTAAGTGTAGGATTTAAACTCAATATGAGGGCGGCCAACCCCGTAACGAGTGGTGTAGCAAGTGAGGTACCACACCCAGTGGTTTGATAGATTGTATCCGAAAGCTGTGTAGGGAATGCATGTAGGAGATCACAGCAAGGAGCGACAACATCTATCCCCTCTCCGTAATTCGAGCCTTGCCTTATGGGGATGGGTATACCCTCGAGCTGCTTCTCTTCGTACCACCATACGTCGTTTTCATCAACCCCTCCCACTGCGATAACTTCCTTGAACTTAGCCGGATACCCTATACCTTCGTTGCCACTGTTGCCTGTACCTGCGACAAGTACTACTCCCCTTGATGCAGCGTATCTAACGGCATCTGTAATGTACTGCGTATCCTGTAAGGTTGTGAAGCTCATGTTTATCACCTTCGCACCATGATCGACCGCATACCTTATAGCATTAGCACAGTTCTTAAGGATTATCTTTTTCCTTGCCTCAGCAAACTCCTTGAACCTTTTGAGCTTATCTGGATTCCGTGCCAGTTTGATGAAATCTTTTGGCTCCATCTTGTAGTAAGTGGTCGCTATATCCTCGTAACCTTTGGGGTTCGGCACCCCTATACATACAGGTAATAGCTTGACATTGGGTGCGATACCGATCATCTCCCTGCTTTCAGCTGCTATGAGTGAAGCTACCGCTGTACCATGTGCGAGACATGCTTCATCTTCGGGATATATGGCAGATTCGCCACGGAAGTCATTCTCTATGAGCTTATTCTTATAAGCAGGATGCGATAGATCCATACCGATGTCGATGACCGCAACAATTAGCCCAGTCTCGGGAAGTTTGAGCTGTGACGGCATACCTATCTGTTGGAGGTAGGGTTGGTTGGCGAAGTACTTCCCATAGTTGTAGAGCCGTTCACCACTCCATGTGTGATGTAAGGTTACACATGCCAGCAGAAGCATACTGATGATAACGATACGTAATAATCTCATCATTGCTCCCGGTTTAGATTGAAATAGTAGTTAGGCTATCCCTTTGTCAATTTCGGGCTCTTATACAACGTGCTTTCACGTTATTTTTCGAATTTGTTTACTTTGAGGTAACTGTGATAGTTGACTGATAGGGTGCCGATTTTATTTTTAATAGGTTCCTAACACACAACGTACGACAGCGAATTACCATGCTGTACATAGGGCTCGACATTGGGTCAGTAAGCGTCGAAACGGTTGTACTGGATAGTGACGGATCTATCAAGAAGATCTTACCCTATACCCGCCATTTCGGTGAACCCATCAAGGTGCTGCTTAAGCATTTCGAACAGCTCTCAACCGAAATCGATACTGTCAACGACATTAGGGTTACTGGTGCAGGTGGTAAGTTAGTTGCAAGCATACTGGGGGTAGACTTTATCAATGAACTACCGGCACAGATAGAAGCAGCACGTAGGTTATATCCGTATGCGAGATCGATCATCGACATAGGGGGTGAGGATTCGAAATTTATCGACATAGTTCATGAAGACTATGCGATGAACGAGTTATGTGCTGCAGGTACGGGATCGTTCCTTGATCAACAAGCTTCCCGCTTAGGATATACGATTGAGGAGTTTGCCGAACTTGCACTCAAGTCGAAGACACCACCACGTATTGCTGGTAGGTGTACTGTGTTCGCCAAAACTGATATGATACATCTGCAACAGGAAGCCACCCCCGACTATGACATAATTGCAGGGTTATGTTTTGCACTCGCACGCAACTTCAAGTCGGAGATTGCCAAAGGTAGAGATATTGTGCCACCTGTGTTGTTTCATGGTGGGGTAGCCTTCAACAAAGGTATGGTACGTGCATTTAAGGAGGTGCTCAACCTGAAGGATGACGAGCTTATCGTACCCGAATACTGTGCATGGATGGCAGCCATAGGTGCTGCCCTTATGTCGATTAAGGAAAATAGGAATAGAGAGATAAAGCTCACCGATTGTATCACGAAACTGAACAAATATCTACAAGAGTATAAGGTAGATTGGCGTGCATTACCACCATTATCACTGAAGAAGTCGCAGCTACTTTATTTGAGTAACCCCAACACCAACTGTAACATACGTGTAGAGGGTCGCAAGGTCGATGCTTACATAGGGGTAGATGTGGGGTCGACCAGCACCAAAGTAGCCGCTATCGATAAACATGGCAACTTATTGGGTGAAGTTTACTTATGGACTGCGGGACGACCACTTGAAGCCGTACGTGAATGCTTACGTCAACTATATGCCAAGATCGGTAAGTATATTAACGTTAAAGGTGCAGGTACCACGGGGTCGGGAAGGTACCTCACTGGTGACTTCATAGGTGCAGATGTGGTTGTTAACGAGATAACCGCACAGGCGACAGCTGCCGTACATATTGACCCCACTGTGGATACGATCTTCGAGATAGGTGGCCAGGACTCCAAGTATATATCGCTGGATAACGGTGTTATCGTGGATTTCGAGATGAACAAGGTATGTGCCGCAGGTACGGGTTCGTTCCTACAGGAGCAAGCGGAACGGCTCAACCTACGCATAGAGGAGTTCGGTGATATAGCACTTACTGCTAACCATCCATGTGATTTAGGTGAACGTTGCACAGTATTTATGGAGACCAACCTCACCTCATACCAACGTAAAGGTGTCGATAAGCACAATCTTGTGGCTGGGTTGTGTTACTCCATAGCTAAAAACTATCTCACGCAGGTGGTGGGCAAAAAGCGTATAGGTGACCGTATATTCTTTCAGGGTGCGGTCGCTTTTAACAAGGGTGTAGTGGCTGCATTTGAACAGATCTTGGGCAAACCGATAACTGTGCCACCGCACCCACATGTTACAGGTGCCATAGGTGCCGCTATGGCAGCTATGGAAAAGGTGGCCGAGACCAATGGTACCAGGTTCAAAGGGTTTGATAGAATTGTAAACACTAAGTATCAGCAGAGTATATTCATCTGTAATGGATGTCCCAACCACTGTGAGATTAAAAAGGTCGTCATAGAGGGTGAGGCCACCCCACTCTACTATGGGGCACGCTGTGAACGTTATGAGATCAAGAAGAAGGAGCAACCAAAGCATAAGCTACCGGATCTGTTCAGTGAACGTGAACAATATCTTCTTGGTGCTTACAAGCCAGTTGATGAAATTTCTGGCCCACGTGTGGGTATACCTTATGCATCGATCTTCCACGAATATTTGCCGTTTTGGATGGCATTCCTGTCGGAGTTGGGGTTTAAGGTGGTGCTTTCGGATAGAACCAACAAAAAGATCATACATGATGGGGTGAGTCACGCAACTGCAGATTTCTGTTTCCCAATAAAGGTTGTAATTGGTCATGTAATAAACTTGCTCGAAAAGGGGGTCGATTACCTGTTTCTACCCAGTGTGATAGACGTACCATCACAGAAGGGTATACAACGTAGCTACGTATGTCCTTATAACCAGGAGATACCACATATCATAATGTCGACAATTAAACCCAGCGTGAAGATCCTACATCCTATTATATTTTTCAGAAACCCACATGCAGCTAAACATTCGTTAATACGGTTTGGACGTACACTTGGCAAACCCTATAAGCAGATACAACACGCTATAAATGTAGCGTATAAGGCACAGGAAACCTTCTACCAGCAGGTACGACAACGTGGTGATGAAATCCTACGTTCAATAAAAGATAAGGCGCTTGTCATCGTCGGTCGCCCCTATAATACTTGCGATCGTGGTGCTAACCTTGACATACCTAAGATATTGCGTGAACGTGGGCAACTGGTGATACCTGCAGACTTTTTGCCATTGGATAAATATGATGTGTCGGACTGGCCCAACATGTACTGGAGTTATGGGTACAGGATACTGGCGGCGATGCGGTTCATTAAGGATGACGAACGCCTATTCCCCGTGTATTTGACGAACTTTGGCTGTGGACCTGACTCTTTTATCCACCAGTATGTACGTAAGGAGTTGGGTGGTAAACCTTTCTTGTTGATTGAGGTTGACGAACACTCTGCACCTGCGGGTGTGATAACACGGTGTGAGGCGTTTCTCGATTCGATCAAACATGCACCAAGGAAATCGGTTGAGAAGTGGAGGTTCACACCTGTAAGGTATCGCAAGGAGGAACGTAGAACAGTTTATCTACCACATATGGGTGATTGTGCATATGCATTATGGGCGGCATTCAATAAGTTTGGTATACCTGCGGAGATAATTGCAACCGATGATGAGTCGCTCGAACTTGGTCGCAAGTATACAAGTGGTAAGGAATGTTTCCCATGTGTGATAACCACCGGCGATATGCTGAAGATATTGAAACATAATGATCCCAAAAGAGTTGCATTCTTCATGGCCACCGCATATGGACCGTGTAGGTTTGGCCAATACTGTCGATTACAGAGGATAATCTTGGATGAACTCGGTTACAAGGATGTACCCATAGTATCACCGGGTGCACCTGAATCGCTGGACTTCTATCGTGAATACGATATGGCCAACCCAGCGGGTGTGCTCACACTGTTGCGAGCATTACAGGGTGTGGTAGCTATAGACTTTTTGCTTAAGTTGCGACGTGAACGTCGACCCTATGAGGTTAACAGAGGGGAGACTGACAAAATCTATCGCAAATGGCTCAAACGAGTCTGTGATACAATCGACCGTGGTGGTATAGACTCAGTATTACAGCAGGCAGTGGAGGAGTTCAACCAGATACCGGTTAGGTATGAACCCAAACCCCGTATCGCTATAGTGGGTGAGATGTTCGTGCGTTCACATGAGTACAGTAATAACTACCTTGAGCGCAAGGTTGAACAGTATGGGGGTGAGGTTGTCGTCCCACCATTCTATGAATGGGGGTTACATACTGCAGGTACACGTAGGATGGATGCAATAGTTGATGGTAAACCTATCATTGCTTGGCTTACAAAGGCATGGGAGTTGGTATTCAAATATTTAGAACGGCGTTTCGGGCGTCACGTATGGGGTGCACTCAAGTATCCTGAGAGGGTGGAGATACCCAAGACTTGGGGTAACGCTTCACGATATGTGATAGGATGGTTCGGTGAGACTGGTTTATCGATAGGTAACGTGATCAACTGGATAAGGAAAGGTGAAATTGACGGTGTGATCAACTGCTTACCGTTTACTTGTATGCCGGGTAATATTGCAGTCGCTGCATTCAAACGTGTGAAGGAAGATCACGGTATACCGGTGCTAAATGTGGCATTTGATGGCCTCGAACAGGGTACACTTGAGACACGGCTTGAAACCTTCATGTATCAAGCCAAACGGCATGCTGAACGTCGCAGAAGGTCTTGAAGACTACGGGTCAATGTTGTAAGTATGGAGCACACGTTAATTGCGATCCATCAACTTACGTATTTTGTCGAGCCGCCGTTTGAGTTCAGCTTCAAACCCTACCTCCTTAGGGAAGTAATACCGATGGCCTTTGAGTTGCTCCGGTAGATAATCCTGCGGGGTGATACCTTCTGGATAGCTATGTGGGTATTTGTATCCCTTTTTGTAACCCCATTCTTTAAGCCACTTCGTAGGTGCTTGCCGTAGATGCATGGGTACAGGTATTGAGCCATGTTGTTTGACATCATGTGCTGCATTCTCGTATGCTGACATAGCGGTGTTACTTTTGGGTGCAAGTGCAAGATATATCGCTGTCTGTGCCAGCGGTAACACACACTCGGGTAACCCTACGAACTCGACCGCCTCTTTACATGCAACCGCCAACATAAGTGCCTGTGGATCTGCGTTACCTATGTCTTCGGATGCGAGTATCACCATCCTTCTGGCGATATAGAGTGGATCAGCACCTGACTCGATCATCCTCGCCAGCCAGTACAGTGCAGCATCTGGATCGCTACCTCGTAGGCTTTTGATGAATGCAGAGATGAGGTTGTAATACTCCTCACCTTTGCGATCGTACAGCAGCGGTATCTCTTTGACGATTTCTTTGATTTTATCCACCCCCACGTGACGGGTACCGTTTTTGTCGGATGATGTCAACACCGCTATCTCTAAGATATTAAGTGCGATACGGGCATCACCATCGGCAACCTCCGCTATGTAATCGATAGCTGCTGGGTCTACGTTGGGGTTATATTCTTTGAGCCCCCTCTCATCGGTGAGTGCACGGTTGATTATGAGCTTTATCTGAGCTGGGGTTAGTTTGTAAAAATTATACACTATTGCACGTGATAACAACGGTGATATAACCGCAAATGATGGATTTTCAGTTGTCGCCCCGATGAGGATGATGGTACCTTTTTCGATGTATGGTAGGAATGCATCCTGTTGCGCTTTGTTGAACCTATGTATCTCATCCACAAATAGTATGGTACGTTTACCCTGCCAATCATATATTCGGGCTTTCTCGATAGCTTCACGTACTTCCTTAACCCCTGACAGTACTGCGCTGAAACTCAGAAACGCATAGCCCTTGGTATCTGCGATTATCCTTGCGAGTGTGGTCTTACCTGTACCGGGTGGCCCCCAGAATATCATCGATGGTATTTCGGCTTGCTCCATCATCTTGCGGATGGGCCCGTTAGGGCCTACGAGGTGGTCTTGGCCAACAAACTCGTCCAGGTTACGTGGACGCATCCTATCCGCCAGCGGGGGTAGGTTAACTTTTTTCATCAAGTGCTTCACGTGGTACCAACACCTTACGTGCTTTGCTACCTTCGAATGGCCCCACTATACCGGCACGTTCTAACATATCTATGAGCCTACCCGCACGTGCGTAGCCGATTTTGAAGTGACGTTGTAGCATGGAGACCGATGCTACCTGATGGCGGATGACGAGCCGTTTGGCCTCTTCGAATAGCGGATCTTCATCTTCGAATGATGTGATAGGTTCGTGCTTTTCACCGGGTAGGGAGGGTGCGGCTGGTTTCATACCCAGTGGTGGATAGTACTCGATGTTCTGTAAAACTTCTGCTATCTGTGAGGCAGGTATGTTATATTTCGGGCTTATGGAGTCGGCAAATTGCTCTATCCTTACATCACGTGCGGGGTGGTTGGGTTCCACGATCGCATCTATAAGGTCATGCTCTATGATATCCGTAGCTATGGCTTCCGGTAACCTACCCGCAAGCAACTGTCGTAGGTGACGTTCAGCCCATAAGTTGGCTATACCTTTGGCTTCTTCGGTTGAGATGTATGCACCATGTATCCTTATGGGTAACCCTTTACCGGGTGGTATGAATAGCATATCACCCTTGCCGAGTAGCTTCTCGGCGCCATTCATATCCAGTATGGTACGTGAATCCGTACGTGAGGCCACCTGAAACGCTACCCTTGCAGGGAAGTTGGCCTTAATAAGCCCGGTGATTACATCAACCGATGGGCGTTGTGTCGCCAACACGAGGTGCATACCCACCGCACGTGACATCTGTGCCAACCTTGTGATTAGTGTCTCAATATCTCTGGGTGCAACCATCATCAGATCGGCAAGCTCATCAATGATTATCACTATGTATGGCATATGGGGTTCCATCTTTTTGTTGTAGGATTCGATATCTCTTGCACCTACGCGGGCAAACTCGTTGTAACGATAATCCATCCATGTGGTTGCATCCTTCAATGCTGATAATGCGAGTTTGGGGCTCCTTATCGCTGGTCTGATGAGGTGTGGTATACCATTGTACACGGGTAGCTCTATACCCTTGGGGTCGATCATCAAGAAACGTACCTCTTCGGGTGGCTTATCGAATATCAGTGTAGCTACTATTGTGTTGATGAATACGCTCTTACCTGAACCGGTTGCACCTGCAATCAACAGATGTGGAAACGTGCTGAGGTCGGCAAAGATTGGCTCACCAGTTACACCTTTACCCATGGCGAGCGGTAGCTTATATTGCTTGGGTAACATGTCTGATAGTAATAGCTCCTTTAGATAGACGTACTCGCGATCCTTGTTGGGGATCTCAATCCCTATAGCGGATTTGCCTGGTATAGGGGCGACGACGCGTACGCGTTCGGATTTCATGGTGAGCGCTATCTCGTCAGATAGGCTGACTATCTTTGATAGCTTAATCCCAGGGTCGGGTGTATACTCGTAGGTGCTCACAACTGGCCCTTTTGTCACCCCAGTGATATGACCGGTGATACCGAACTCCTTCAATCGGCTCTCGATCTTGCGGATACTTTCTTCGAGATCGTCCATCTGTGGCGTCTTGCGGGGTGGTGGTTCGTGCAAGATGGCTAAGAAGCGTTGCTTGAAATCCGGTACCTCAACAGCATGAGAAGTGGGTTGAGGTGATGGTTGCGGGATGGATACAGGTTTTTTACGTGAGGGTTTGGGTTTACGTGCACGTGATACCCCTATCCTGTGTAGCTTACGTATACGGAGGTAGGGTAGCAACAATGCTATAAATACGGCACCCGCAACAAGGTACGTACCCAATGCACCTATGTAATTGAATAGCAGGGTTTTGAGGTATATGCCGAGCTTACCGGTGTAGGAGATGGGTAGCCTGAACAATGTTAGCCACAGCGGTAGGAATATCAACAGCAGGATGGGTAGCACATGGAAATGGAATGCAT
>JAGGUB010000060.1 GCA_021158725.1 Caldifarciminota bacterium | reverse complement strand
CCTGTCAAGCTACCCGTGCAACCTGCTACAAAATGGACATCATGGACACATTACAATATTACAGCCATATGTGCATGGCAGTGGGGGTTGGCAGCTAACCGAGTCAACTTGATGCGATTCGCATCTGAATTACCAGACGAGTACCAATCCGGTATCGATAACCTATACAACCAACAGTGGTCACATGCGTGGTTGATAAACAGGTGGGGTAACTGGTGTTGGGGTGATGCTGACGACGATCTGCACGACAATATCGATCAATACAGTGGTGAAACCGAAAGCCCAGAGGGGTACTGTGGTAGGTCAGCAAAATACTACTATGAACGTGGTGATCAATACATGGGGGATTGGTATCTTGGATACGCCTTGCATTACATAGAAGATGTGAGTTTAGTACTACACTCAACGTGTCCGGACTTCACAACAGCTGATATGTTATCACATCACCAGGATTTTGAAGCCTGGGTACATAATAATCTCACCGCAGGTCATATGTTTATCGATTCTATAAGCAAAGACTGGTATTATTATCCAGTGGATGACCTCAAACAAGCCGTCTACGATGCAGCTTATGGTTGTTGTTACTGGACGAGCGAGCTCGGCAAACGCGTATGGGATGCATATCGTGCGTGTGGATATCCAACCGCCACCGGTACAGGGAGTACCGAACTTGTGCAGGCGACAGCGGAAATGCTCAAACGTGCCGCCCGCTACGCGAAGGGTGTGATCAAGTACACACTGGATAAGTACAACCAATGGCAATACGATGGATACACGATATCGAGTAACTTTTACTTTAGGATAAAAGCCAAACACAGTGGTAAGGTCATAGATGTCGAGTCTGGTAGCACAGATGATGGTGCAAACATAATCCAATGGAGCTGGCACGGTGATGATAACCAGCAATGGCTGTTTGTTGAAGTAGAGCCTGGATATTACAAGATAGTTGCCAAACACAGTAGTAAGGTGATGGATGTCGCCAACGGCAGTACAGAGGATGGTGCCAACGTACTGCAATGGACGTATCATGGTGGTGATAACCAGAGGTGGCAGCTGGTATCAACCGCCGATGGATACTATCAGATTATATGTAAATTGAGTGGCAAAGCAATCGACATCGCGGGTGGTAGCACAGATGATGGTGCCAACGTAATACAATGGTCACCACACGGTGGTGATAACCAGAAGTTTAGATTTGACCCAATATCGCCGAAGGATTGACACAATAAAGCCATAGGTATAATTAAACGGGATAGTTTGATAAGTTCACGTTATGGAGGAGTTATTATCGAAAATCAAAGATATAGAGAAGAAGGTTACATACATACGTAAGCAATTGGAGCTATACTCTAAGTTAAAGAACGATATCAACCAATCCTACAAAGCGGAGGAGGTGCTCACAAATGTTGAGAATATGGTGTTGCAGGTTGATGGACTACAGATGGACGATCTGCATGAATTCATAAAGCGTGAACGTATGGTGGTGGAGTCACACAAACGTGAACTTAGGTACAGGTTAGCACAACAGCTGGAACAACGTTTGAGCAAGTTGGAGTTAACCCTAAAAGGGCAATACCCGACACTAAGGGCTGGCCTCTATACGATGAAGTTGGACTTCATCCGCGGTAAGGTGGACATATTCTGGGGACCCGACAAGGTAGCAACAGTTGAGCTCAACGCTGACAGCATAGCGGGTGAGATTGAGAAGTTGGAGTCACTGCTGAAGGGTGAATTCGATCCAGCGAATTACATGCAACTTATTGCACAGGCATACATGAAGGTGATCAAACATAAGGGGTTAACCCCAGGTGACAAGATAATGTTGAGTGAACTACATCAACAGATGACGATCATGATGCAACCCAAAGCGTTCTGGGTCAACCCCATACGACGTAACCTACGTGAGTATCCAAGGTATAGGTTTGCATACGATATGTATCGTGTGATGCGCAAGTATGGTGATAGGATACAGTTGACTGTGGCAACATTCGATGCAACAAAAGATCCCGAGAAAGCTATATGGATACCAGATAATGACGAGAAAGGTACCCGCTACTCATACGTGGTGGTGAGATGCTAACACCTGCGGAGGCCAAATCCATAATACAGCAGTTGGGTGCGACAGGGACACCACCTGAGTATGGGGTAACAAGCTTTACGGTGGGGTTGAAACCCTACCTCGACGTTATAAAGGAGGAATACCTTGAAACATTCATAAAGCAGGGGGCGTCAGCGTTTAAGCTGGTCATCGGGTCGTATGGTGGTGGTAAGACGCACTTCCTGTACCTCATACGTGAGCTGGCATGGCAGTACAATTATGTCACAAGCTATGTAGCGTTGTCACCTACTGAATGTCCATTCAGTAAGCGCGAACTCGTATACAAAAGCGTTGTAGCTAACTTACAATACCCCGGCAGTAAACAGATATTTTACGAAAAAGGTATAGACCCAATACTAAGGATATGGAAAGAGCGTATCTTACACGAGTATGGTGAGGATAAGCTTGACGAATACCTGTACCAGCTGGTGGGTATAGAGTCGTCGAGCTTCAACAATGCAGTCAAACACGCAGTCACCGCATTACATAGGGGTGATATCACCACATACAATATGACAGTACAGTGGTTGAAAGGCGAAGAT
>JAGGUB010000074.1 GCA_021158725.1 Caldifarciminota bacterium | reverse complement strand
GCAACCTATCTCCACGTTGGGCAACTTACCAGATTTTATATTATCGATGATCGCCTGTAGGTTGGTACCACGTCCAGATGCTAACACCCCTATTATGAGCTTTTTAGCCATCTCGAAGTTAAAACTCAACCTTAGGGGTGGCTTTCTCCTCCTCAGGTATCGTGAAGTACGGTTCTTCACTCTTATTGTATAAACGTGCGAATATATTACCAGGGAACCGCTTTATGATAGTATTGTATTCACGTACGGTATCATTGTACCGCTTACGTGCTACCGCTATGCGGTTTTCGGTACCCGCAAGCTCGTCCATCAACCTTATGAAAGTTTGGTTAGCTTTAAGTTCAGGGTAACGTTCGGCAATCGCCAGCAACCTACCGAGTGCCATACCCAATTCACCAGCCGATTCGATAATCTTCTTGCGATCGCCCACTTTCATAGCGCCTGCAAGTTTGGCCCTGGCATCAGCAACATGTTCGAATATCTCACGTTCGTGCCCCATGTAACCTTTGACACTATTGACAAGGTTGGGTATCAGATCGTTACGGCGTTTGAGTTGGTTCTCGACCTCAGCCCATGCATTACGTACCTTTTGTTCGTATGTCACGAACAGATTGTAATAACGTACGGGTATAGCTACAATCACAATGACAACAACGATTAAAATTAGCCATTTCAACCATCGCATGTTACCTCCTGGGTTTGAAGAATAAACCTTCCATAATGTATTACCAAATTACACTTATACATGGATTGTCAACATTCCAAAAATTTCACCATAATGCGTGCGATCTGTTCCGCATGCGTCTTTATCATCATATGGCCTGCACCTTGGATAACCACGAGCTGCGAACGTTCCAACTTATCCCGTAATTCCATGCTATATTTGGGTGGATATATCCGGTCCCTATCACCACATATTATTAATACAGGTACGGATATCTCCGTGGATATCAACTCAGGTGTGATACATGCAAGCTGCATGAATATGAAGAAATCGAGTGCTATCCACAACCATCGACGTGAGATGAACTCACTCCACATGAAGTACGCAATAAAAAGTGGACCCACCACCAACCGTCTACCCAAGCTTAACGTACGTAAGCCTGACGCTATGAGTATCAGTTTATCAACCTCATACCTTACCGCATAAGATAATGCTATCAATCCACCATAACTGTGGCCAACAAGTACCGGCCGCGTTATACCTAATTTATCGAGCAGCTCATGCAAATCCTCAGCGAGTATCTTCAACGAGTAGCCAAACGGTGGTCGTGTCGACCGTCCATGTCCACGTAAATCATATGCTATCACACGATATTGTGGTGAAAGATTCGCTATGAGTTCATCCCAATTGTGTGTATCACCTAACGCCCCATGTATGAACACGAGCGGCCTGTTAACCCCATGTTCACGCACGAATAGGTTAACCTTGTTCACTTTAATGTAGCGGCTTACCATCACTATCGTATGAGTAATACTTTCACTTTGTAATGTGGCGAATGTAGAAAGTACACACCGGGTGGTATACCCCTGAATGATATGCGTAATTTGTCTGCCTGCCTCTGCAAGCTGATGGGTAACTTTTGTCCCAACACATCGTAAATCACCACGGAGGGAAGGTACCCATCACATTCGATAGACAACACGATACAGTCACGTACAATGATGTAGCGAGACAATTCTGTATTGGTTTCACCGGTACTGATACCCACCAACCCCAACACCTCAAATATCCTGCTCCGTAATGTATCGATAGGGTCAACCTCCTCGATAGGGAACCCAAACACCATGGTGTTTGCCTTTTTAACAGCAGCTACATCACCCGTAGAATAACGTAAGATGGGTTCACCACTTGTAGGCTCCAGCATACACAGATTTAACGTATCGCCACACCAGTTAGTCGCTGGTAGTGTGAAACCAATCCCTGTGAATTCAGCTTCACCATATAGCTCCACCATCGGTATAATAGTGTCGCTCAAATATTTACATCCAAACATCGTATCCAACCAGCTACTATCCACGTACTGCAGTACATTGCTACCGGAGAATACCAGCTTACCACCGTTATGTACGAACCCATACAGCAAACCTTGCGTAAGGGTATCGAGTTGCACAACCTCGTTATTCTTGAGATAGACTATAACATCGGTACAGGTATCGAGCTCACATGTGGTGCTAAACCCTAACTCAATCCCCTCGGTAAACTTAACCACACCGGGGTAACCTGCCGCTACTACATCGCTCCATATCGTGAATGCTGGTGTATCGTATCGCATACCTACCCAGGGGGATGGATCGCTTTCATTAACGAATGCGGAACTATCCACCGCAGTTACATAAAAGTAAATGGTGAGCTCACCCGGAAATGGTTCAAACGTAAATATCGTATCAAAGACAGATAGCTCGGTTTCATTGTGATGACATTCCCAATGGATGCCATCAAAACTATGGTATAACCTATAGCCTAAAACATCAGAGTAATCATCCATTCTCCACCTCAGGTATAGCTCACCACCCTCTATGTGTGCATCCACTATGTACGGGTTATGTGGTGCTATGGTATCAGCTGGCACCACAGTAATCTGTTTGTATAACGTGTCTTGGTTACCAAATACATCTGCAACATATAGCCCAACAACATAATCACCAGGTGTAACAGCTGCTGTATTCCAGAACGTATCTTTATCGATATGATTCGTCACATAGTAATAATATGTTGATGTGTTCGACCCCGGTGCATAGACGTTATTGATATACACATTGTTCGGTAATGTATCAAACCAGTAGCTCTCAAAGTATGGTGTGACAGGTGTCACCGTATCAACAGCCAATATTTGGTATCCCACTTTATAGACACCATTATTCCAACCTCCGTAATCCATACCATCATATGCACGTATAACGATATCGATATAACCTGTAAGCCTATCAGCTGGAAATATCGTGTTCGTCCCCTGTAGGTAGAACCTCACTTCAGCTATTGTGGGTGCCACATTGTCGATGACAGGTGATAACCTACCCGTCAGTAATGGGTTCACCACCTTCGTACCTGAAGCACCACCTCCATCTTTGAAATGTATGTGGTTGAGCCAATTCGTAACCCCCACAAGGTCACCTACGTGTACGGTATCGCCTACCTCAAGGTCTGGATTCGGTACAACATGCACGTATGCGAACCTACCCACACGTATCCATGAGTTAGCCCCTGATGGATACAGGTCGAGCACCACATCGGTGGATACACTCAACACTCCACCACCCTGTGCTAATGGTATATCTATACCGTTGTGGAAATGGTCACGTTCACCACGACACTCACAAAACGTACCAGTTATTGGATGTACCTCATCCTGTGGTGCCAACGGCCATGGATAGAGTATCAGAAAGAGTATCACCATGTCTGTAGCTTAACACCACCTTTTGTAAGCAACAGCAGCTTACGCTGATCAGGTAGCACCTGCCAGACAGGCTTGTAGAAGCTCACCCCCCAGAACATAAACTCTATTTGGCTTCTACCACTGAAATCCATTATTGATACATGTGGCTCCTTAAAGTAGAACCCATGTTCATCTCTATCAACTGTTGCACGTAACAGCGCAAACCCATCATCAAACACCTTAATATCACGTACTTTAGGTACTGAATACGTGCGGTACACATAGAGTGGCTCACCTTCTGGTAACCCAACTATCGTTATTTCTTTCTTACCCACAAGTACGAGTTTGGTACCATCCGGTGTAAACCCACCCATTATAGCACGTGGTACATCCAGCATACGGTTGGTGGTTTCGGATATGAGCCAGCTGGTTCGAGCAATATTATTACCTTCAATTTCGTACGTCTGTAGCCATAGGCAGGTATCACCTAACGTCCACTTTTCGGGTATACCTTCAAGTTCATAACGTGTACGTTCAGTGTAGT
>JAGGUB010000064.1 GCA_021158725.1 Caldifarciminota bacterium | reverse complement strand
TACTTGCAGATTACATCACCGATGGTAAACGTAGCGAGTTCATCGATGCATTCAGCTACAGGAGGTTTGAAGAAGGTACCATCCAAAAGGAGGTATCAGTAGTATGATAACAAGCTTCACCGATGTGTGGGAATTCATAAAAGAAAGAGCCCCACACATAAAGGTAGCCATACCTGTACCTGACCGTACCAGCCTCGACAGCATTGCCTTAGTTCATGAATATGTCACCCCCATATTGGTTGGCGATCCATCACAGTTGCCCGATGGTTACAAAGTTATCCCTGCCTACACTGCAGTAGAGGCATCACTTAAAGCAGCTTCACTCGTACGTAATGGTGATGCCGACATGTTAATGAAAGGCAAGCTACCCACACCTGTATTCCTCAAGTCCGTACTTGACAAACAACACGGTATCAAAGGCGCACCTCTCCTATCACACATAGCGATACTCGAGTGCCCGTACTACCACAAGTTACTTGCAATAACAGATGGCGGTATGGTGATCAAGCCCAGCTTCGAAGACAAGATACAAATTATCAAAAACGCCATCTCATTTGTACATAACGTATTAGGTGTAGATCACCCCAAGGTAGCCGTACTTGCAGCCGTTGAGACCATCAACCCCAAAATGCCCGAAACCATGGAAGCTGCCGAGCTCGCAGTTATGGCTGAACATGGTGAGTTCGCACCCGCCGAGGTTGAGGGTCCACTTGCACTCGACTTAGCTGTATCGAAAGAAGCCGGCGAAAAGAAGGGCCTACTAAACGATTTCATAGGTGATGCCGACATACTGGTTGTACCCGATGTTACCACCGGCAACATCTTAGCCAAAGGATTACTATATCTTGGTGGTGCCAAAGTCGGTGGCTTAATAATTGGTACAACCAAACCCTGTGTAATGCTATCACGTGCAGACGACGAGGAGACCAAACTCAACTCACTCAGCCTCGGTATACTTCAACATTTACGAACCACGTAATTACCAGCTTAGCTTCACTGTCACCCTATGCTCAGGGTTCAAATATTTGAAGTGTGAATACGCATAGTCTAAGCTAAGCTTCCCGATGTGGAAACCCACCCCCGCAGAGTAGTCTTCACTATCATAAAACAGCTTGTACCCCATCCTAACCGTAAGCATAGGGTGTAGCTTTATCTCCACTCCCGTATGTAGCTTCTCCGGGCCATCTGGTGGCTTAATCAACGACACACCCAGCAACCCTTTATCTTGCCAGAACGGCATCGCTACCCCAATATTGTACATCGTAGGTATAGGATAATGCTCCGCAATATATGCTACCTGGCCACCAAAATTCTGTATCGTAACACCCAATACCACACCATGCCATCCCGTAAGGAAATACGTACCCACATCTACCGCCCACGTTGTTATCGAGTAATCCATAAGGTAGGAATTGATGAGCTTGAGGTTCACACCCATGCTGGCACGATCTGTCAACTTACGTGAATAACTGATACCCGTCACGTATTTACCCACGTAGAACTCTTCACCCGTACCATATGGATGTAATGGATCACGTACCTTCATAGCATCCGTATATAAGCTACCAAAGAACAACGTAAACGTACCCACTCTCGCATACGGTAACGCTATTGCACCAAAATCGTAGTAGATACCAGGTGCTATCCAGTTCGTATGTGTGAGAACTATCCACTTATTTTCTAACCTACCCAATGCACCTGGATTATAGAAAACCGCACTTACGTCTTCAACTGCCGCAACCACAGCCTCACCCATACCCAACGCACGTGCATCTATACCAATCCGCAGAAACTGTTCCGCAGTACTACCGTGTCGCTTATACTGGGCCCAAATTATTGTGGGTATAACCAATACCCATATAAATCTACGCATCTAACCCCCTATTTGATCACAACAAATTTACCCACATATATATCACCTGTATCCAGATTCTCCACCGAGTATATGTATATACCGCTGGCCACCGCCTGATGCTGTTCACTCAGCAAGTCCCAGAACGCAAACCCCTTATTTTCATCCTCATGCCTTATGGTTTTGACCAGATCACCTGCCAAACTGTATATCCTTATAACACAGCGTGCTGGTATGTTAGCAAACATTATCTTTCTATCCTCTTCTGTCCACCCTATAGCTGGATACCGTGGTACCTCCCACGGTGGGCTCGTCATCGTAGTGTAGTCAACATTACCAAAATATGGGTTAGGCACCACAAACGGTTTATCAGTCTCAAAATCCTCAACAGGTGGTGGCCCAGGCTGCACCTCCTTCACGTATGGTGTGAGTGCCGACTCCTGAGACGGCATATCATGTATAGGGTCGGGCAAATCATACGCTGTCACAACGTAGTAGTACGTAACCCCCATGATAAGCCCCGAATCCACAAACGTATAGCTTATACCAGTGTTTGACCCAAATATCTGGTGATCCACCGTATCTATAATCACTGTATCAGGTAAGACTATCGTGTCTATCTCAACCCCTTTCTTGTCAAACTCTGCCAACATCTGAAACGGTCCCGCCTCATTCGTCGCCCTATACACACGATAGCCAGCAAAATCCTTGTAGTGACCATCCTCACGCAACGTATCGATAAACTCTTCAGGGTTACGTCCACCTTCTATCGGGCTCCAATCGAGTATCACCTTATTACCTTCAACCCTCACCCTAAAATCCGGTGGTGGCGGTGGTGGCGGAAACTGATAGTTCCTTCGATATGTCTTAACCCCAAAATCATAATATGCACGTAATGCTTCAACATCCTCACCACCAAACAACCCACCCGCTATCTTCAATGTATCACCTGGCATTAACGCACGTAACGTATCGTTTATCCGTCTACCAAATGGCCCCCAACCATTGATCACTGACAGGTCAGCAGCTTCAGCAACATCCATCCCTATAAGTCCATCCGGGAAGCTCGCCCCCTGTATTACACCATCGGACATAAATTTATAAGCTTCGTTATCGTATTCTGGATAGTTATCCCAATTGCGGAAATAATGAAATGATTGATAAACCCCTGTAGTATCCTGACCAGGTGCATCAAAGAACCCTACTGCAACCACCTCCGTAACTGTACCATCCCTACCATCAGGTGCATCAAAGCATATCACCAGCTTACGCTTTGGATCATACCTCACATAATCATCAGATGTAACCGCACCCCAGTCACCCTCTGCAATCTCAGGATAACCAACCGCCGGATGTATCATATAGCCAAGGAACAGATTATATATCGGGAGCGTATCCTGGTTGATGATCCAGTATCGAAACAGTATCATATCATCCATCATCGACGACCTCCACGCATGCGTTGTCTGTACCAGCTTTATGTAAAGATATGGTGGCCAGCTATATATGGGACAACTATAGTCGTACATCACCATCGTAAAATCCTGATCCGACAACGTAGCGTAATCCTCATCGATCAACCCATCACCATCGTCATCCCAGCCATTGAACCACTCCTCATCTACTAACCCATCACCATCGTCATCCCTCATATATACGCCATGTAACTCATCAAGCTCCACAATACTCGATTCCCATATTGTATCCCTATCATCTGTCGATGGCCATAGCTCATGCCATGGATAGTAACCAAGCCATCCACCTATAACAATGGTATCACCTGTGGGTTTAATACCACCTACCCATATAGAGAATGCATCCATATGCTCAGCACCCGACCCTATCGGATATTCCCAATGGAAATTGGGCCACCCCACACCACCATAGAATGCTCCATATATACCCATGTTGGATATAATCACACGCATCTTACCCGTGGATTGATACTTCCACTGTATGGGATAATCCTCCACCTGTTGTGCTGCCACACCATAGGCAAACACACACACCGACATTATCACTACCATGTATCGCATCTTCCCTCCTATAGTTTTATCCTAACCCCTAAATTAATTATCCGTGGCCCACTATATGCATTGGGTTCCATCATCCTCAACATACTACGCCACGACCATATCGTATGTGCCCTACCATCGGCATCACCATACCGATACGGTTTACCCGTCCATCCGTTTATCTTATATCTATCCACTACGTTACGCTGATCCAGCAGATTCAAGATATTACTGTAGAGCTCCACCACCATACGACCGATATTGAACTCCTTCCTGATTTTCACATCAATATAGGATACCCATGGCAACCTACCCGTATTCTCAGCAATCGATGGGTTAACACCCGCCGGTGTATACGGTAACCCAGAATACAGTTGTGCTAATATGTCGATACCCCATCGATCGAACGGCAACACCCAACGTTCACCTTTACCCACCCATGTGGATAGATTCAGTATAAACGAATGCCTTCTATCCCAATCAAGGAAATGCTCACGTACAGGTATGGTACCACCTCCCCATATGCGGTAGCATTCCATGAATGCACTCGATGCATAGCCGGTTGCCCATTGATAAGTATACACGAATTCACCCCTCCAATGTCTGGTAAATCGCTTTTTAATCTGGAACTCAAACCCTCTTGCTCTCGCATAACCCTTATTCACCCACACCCATACCGGAGGTGTACCAGTCTGTATCTGGCCAGGGTAATCGAACATATCCTTATTGTAAAGCTTAACATACATCGCTATGTCAGACGCAAATTGGTGTGCAATCCCAAACTCATATGCAACCGTACGTTGTGGCTTGAGGTTGGGATTACCTACCCACGTACCTGTAAACGGATCTCTGTACAGGAACTGCAGCTGCGGCATCTGATTGAAATGTCCATACGCAAAGTACAACGAAGTACGTTCACTGATGGGGAAAGACACACCCAATCTCGGGCTTATTATGAACCTATGATGTTCAATCTTCTCAAGTTTAAGATCTGTAATTCGTTCCCACTGGTTTATCCATGCCGTATCGTCAACTGTGGGCCCGGGATCGAAGTAGTCTACCCTCACACCTGCATTGATGACCAACCCTTCAAACTCCATCTTATCCTGCACATAAGCAGCCGCTTTCTTGGGATATCCCGAAAACACCCACCTGTATAACCCATACTCAGGATATGGGCCTGGCACATCACGTCCTTCATAATAGAACGGCGTTGTATATTGTAAATCAACATAACTCACATCATAGTAGTTGTACTCAACCCCTGTCTTCAAAAAGTGATTCCTATGTACCTGAGACGATAGATCCCATTTCACCGTAAATCTTAAGGTATGATCCTCCCGGTACCGTGACTGTGCACCTGTATCGACAAACCCGTCACCATTTATGTCCCAACCCCATGGTTCACCCACATACTGGCTATCGATCTTCGGTATGCTATCAAGTATAAGCACTGTCTCTACATAGCTTGTCTCAGGCATCACTACACTACGTATGTTTATACCAACCGTATCGTATATCCATTCCGTTGTGTCACACTCCCAGTGATAATATTCCGGCGGTAGCCTAAACTTTTGATGATAATACGTTTTGAGCCAACCCATCCTCAACGTATAGAATGTCTTAGGCGATATGGTATGTATGAGGTTAAATGTCACGTGATAGTTGTCATCTTCACATTTCTCCATAGAATCAGCCAGAAACACCCATGCCCAATCAAACCAGTACCAGTACCCCCATGCACGCCTGAATCCAAGGTTAAATTTTAGGTTAGGTGAAACCTCATACGTAAGCTTAGTGTTGAAGTTGAAGTTGTTGTATTGCCTCTCGTATATCTTCCATCCAGGTAGTATCTCCACACGCTTCTCGCGTTTCCTCTTATCCACATATGGGCCATCACGTAACCTACCGCTACCTGATACAAAGTATCGTAACTTCTTATTCCCC
>JAGGUB010000104.1 GCA_021158725.1 Caldifarciminota bacterium | reverse complement strand
TTCAATGCGGTGGCTGCCTCAGCGGGTGTGAGTGGATTAGAGTATATGTAAGTTATCGCCGTCTCCTTAAGGTAATTGATAACCGTTTCTGATGACACAACATAACCGCCGTTGACACCAAATGCCTTACCAAGCGTACCAACAAGTATATCGACACCATCTGCGTGCGTGTACTCCTCGGTACCTCTGCCGGTTTCACCAAATGCACCAACACCGTGTGAATCATCAACCGCAAGTATTATGTTTTCAGGAAACTTGTCATCGTAACGTTTGATGATCTCTGACATTTTATCCAATGGCGCATAGTCGCCACGCATAGAGAATACGCCATCTGTGACAACAATCAAACGATCCGCTTTACCGATACACTCCTTTATCTTGGCTTCAAAATCGTCCATATCGAGATGCTTGTAGATTTTCTTATCCTTTGGTCTTGCCAACCTTATGCCGTTTATGATACAGTTATGGTTTAACTCATCACTGAGCACGATTGTCTCCTTTGTTATCAAAGACACAAGTACCGCAACCATCGTCGAGTATGCTGCACTGAATATCATGCCATCCTCACGGTTATGGAAGCGTGCCAACCGCTTCTCAAGTGCACGATGTGGTTCAAACGTACCGCTGATGAATCTCACTGCACCAGGGCCGACACCAAACTCGCGTGCTGTCCTTTCTTCAACTTCTATCATCTCATCCAACAGCGATAGCCCCAGATATGAGTTGGAGTTCATCCTTATGAACTCCTTGTCACCAAACCCCTTCAGAAAGTACCGTGGCCCTTTGTCACCTTCGGGTTTCTTCACCTTGGTGATAATGAACTCCTTACCTTTGGCTCTACCAGATGCTTTTAGCTCGTCTAACTCATTTGCTAACGCTTTTTCAAGCCTCGTTAACCCCATTGTAACCTCCTGATGGTTATAACTCTATTGAGTTTATGGATTTGTCAATCATTTAGCCTTTTCTACCGCTACGCATGTAGGTTTCGATTATCGCACGTTGTGCGAACACAAATAGTATTATTATAGGTAAAGCAGCTATCGTTGATGCAGCTGCTAACAGTGTATAGTTGGTACTCTCCTCGTGTAGGAAGTAGCCCAACCCCACCTGCACCGTACGCATCCATGGGCTATTCGTCATCACCAATGGCCATATGAAGCTGTTCCAGCTGCTGACAGCTGAAAATATTGCGATAGCGGCGAGCGCAGGTTTGACCAACGGTAACGCTATACGCCAGAGTAACATGAAATGGTTACATCCATCAATAAGGCCTGCCTCATACAGGTCACGTGGTATGCTCTTAAAGTATTGACGTAGAAGGAAGATCGAAAACGTACTCGCTATCCACGGTATGATGAGCGCTTTATAAGTGTCGATCCAACCCAACCTCGTAAGTATCAGATAATCCGGCACTATATACACCGGCATGGGTATCATCATAGTTGCCAGCAATAACATGAATATACCACCCCTACCGGGGAAGTTGAGCACCCCCAACGCATAACCTGCAAGTGCAGCCGTCACCAACACACCTACTGTACTGCCTACGGTGATTATGATGCTGTTGAGAAAGTATCGGCCAAACGGTGCACTACGCCATGCGTGGACAAAGTTTTGCCACACGAAGTTATGTGGTATCCATGTGGGTGGAAACTTTATCGCTTCAAGTGGTGTCTTAAGTGCGGTGGTCACCATCCAGTAAAATGGTAACACCATAAAGAACGCTATAATCGATAGCCCCAGATAGATGGCCAAAATCCTAAACTTCATAGTATACACGGGTTTCGATCACCCTACGTTGTAGGATTGTCATCGATATAAGTATTACAAACAATATGATCGATAGCGCACTCGCATAGCCGTAACGTGAGAAGTTGAACGCATTCTCATAGATGTAATATACAAGTACGTTGGTGGTACCCAGTGGCCCACCAGGTGGTGGCCCCGTTATCAACCACACAGGTGCAAATATTTGGAACGACAGTATCGTGCTTATTATCAGCAGATAAAATGTGGTCGGTGACAGCAACGGAAACGTTATCCTCCAGAACTTAACCCAACCCGTTGCACCATCTATGATAGCAGCCTCGTAATATTCACGTGGTATGGTTTGCAACCCCGCAAGGAAGATCACCACATCATAGCCGAGCGTCTTCCATACCATCAGCACAATTATCGATACAAGTGCAAGGCTGGGTCCACCCGGGAACACGCTACGCCATTCGTTTAACCATCCCAATCTCGGTAGATGTAGGATTGATAATATTGCGTTGGCGAGCCCAAACCGCGGATGGTAGATCCACCGCCATACCACAGATATAGCCACTATTGAGGTGACCATCGGTAGAAAGTACAGTGCAAGATATACATTGCGTCCCTTGGGTAGGGCGTTCAACATCAACGCAACAGCGAGTGAGATTGCCATCGTCAATGGCACCGTACCCAGCGAGTACCATAATGTATTCTTAAGGCTTTGCCAGAACCTGAAATCCTGAAGTATCAACCCATAGTTTCTGAACCCAATAAACCGCTCAGCACCCGCGATCCCCCATCGGAACATGCTCACCCTCAATGCATAGAAGATGGGTATAAAATGGAACGTCAACAGCACCGCCAACGCTGGCAGTAGGTACAAGTAGGGAGCCCACCGGTTGCGGGTTGACATAATTAAAGATATGTAACGTAATGGGTGGTCAACAAACGTTCATAAGTGACCTTTACTGGTTGTTTGCAGCTATGGTTCTTACTGCTTTGGTTTCTCGATCTTAATGTGCAGCTCCTGAAGCTGTTCAGGCGTCACCTCACCTGGTATACCCTCCATCAACCCCAACCCTGTCGTCGTCTTGGGGAACGCAATAAAATTCGGTATGTGACGATCGCCCACCATCTCACCCACCAAACGTTCGAGCCCCAACGCTATACCACCATGTGGTGGCGCACCATACTCCAGTGCCTCAAGCAAGAACCCAAATCGTTCCTCCATCTGCTGTTTGGTCAACCCTATTATTTCGAGCAACTTCTCCTGTATCTCACGCTTATGTGCACGTATGCTACCGGAACCGAGTTCTACACCGTTGAGCACCAGATCATAAACGTGGCCCACCATGTTCTCAGGGTGCTCGAAATCCAACCTCTTAGGCATCGAAAATATATGGTGAACGGGCTCATACCCAGTATCGGTCTTCTCAACTATTGGGAAATCTGTCACCCACACAAATTTGTATTCATTAGGTGGATCCAACCTTTCTATCAGCTTGCTCCTCACCGCACCCATCGCCTCCAATGTGGGTTTCCAGTCGCCTGCTGTCATCAATATCGTGCCATCACCCCTGACATCCAGTAGCTTCAGCAACCCCTTTTGTAATTCCTCACTAAAGTACTTACTTACACCACCAGCTATAGTGCCATCCTTAACCCTCATAAACGCCAACCCACCCACACCTGCCTCCTTGGCAATAGTTTCGAGCTCCTCTATCTCCTTACGTGATAGCTCATCTTGCCACAACAGCGCTACCACCTTATCTGCTTGCTTGAATATGCGGAAATCGGATGCCTTAGCGATAGGTGTTACATCACGTAGTTCATATCCAAACCTCATATCTGGCTTATCCGTACCGAACCGCTCCATAGCTTCACGATACGTCATACGTACAAATGGTGATTCCAGCTCCACACCCAGCACCGTCTTCCACAGATGTGACATCAACCCCTCCACCAGTTCGAACACATCTTCCTCGGTTACGAAGCTCATCTCAAGATCCACCTGCGTAAATTCTGGCTGCCTATCCTTACGTGGATCCTCATCACGTAAACATTTTGCCAACTGATAGTAACGGTCGAACCCTGCCACCATCAACAGCTGCTTATACAACTGTGGTGATTGTGCCAACGCATAGAACTTACCAGGGAAATTACGTGATGGTACAAGGAAATCGCGTGCCCCCTCGGGTGTACTCTTCGCCAATATAGGGGTTTCGATTTCGATAAACCCATGTTCATCCAGGTACCTGCGTATCTCACGTACCACTGTTGCACGAAGGATTATATTACGTTGTACTGCAGGACGTCGCAGATCCAAGTATCGGTACCTCAACCTCAACTCTGGACGTACCTTTACATCATCCGCGATAACAAACGGTGGTACCTTTGCCTCTGCAAGCAGGTGCACATCATCTGCCAGCACCTCTATCTCACCGGTTGCCATGTTCGGGTTTATAGCATCGGGTGGCCGTTCACGTACCTCACCTGTGACTTCGATAATAAACTCGCTACGCCAGCGTTTGACACGATCGATCAGCTCACGCTTGTCTACCACCACCTGTGTCACACCATACCTATCACGTAGGTTGATAAAGAATATACCACCATGATCTCGTAAGCTGCTGATCCAACCCAACAACGTCACTCGCCTACCGATGTGTGACTTACGAAGTTCCCCACACGTGTGTGTTCTCTTTTTGAAGCATAAGCTCACGTGGGATTGGTACGAACACATCTGCTACCTCCTTAAGGTCAGC
>JAGGUB010000105.1 GCA_021158725.1 Caldifarciminota bacterium | reverse complement strand
AGAAACTTGTCCAACTTACCCACACCTCTTGGGTCGTCACCTACATCGAACGCCAGTATAATACAATCACCATGTGATAATGTCACACCGTGTTCGGGTTGACAAAATATGTCATCGGTAACTTCAGCCCCAAAGTACAAGCAGGTATCATCCCAACCGAAGTAGATTTTACCACTTTTGTCTGATGGACCTATCCATTTGATGGAATCACGTGAAGCCACCTGATACCTCTTATCCAGTACTATGGGATGGATGGTTTGCCAATCTTCAAGCTTACCATCTATTATGGGTGGGTTGCTGAACCTTTCACAATCATAACTCGGTATCAACCTAATCTCACGCTTGATAGGTATGGGTGCCTTATCTTTTGCGTATGGGTAAAGTACCTCCACAATGGGTGTGGGATACCATACCTGTGGTGAAGCTGTGCTCACCTTGAAGCTAAACGCTTGTTGAGTAGCTGGAAGCAGCTTAAAGGTTCGCTCGATAGGAGCTACTTGCCAACCTTCGAACCCCTCCAGTTGCCACCTAATTGTGCCGCTTATCGTATCTGTGAATGGATTATCGAGCATCAACATGAGCTCATGTTCGGTCTCCAGCGGTAGATCAATGTAGGGGTAGCTGATACATTGTGTACGTATCCTGTGGAAACGCGATGCGTCTTCAAACTTCACGATGGTTTCATCAAAAATGTTACCGGGTTTGATGACCGCTATTTCAACCGATTCGCCATCCACCGTACATAGTAGGTAGTGATGGAAATCGCCCACCTGTGGATACTCACCGATGGGTGCACCTGCACCACCTGTTATGACATAACGTATACCGTCACGATAGTCAATCTCATACACATGCCAGTGACCACTGAACACAATATCTACCCCGTATTTAACCAACAATGGATGGATATCGTGCATCCATACCTTGCCAGGTGTACCCTCATACGCCCATACGGGACGATGCATGAACACAAATATGTGTGTAGCATCTTTGTGATGTTCAAGGTCGTCCTTCAACCACTGTAGCTGTTCACCTGTTATATAGTTGACCTGCCCCGGGATCTCTGTATCCAAAACGATAAAGTGACACCCCTTGTAGTCGAACGAATAGTATAGGGGGCCACATTCTTCCAAATAGATCTGCTGTGACACCTCATCCCAAACATCATGGTTACCTACCACTAAGTAGTAAGGTGCATCGAGCTCACTTACGATGTGTTTGAAATTCTGCCATTCCCGTTTTATAAGCCCAGTATCTGAGGTGTAACCATATATGAGGTCACCCCCTATGATGACAAGGTCGGGGTTGAGTAAATTAACTTCACGTATGATCTGTTTGAAAACTTCTGGTTGCTCCAAAGCCTTAGCACCGCGGTTGTCACCCATCACAATGAAGTAAAACTTATCCGCAGCGATGTTACCTACCAACACGATGGACAATGTTAACGTGAGCATCAACCGAATCATGGTCACCCCTTCTGTTGTTTATGTTGGTCTATCCATTTGCTGGCTTGTTGAGAAGACCACCCCTTTATGTCGTCTGGAATGAGTTCGATACCCTGCTGACGTGCGAGCTCCAAAATGTAATCGAGTTGCTTCTGTGATATGGGTTTGTGGCGTCTCACTGGATATGCTATATCCTTGAGTTTTAGGTATAGTTGTTCCGTAAGCATGATATCATACTCACAGTGACGTTTGATTCCCTCGATATCGTTACGCTTGTATGCACGTTCGACATCTTTACCGGTAAGGATATCGTAATCGCTGGGCACCTCTATACCCAATATTAGGCATGCTACTTCTAACGATATGTTGGCAAACTCGTCATTCATACCTGCCAGCGCCCATAAGCAATCGAAGTGGTTAGACTCTTCATTCAACATGTTCCAGCGATTACGGTCGATATCGAGTTGTGGCCGTACACCATTGATATACGAACGTATCATGATGAACGGTATATCAAACCTATACCCGTTGTATGTGACTATACGACGTGGCTCCTTATCCCGTAAGTGGGTCCAGAATCTCTCAAGTAGCTGCTTTTCATCGGTGTCCACAAATACTATAGGTGGTGCGTCTGGGGTTTTCGTGCCAATGGCAACAATCTTCGAGAATGCCGGATGTAAGCCCGGAGTGAACCGCTTCCGTATCAGGTAATCCACCACTTTTCGGTTGTTAAATACCATCGGTACAGTTTCTATATCAACAACCATATAATCTACCATAACACCCCCTAAAGTTAAAATCCATGTACATGTTACTCCCTGTAATAGATCGATACACGTGTATCACCAAATGATAACGTACGATCGGCAAGCTGCCATGGTTCGCGTTTCGAGTGCTCAACAATAAGGATATAGGGTAGGAAATCTTTTACGATTGGGAAAATCTCACTCAGATAACCGCTCTCGTAAGGTGGATCAATAAACACTACCGCTGTACGCCAATCGCTATCTACCCGCTCCTTCAAATCTTTAATAAAAGTGATCGCATCCTCTCTTATGATATGTGCACATCGGTTGTAACCCAAGCTTTCGATATTACGACGTAATACATTCACCGCAGCACGTGATATCTCCACAAAGAATGCCTCTTTGGCACCCCTCGACAGTGCATCCAACCCGAAGCTACCCGTACCCGCAAATAGATCGAACACTATGCGGTCTATTACTTCGTCACCAAGCACATTGAAGATAGCTCCACGTACCTTATCCTGTGTCGGTCGTAACCTTAACTTTTTCGGACAATGAAGTGGATGACCACGTAACTTACCACCTGTTATCCTCATCCTCTGGGATGGTATAACCTAACCGCTTCTTTGAGCTTCTCCTGTGATATATGTGTGTAAACCTCTGTGGTTCTGATACTCGCATGTCCGAGCAGTTCCTGCACCACCCGCAGGTCGGCACCACCCTCCAACATGTGGGTAGCGAATGAATGTCTAAACGTATGTGGGGTTACTGGCTTTTTGATACCTGCGCGGTTGGCATATTTTTGAACTATTTTCCATACCCCCATACGGGTGAGTTTATCACCGTTACGGTTGATGAACAGGTAACCACTATCATCGTGTTGTTTGAGATACGGGCGTCCACGTTCCAGATATATGGTTAGCCAGTCCATTGCCAGCTTACCTATAGGTACGTAGCGTTCCTTACCACCCTTGCCAGTGATACGCAAGAATGCCTCATCCAGAAACACATCCGTTAACTTGAGGTTGATCAATTCACTTATACGTATGCCAGTGGAGTACAGTAGTTCGAGCATCGCCCTATCTCTAATACCTAACGGTGTATAGCTATCGGCAGCTTCTACAATACGGGATATTTCGTCCTGTGTCAACACGTTTGGTAATTTCAGTTCCCTCTTTGGATATTCCAGTAGTTCCACCGGTGAAGTATCGAGGTACCTTTCGATAACCAAAAACCTGTAAAACGATTTGATAGCAGCTACAGTACGTGAGATTGAGCTATTCAAGTAACCCTTACGCCGCAGATACGTTATGTAACTACTTATGGTGTTGAGGTCAACACTATCCCAGCTTTTATGTCGCCGGTTCATAAACTCGATAAACCTACGTATATCGTGTACGTAAGATGTACATGTGTTCTCTGTGCAACCACGTTCTACCCTCAAGTATGTAGCGAATCGATCGATAATATCTACCATCCCTCTATCACACCATGTACTACATCGTTACCCAATTCAGTACATAGTTGTTCAAGTACCTCATCCTCATCCTTATCAGGTGGATAGTTCACCCATTTCGTGAGCGTATGTTGCCATAATGTGACAGTATCTTGTAACAAGGTGAGTTCAACCTTTACGGTTAACCGATACTGTTCCACTTCATCCGTACCGGTGTACGAGAATACGGTACGTTCGTAACCAGTGATCACACCTTTAAGTTTAATCTTCGCTTTATCCTCGGATACGAGTTTAACCCTACCATCACTTATGAATGCAGCTTGTATCTTTTCCAAGACGAGGTTTTCTAACCCATATCGAGTGGTCTCATTCTCAAACGGATATATGTAAATAGTTTCACGACCAGGTGGTACAAACCCTGTAAAACTATACACACATGCAGTCACAAGTATCGTAACCAGTGTGATACTTTTTGTCACCTTATCATGCATCACATTTTAATTTTAATTTAATTGCATAAATTTCAACCACCAAGTTAGACACGGCCGATAGGTTAGCTATTGAACGTAGGTTATTGCTCAGCGGTAGATGATCGCTGGTGTTCACACGTGGTGCGGTTCCAGTTTGCCCCACATATGGGGCATAATCCTTTACAGTCGGGTTTACACAGGGGTTTGGTAGGTATCGCCAGTATTATGGTCTCACGTAATACTTGCCAGAGATCGATCTCCTCTCCATTGTATGGTAGGACACGAAAATCCTCCATCGTGAGCTCCCTACTCCTACCGTAGAAGCTGGGATGTTCAACAAAAAAGAAGAGATCGAACGACTCCTCGTTGTCAGTTGTGAACGGCTCACCACACCTGTAGCATTCCAACTGTAGCTTGAATTTCATCCTACCCTTCACATGTACGCGGGTGCCACGTTTGACAATCATAAGTGATACCGCAACATCGCTTGCTAACAATTTCAGGTTCCACGCTTCTTGTGATATAACAAAGGAGAACCGCTCAACGCTACCGTCTTTTAGCTGATTAACATGTAATTTCTTATCCCTTTTTAGGTCTAAGACCACAGCTTACCTCCTCTGGACAATAACCTAATCTTACACATCTGGGTACAAGTAGCTCACCAAGAAATTTGTCCACCTTCTTTACCTCCCTTTTAATGAGTGCGAGCACGAATTTTATCTCCCACTGTGCACGTGCACATAACCGTAACCCCGCCACATGCATTAATTCACGTAGGTTCATCGTCACAACAATATTTGTAGGTGTAGCGTTGGGTAACACAAAGCGTGCATCTTCTTTCGGTATACCCAGGGTTAGCATCTCCTTGTAGGCTGTCATGCAATGTTCAACTGTTTTATAGAATATATCATTAGCTTTATCGTGCTTCCTTATCGTATGGGGTATGACGAACTCAGCTGATGGTTCCACATACCGTTGACTCTGTTGTGAGTAGCTGGCCACCCTGTGACGTACGAGTTGATGTGAACATGCTCGCGATATACCGGAGATAGCGAACGTAAAGTTTACATGCTCCAGTACAGAATGGTGGCCACGCTCGACCACCTTACGTATGAGATGTTCCATAGCCTGGCGTGTAACCGCTGTTTGGAATATGGTTTCTGGTTTGGCCCCTGAATAACAAGTCTTAGCTGCTGTATAGATCACACGTAAGGGTTGAGGTGTATGAGCTAAAAGTGTAACGTTTATCATTAACTTATGCCCCCGGGTGTCTCAAGCGGTACACCCTGCTTACATAATGGACAGCTTTCGGGTGTATAATTTGTAACACGTTTTGTGATAACCGCGAAGAATGGATAAGGAAAGTTTACCCCATCGCTACGGTCGATTAACACCCCAATACCTGCAATCACACCACCGTTGGCTTCTATCACATCTATCACATTGGATAGCGATTGACCGGTTGTCATCACATCATCTACTACGAGGATGGGTTCTCCCTGCTCGATTGTGAACCCACGTCGTAGTACACGTTTGCCGTGTACTT
>JAGGUB010000040.1 GCA_021158725.1 Caldifarciminota bacterium | reverse complement strand
GCACGTCGCCTTTTAGCTGTCTTCTTACGCATAAGGTGGCTACCACCTGCACGTAATCGCAATATCTTACCGCTCCTTGTGATCCTAAACCTTTTCGCCACCGCCTTCTTAGTCTTAAGTTTAGGCATCTTCACCTCACTTTTTCTTAGATTTGGGTGCAACTACTGCCACCATATTGCGATAACTTTCGATAGCTGGTGGATGCTCCACCTTCGCAATATCAGATAATGCATCTATGAACTGTTCCAGCACCTTCCTACCATCATCCATATGTATAGCCTGTCTACCACGAAACCTCACCACTATTCGTACCTTGTTACCCTCTTCCAAGAATTCGCGTGCCTTACGTAGCTTTACTTCAAAATCATGATCCTCAATCTGTGGTGAAAACTTCAATTCCTTCACCTTTATTGCAGTAGATTTCTTCTCCTTCTTCCCCTTCTGATATTTATATTTCCCATAATCCATAATTCGGCATACTGGAGGAAACTGGTTAGGTGCCACCTCAACCAGATCGAGTCCCGCCTCCTCCGCACGTCGTAAAGCCTCTTGTATGCTCACGATACCCACCAATCTACCATTCTCATCCACCAGTTTCACCTTACTTACTTTTATCTGTTCATTTATTCGTGGGCCTTCCTTCTTAGGCCTCGGTAGCGGTCCGCGATAATATCCCATTAGGTCAGAGGGTTCTCCTCACCCCTTAAGAGCTCCATAAATGCATCCCATTCCATAGAACCGAGATCACCTTCACCACGCTTGCGAACCGCAACCCGCCTACTCTCCATCTCCTTCTTCCCTACAATCACCATGTAAGGTATCTTTTTCTCAGCTACCATACGCACTTTATAAGATATTTTCTCGTTACTTGTGTCAAGCTCAACTCTATAATTCAATCCCGTCAACCTCCTATAAATCTCCTCTGCATATGGGATCACAGCATCAGTGATGGTAGCCACCACTATCTGTACGGGTGCTAACCAAAACGGCATCGCCCCTTTGTGATGCTCGACCAACGTACCCATAAATCGCTCCATTGCCCCCAATATTGCACGATGTATCATAACCACATTATGTGGTGTATTATCTGCCCCTATGTAGGTTACGTCAAACCTCTCAGGTAGATTAAAATCAAACTGTATCGTAGGGCCTTGCCATTTCCTACCCATTGCATCACGCAAGTGTATGTCAATTTTTGGTCCATAAAATGCAGCTTCTCCTACCATACGCTTGTAAGGTATATTGAGCTTCTTCAAAACGTTTTCAAGTGCCGCCTCTGCATGCTGCCAATCTTCATCCCTTCCTGCAAATGACTCCTTATCCGCTGGATCCCTCACCGATAATGTGACATCGTACTCCCTGAACCCAAACTTCTCCATCATATAGCGTGCGAGCTCTATTATTTCACAAATTTCTGTCTCTACCTGATCCGGTCGACAGAAAATATGTGCATCATCTTGTGTAAACCCCCGTACCCTCAACAGCCCATGCAATACACCGCTACGTTCATATCGATAAACCGTACCGAGCTCCGCATATTTGATCGGTAAATCGCGATAACTACGTATTTTCGATTTGTATATCAGAATATGGAAAGGGCAATTCATTGGCTTCAAGACATAATCTTCCTGCCCCATCTTAAATGTGATCATATTCTCACGATAATACTCAAAATGTCCAGATATCTGCCACAACTCCGCTTTCGCAATATGTGGTGTATAGACAAGTTGATACCCACGTTTGATGTGCTCTTTTATCCAGAACTCTTCAATTATCCTACGTATTGTCGCACCTTTAGGGTGCCACAACACCAACCCAGGACCTGGCTCACCAATACTATAATACTCCAGCTGTGTACCTAATTTACGGTGATCACAAGCTTCTGCCTCCTTCAGCAGCTGCAGGAAATGGTCTAACTTTTCCTTGCTGGTAAACGATATCCCATAAATCCTTTGCAAACGTTCGCGCGTTTCGTCACCCCGCCAGTAACTACCTGAGGTAGATAACAGTTTGAAATACTTTATCCTACCCGTAGATGGCACATGTGGTCCCTTACAAAGGTCGATAAAGTCTCCCTGTTTGTAGCAACTTACCACATCATCCGATATCTCATCGATGAGCTCCACTTTGAACTTTTCACCCATCTCCTCAAACATCCTCCGTGCCTCATCTCGCGGTAATTCCACCCTCTCAAACGTAAGATCTTTCGCTATAATCTCGTACATCTTAGCCTCGATTTTCTCCAAATCTTCTGTCGTAAATGGTCTATCAACTTCGAAGTCATAATAAAACCCGTTCTCAATAGCTGGTCCTATTGCGAGCTTTGCGTTAGGGAATAACTCCTTAACTGCCTGTGCCATAATATGTGCAGTAGAGTGCCAATAGATTTGCTTACCATCGTCGTCATCAAATGTTATGGGTTCAATCACGTCACCTTCTTGCGGTTGGTATGACAAATCTACCAACTTACCATTAACTCTTGCCGCAATGATATCCGGTTCCGACAGTATTGAAATTAAACGTTCACCTTCCTTTATTTCCTTCACTTCACCTCTGATTTTCACTCTCATGGATAAAAATAAATGGGCGGTACTGGACTCGAACCAGTGACCTCCACGATGTCAACGTGGCGCTCTTACCAACTGAGCTAACCGCCCATAAAGCGGGCAACGGGATTCGAACCCGCGACCACCGGCTTGGGAAGCCGGCACTCTACCGCTGAGTTATGCCCGCTTCTTTAATAAAATATCAACACACTCGAACCCGTCAAGCAGCCATTTTGCATCGTCAGCATTCAATTGAAGTTGACAACGTTTACTTTACCCTAACTTTAAGGTACCCAATTATAATAAAGTAATTGAAATAAAAATAAAAGGAGGAACTGTGGATAACAAAAATAGCAAAGCGAAGGGATTAGCGAGCCTCTCGTTTGTGGGATGCTTATTTATTGGGCTCGGTGTGGGATTAGTATTCAAACAACCAGCTGCAGGTATACTCATAGGTATGGGTGTGGGATTCATCTCAATGGGCATAATAAAATTTAGGTTTGGCGTATGGTAAGCCTCAATAATGATGGATAAACAAACCCTTACCAAGCTCATCAAATCCGCTGTACTACCGGGATGGTACCACGGGCTACGTGGATGGACAGTCACAGGGTTACCCAACCGCAGCGAGAAAGTTCTCCGTGGTATTGATGGTTCAATAATGGCCACCACATGGAATTTCTATTTAAACTTCTGGTTATGGATAGACGACGAGCTACTCACACCCGAAACCCTATCTCTGAATAAGATTGAACACCATCTCGACAGCGATCACTTACCTATATTGACGTTTGAGCTACATCATAAGGATATACTGATGCGTAACACCTTAACCGTAATCGATGGTGCCACCAATGGTATAGGTCTCATAAATGTAGATGTTGAGAACCTCTCCCCCACCAGACATAAGGTGGTACTGGGTTTAGTAGTACGACCGTTTAGGGTTGACGAGAAGCTGGGCACAATCTACCACCTTTCTTACGCGGATCGCATATTATCTATCAATGATAAATTCCATATATTTGCAGAAGGTAACCCACACTTCGTCATAACTTCATTATTCGAAGGTACTGAACTATCGCCCAAAGGTGACGATAAGATACCTCAATTACTGAGTGGTGCCTTAATGTACAACCTGAGGATGGCACCAGGTGCCGGCAAACATATCAAATTTCGTTTCAATATCGACCCTATGGATCGTCGTTCTGCTACCCCTCTATTGCACAGGTTATCCATTTACTTACCCATAGATAAGGTACGTACGTACTGGAGGACATTACTCTACAGGACACATTGGCATATACCAGCACCATTACCTGATGCCATCTATGCATCACTGGCTTACATCCTTATCAACATGGCCAACAACCAATTACATCCTGGCCCTACGTTTTACGATTATTTCTGGTATCGTGACGCCGCATATATCGTGGCTGCTTTGCTACGCTATGGGTATGCAGATTTCGTGAAACGCACTTTACCAACTTTTATGGAAGGTCAATCACCCACTGGAGAGTTTCCACCCATATTGGACAACAAGTTACGTCCTGTAAAGCCCATCAAACGTCTAAAAGAGTGGGATTCACAAGGTCAAGCCATCTTCGCTATCGCTGAATACTACAGGTTCACACGTGATAAGAAAATACTCGAAACTTACTATCCACACATCCAACGTGGTGCCGAATACATTTTAAAACAGCGTGCTCGTCGGCTCAAGGAACGTCTACGTAACACCCCCTACTATGGGTTGTTACCACCGTCGTGGTCCGCTGAAGACCTCGGTTCCAACAAATGGCACCATTACTGGGACGACTTCTGGTGTGTTATAGGGTTACGTGATGCTGCATTCATCAGCAAGATATTGGGCAAACAGGATAGCCATCGTTACGAAACCGCTGCATCGGAGCTACTCAACTCAGTTTTCAACTCCATACAGCTGCTTATAAAACGCAAAAAAATCAAATGGATACCCAACGGGCCAGAGGATTTAACCTCCTCATCGATGGCACGTGGTACATCACCACTATTGTGGCCCGGTATGTTAGTGGATACCTCCAACAGCTTAGTACGTGAATCGTTTGATTACTACTTCAAGAAGTGGATACAACCTTATGGTGGCGCATACTATCACCAGAAGCATTTTTGGCCATATGGGTTAGAATTGGCCACCTGCTATCTTATACTTCAGCAACCACAGCGTGCACATATGATATTAGATTGGTACCTACAGCATCAAACCGTACCCGGTACATATGCATGGGCTGAGGTTATTGATGATACCGGCCGTAGAGTAGCCGGCGATGCACCACATGCGTGGGTAGCTGCTGATCTGCTCAACCTCCTACGGATGATGTTTGTTATGGAGCGTAACGACAGAATCGTAATATTCGCAGGTGTAAAGGATGAATGGCTGGACCAACCCATGGTGATCGAGAATCTACCCACATACTTTGGGCAGATCGATGCTATAATCTATGACCCCGCTACTCGTTCAATAAAAATACGATCATCTATCCCATACGAAAGGTTTGAACTCACTCGATCCGACCTTAAGTTAGTACAATAACAATATCGTGGATAGGAAAGCACTAATTTCAACATTACATCAACTCGGCATAACTCCCAGCAAACTCATGGGCCAAACTTTCCTTCTGGATGAAACTATAGCCCAAAATATTGTCACCATTTCTGAGGTCACCGATAAGGTAGCCATCGAGGTAGGGCCAGGTCTTGGCATACTTACAAAGTATTTGCTACCAAAGGTGAAACACCTTATATTGGTTGAACGTGATCCATTGCTTGCCAGCTATCTTAAGCGTACCTTACCCGCATCTAACTATACGCTTATCACAGCTGATATATTGAAACAACACATACCACGTTTATACAAGCGGGGTAAAGTAAAAATCGTCTCCAACCTACCTTACTCCATAATTTCGCCATTCTTACGATGGCTCATACATGAGAAGACCTATATTGAGGATACCACATTGATGTTACCCCAAGATGTCGTAGATAAACTGCTTGCCACCCCCGGTACCAAGAAATACTCTGCACTTACTGTCATATACCGGATTATGACACGTATCACACGATGTTTTGTTGTACCACCACACGTATTCTATCCACGACCAAAAATCTTCTCCGAGGTCATCAAGATAGAGTTCAACGAGCTCGATCTTCCACAAGGGTTCATAAAGTTTGTAGAACATGGGTTCACCGCCCGTCGTAAGAAGCTCAAAAATGTTTTCAAACAATACAAGTTCGACAACCTCGGTGATAAGCGACCGGATCAACTCACCCCAGATGAATGGCTTACGATATACAACAGATTAAAAAGATACGATAACCACTAATGGTGGTGTACCTTTTATTGGCACTCAATTTGTGGCAACTAAAGGTACTCAAAACCCCCCATTATAAGGTATTCTATCCACCAGGTTACCACCAATCTGCCATCGAGCTCGCATATTATCTTGAAACCTATCACGATAGTGTGATCAACCTGATAGGCTACGATCCCGGCACAGTCTGTGTCGGTATACAGGATTTGGGATTATTAACCACAGGGTTTGCTGACCCAATATCTAATCGCATCATGGTTATGGCATCCACACCGCTACCTTACGATTTCCATATTGGGTCGCTACGCAACTGGTGGCGTTTAGTAGGTATACATGAGTTCACCCACATATCGCATCTACGTATGGTGTATGGTTGGAACAGATCCTTGTATTATCTGTTTGGTGCGATAGCGTTACCAAATATGATATCACCCGGCTGGATAATAGAAGGTATTACAGTGTTTACTGAATCACAATATGTGCCATACGAGGGTAGACTAAATGATGGCCTATATCATGATTATATGAAGGTACTTACATATTATGGTCGTGTACCATCATTGACTGAGATCACATATTATCCTTATGAATTTCCGCTTGACAACTTCTACCTGTTTGGTGGTACACTCTTCGATTATATAAATCATCGCTATAGCAGACATACGTTTAGAGAGTTCCTAAGAGCTTACTCAAGTAAAGCTTACAGGGTACCAATATTACCCCAGTTCGATCTCGACCGTATTGCAAGATCCACATTTGGTAAAAGTTGGCCCACCATATGGAGGGATTGGCGATCCCATTTACGAACATCGACGTACAAATTTGGTGGTATTAGGCTTACCAATGATGGCTGGTATGTAGCATGTCCAGTTATGAAGGATGGTAAGATTTTCTACTTACGCAGATACGGATATAAGAGCGCACCACTTCACACGAGGCAGGTTTGGACCCTAACCGCATACGACATAAAGACTGGCCAAGAAAAATCGTTACTCACAAACCTACCATTCATACCGCTACTCAGTATAGAAGGTGACTCACTCTACTATGTAATCTACAAATTGCGTTTCGGTTACCCCAATACATATGATGATGGTTGGGGTTATGAATCCGAATTGTGGGTCTACAACTTACATACAGGTGAACGTCATCGTGTTTTACAGGATGCATTATGTTGTTTCACCGTAGATGATGGTACCATCTACTATGCAAAAAATTGTGGCCACATGTGCGATATTTACAAATATGAGGGTAATCGTACCACCCACATATCACATCACAATGCGAATATTGGTGAACTCATCGCCACACCTCTGGGGCTAATTGTATCATACAAACGCTATAACACCAGCTGGAATATTGGTATTTTAGACCAACAAACACATACCATCAAACCATTGATAGCAACACCATGGGTCGAAAAGTCACCCATCCTACAGGATAGCCTACTTTTCTATACCGCCAATTATGGCAAAACCTACCGAATATATGCGTATAGCCTTAACAGCGGTCATATCTATAGGGTTTGCAACACAGGTGTAGCCCTATACCCGATACCACTTGGTGATACACTTTATTACGTGAGCCTATATCCAGAAGGGTTTGACTTAACAAAGGTTAAACTCACCCTTATCAACTTAGATACTCTATATTGTTTAGAAGAGGAAGCATCTCGGTTGCCATCCTTTAACAAGAGCGTGGCCATCCGAACTGGTCACTTTGTCGAAAATTGCATCCCATTGTTTATCCCACAGGTAAGGCTCCCTATAGCATACTACGATACGATGACGGGCTGGAATATAGGGTTGCTCACATATAGTAACGATGTTATGGGATATTCAACATTACTCACGTATTGGGACTACTCATTGAAAACACACAGGGTAACCCCATATTTGGAACTATCGTTGATGCTACCCGTACCTATCTCATGGACAGTAATATACGATGCCGGCTTAAGCATAGAAGTACATATCCCCTATCATAGGGCACTTTCATCACTATGGCGATATGGTAGCATAAGCTTATCCTACAATAAAGGTATGTTAGGAGCAGAGTTACAGTTGAACTTCTCAAGTGGTATGAACTGTTACTGTTTCACAATAGGTAACCTTGGTGTAAATTATTGGACTGATATCACCTTACAGCGTCGCTTCCCTACACACAGAATATGGGTACGATTTTCTCGTGGATATGGTCACCCACATTCGTCTAAGGTGAAGATTGGCGGTCTACATCATTATTTTACAGTAGAATGTGAACTACCCTATAGAGTATTCAAGCTACGTAAGGGATGGTGGAACCCCAACCTTTACATCGAGGATATATTTTTAATACCTTTTGGCTATTATGCACAAATAGGAGGTCACACCTCACGCTGGATGTTAGGTCTCCTTGTGTCACCTGAATTGGGGATACTGTATCGACCCCGAATTGTAGCCCCTACTTTCGGTATAGCCTACACAAGCGAAGCCAACTGGCAGACGCTATTCGAGATACGGGTGCCAGCTTTATCCAAAAGACCTAACCAACCGTACTATCGAGTATATCCACGGTAGACTAATAGCCAGCCAACCAATAGGCCTATGTAATGCTATCCACCTCCACCCATATACCTTATCATATAGTCTTACCCCCAAGGGTACCATAACCGTGCCCGCAATCGCAAACATTGTACCCTGCACCCCTATGTAGTTTATCACCTGTGGCAACCCACCCACCCAATGTGGATGTTGAACCAGATATGTTATAGTCAAGCTGAACATTATCGCCGATAGGTAACCGGTGGAGAACCCCACAACTACAGGATAGTAGTTACGTGAGCTATACCTACGCCATAAAATACGTGATATATCGTAGCTCACCCCTATAAGGAAAATTGCCACCATGTGACATGCATAGAATGGGTGGTTCATAAACTTGAACAACATAGCAAGCGCAGAGATTATCGCACCCGACCCTATCGGTAACCTCATACTCATACCAAGTAATAGAAGTGCACCCGCCGTTAGATATACCGAAGATTTCGGTACATGATGCCCATATAGCCACCCACCCACCGCAAATTCGTATATACCCCATAGGGTTGCACACACCAAAAGTAGGAAGATGTGGCGTCGCATCACTTAGTTAATATGGGAAGCTCCACTTTTTGTCAAGCTCCATAAACCCACGACAGATTATAGGGTTGCCATTTCTTAACCAGCGCTTATTATAAAAGTATGGTTATCAAGTATCCGTCCATGTTAGAAAAAGGAGCCAAAATGCGTGTATGGTGGATATTAGGCTTATCCTTTATTATAGCATGTGCGACAGTACCACCGGAGGAGCCGAAACCACCTACAACTCCCACTCCACCTGAGGAAACGGCACGCCCAAGTAAGGCCACATTGTATTTCTCCTTTGGTTACGATTACTATCAGAAGAAACTGTACCCAGATGCAGTCAAGAATTTCGCCAAAGCTATTGAAGAAAGTACATCCTACGTATCAGCATATGTGATGTTGGCCCGCTCCTACACCAATATGGGTGAATTCGCGAAAGCCGAATCCGTCTATTTTGCGCTACTGGATGCCGTACCCGGTGAGATCAAGGCATACTATGGGTTGGGTAAACTTCACACCATTATGGGGGATTACGAACGTGCTATCGAGTATTACAATAAAGCGATCGAGTTCAACCCCTCCTATGGTGAAGCCTACTATGGGTTAGGTTACGCATATGAGAAATTGGGTGATACCGAAAAAGCACTCGAGTATTATCAGAAAACATTGGAGTGTGACCCCAACCTCGCGGGTGTTAAATACAGGATGGCAAAGATCTACGAAGCACGCTCCCAATACGATAAGGTAGTAGAAATGCTATCACCTTTGATAGAAGAACATCCGGAGGATATCGATTCACGTAAATTGCTTGCCGATGCATACATAGAATTGGAGCAGTTCGATAAGGCTTTACCACATATGCAATTCCTGCATGAGAAATTCCCCAATAACCTCGAATATTGTGTGAAGCTTGCACGCTGCCACGAAGGTACAGGCAACTATGAGGTCGCACGCAACCTATATCTAACCGCTATAGAGAAAGACTCCTCCTATGCACCAGCTTATTACCAGCTCATACGTATGGATATAAAGATAAAGGCATTTGAGGAAGCCGAAAGCTATATAAGGATAGCTAAAGCACGTGGCATTAAAACACCCATAATATTTGCACTTGAGGGTGACCTCTTCCGTGAACGTGGCGACCTGGCATTCAAACAAGAAAGGTTGAAAGAAGCGCTCAACCTCTATAGGCGTTCAAAATCAATATTCGCTAACGTAGCGAAAATGGGCAACCCTGACTGGGCTGAATATGCACGCAAGAATATCGATATACTCAATAAGAAGATAAAGATCACAAAAGATAGGCTCTGGTGGGAGCAATAATGCAGATATTCCTCGATACCGCCAATCTTGACGAAATCCGTAAAGGAGTGGAATGGGGTATCGTCGATGGTGTAACCACAAACCCTACCCTATTAGCTAAGGAGATAAAGCGTACCGGTAGGAAAAAAGAGGATATACTCCATGAGATTTGTGAGCTGGTCAACGGTCCCGTAAGTGCAGAAGGTGTATCACTCGATTTCGACGGTATAGTTGAGGATGCGAAATACCTATCCTCCATACACCCTAACATCACGGTGAAGATACCCGTAACACCCGTTGGTATACGTGCAATCCGCAAGCTACATGAGCTCAACATAAAGGTGAATGCCACGCTGGTGTTCTCACCCAACCAAGCCATACTTGCAGCCAAGGCGGGTGCCAATTTTGTAAGCCCATTCATAGGGCGGCTCGATGACATAGGTGACGCCGGCATGCGTATTGTTGAACAGATTGTCACCATATTTGAGAATTACAAATTTACCACCAAGGTGATCGTTGCTTCAGTACGTCATCCAATGCATGTGGTTGAAGCCGCTCTTATAGGTGCAGATATTGTTACGATGCCGTTCAATGTACTCGAGAAGATGTTCAAACATCAGCTTACAGATGTAGGTATAGAGCGGTTTATCAAGGATTGGAAAGAAGCCGCCCGTATACTGGGTGAATGATAGAACGTTACACGTTGCCACCGTTCGATAAGCTATGGAGTCTGGAGAATAAGTACAATGTTTGGCTAAAAGTGGAGCTCGCCTTCCTTGAGGCACGTGCGGAGTTGGGTGAAATCGACCGTACTACTGTAGAGTTAATAAAGAAACGTGCAAAATTTGACATCCAGGAGATTGCGCAAATCGAACGTCAAGTACAACACGATGTTATAGCGTTTCTCACAAATGTAGCCTCCTACGTAGGTGAACCCGCAAAAGAGCTACATTATGGGTTAACCTCGTACGATATGGTCGATACTGCACTTGCACTCCTCATGCTGGAGGCTGGTGAAGCCATCCGCTCCGCATTAGAGGAGCTACTGGAGAGTTTGAAGAAGAAAGCGCTCGAAGAGAAATATACACCAATGATTGGACGTACGCATGGAATACATGCGGAACCTATCACGTTGGGGGTGAAATTCCTTCGCTGGTATGATGAGATGTCACGTAACTACGAACGTTGGCAACATGCACTCGAAAACATAAGGTATGGCAAATTCTCCGGCGCTGTAGGTACCTACACACATACGACACCAGAATTAGAGTCACTCGCCTGTAAAAAGTTGGGCTTGAAACCCGCACCTACTTCAAGTCAGATCATCGATCGTGACCGTCACGCTGAGTACATATTAACGCTTGCAATGATGGCGACATCACTCGAAAAGATAGCTACCGAGTTACGTCAGCTACAACGTACGGAGATACATGAGGTGGAAGAGTTCTTCGGTACACACCAAAAGGGCTCATCCGCTATGCCACATAAAAAGAACCCCATCCTAAGCGAACGTATGTGTGGATTAGCCCGTATCGTACGGGGTCACGCAATGGCAGCCTTACAGAATATGGTGTTGTGGAACGAACGTGACATATCGAACTCATGTGTTGAACGGATAATTCTACCTGAAACTACCACATTGGTGTATTACATGTTAAAGAAGACAAAAGACAATCTCGATAACTTACGAATCCTACGTACCAATATGAAGCATAACTTAGAACTAACGAGGGGTGTGATATTTTCAGAAGCTATCCTGTTGGCACTCATAAAGAAAGGGCTCACCCGCCAATCCGCTTATGATATGGTGCAACGTGCCGCTTTCAAGAGCTATGAAACTGGCAAGCATTTCAAACATGTGCTGCTGGAGGATACTAACATACGTAAATATTTGGATGAAAACGAAATCGATTCGCTGTTCGATCTCCAACATTACTTCCGTCATATAGATGCAATCTACAAAAGGGTGTTGGGTTGATCACCTCCGGTGCTGGCGTATACATAACGCAATAATAGGGGTAGCCACGGTATTTGTAGCTGCTTATATTGTGAAGTTCCCATGGGGTTCAATAAACCCATATCTGGCTGCTGTATTCACGTTTTTGGCGATAAGTGCCACCAATCTTATGAATGATGCTCGTGATGCACATATCGATCGCATTGTTCATCCCACGCGTCCCATACCACAGGGTAAGGTTACACGTACGGCTGCACTTGCTGAAAGCCTCATATTGTGGATCTGTGCACTTGCAGTCGCATGGTTTATATCGTTCAATTTCTACGTCATAGCTATTATAACGTTGTTACTTGTGGTACTATATAATTTCTATCTACGTAGGTATGGGGTGGCGGGCAACCTCATAGTAGCAATAACGGGCGGATTACCTTTCATATATGGTGGGTTAAGTGTAGATAACCCAAAGCTTGTGCTACCCTTCTACTTCTTAGCGGTAGCGCTACACCTGGCACGTGAATTGATGAAGGACGCTGAGGACATAGAAGGTGATCGTGCTGCTGGTATCAAAAGTTTACCCATAATTTCGACAAAGTTAACCCTTGTGATCATAGGTATCGGTATAGCGGGCTTCATAGGGATGTCGATCTTCATATTCTTTAGGTTATTTCATACGTATTACTTTTTGGTATCAATATTGCCACTCGATGCACTGTTATGCCTAATATACTATCGGCTCATACGGTATCCAATTACACCAGTGTTTAGGGTAGCACAACGTACTACCAAACTGGTGATGCTACTCACACTGAGTGCATTATACATCGGTAAGCTATCCATCATGCGGTATGTACTTACACGTTAATAATATCGTCTGGTTAGCAATATTTTTCATACTTGGTGCTATATTTGGTAGCTTCTTTAACGTATGTATCTACAGGATACCGAGGAAAAAGTCGATCATCTCACCACGCTCATACTGTCCAATGTGTGGGCACACCATCCCATGGTACGATAACATACCTATCATCTCCTATATTCTGTTGAAGGGTAAGTGTCGTTTCTGTGGTGCCACCATACCCGTAAGATACCTTATCGTGGAGCTACTCACCGCATGCATGTTCAGCTCATGCTTTTACATATTTGGGATTGGATTGAAATTACTCGCCACCCTTGTCCTGCTATCATTTTTACTTGTAATAGCTTTCATAGATATAGAGATGGGTATCATACCAAACACAATAGTATTACCCGGTATGGCTATCGGTGTCATCCTCAACACCGTACAGGGTAAATTCATCGATTCATTACTTGGACTCTTGACAGGTGGAATAACAGTTTATATTTTAAGTGTGATGGGTAAAATCTTGTTTAAGAAAGATGCAATAGGTGGTGGTGACATGAAGTTACTCGCGATGATAGGTGCTTATGTAGGTTGGTATCTCACGTTATGGACGTTATTCCTTGCATCCGTCATAGGTTTGATTTATGCCATTTTTTCACGTAAGCGTAAGTTGATGTTCGCACCCTTCCTCGCGATTGCCACGTTCATATTGTTAGTGCTACGCCATCCTTAGATGTGTCCTTTGACAATTACGGAAGCATCTAATAATGGCAAAACGTGAAGAAGAAAGCGTAATACGGTTAATTTGTGACAACCTCGATGTTGCAATCCACATTGTGGATCGTAACATGAAGATAATTTATGCAAACACATACTGGGATAAACTAACCCGTGGCAATCTACGGTCAGCCAATATGGTGGGTAAGTCACTTTATGAGCTATTTCCTTTCCTTCTTAAACGTGGTGTAGACAAAGAATACAAGCAAGTCTTCAAAACCGGCAACCCAGTCATCACCGAGGAAACCACCGAATACCAAGGTGAGCTCATCCACACTCGTACAAAGAAATTACCTATCAAAGATGCCGATGGTAACGTCCAGTATGTCATAACCGTTATCCAGGATATAACCGAAGAGGTAGAACTACGTCAGACCCTACGTCGAAAGTTATCCGAAATCTCCACCGTGCTTGAGATAGATCGTTTACTTATTGCAACCCCTGAAATTGACCGCGTTGTAAAGTTGGCCACCTCACGTGTACATGAGTTGCTGAATGCCGATCGTACTGTCTTCTCACTATTTGATAAGTCCGCAAATGTTATCAAACCCGTAGCTGTGGAAGGCCTTTACAAGAGGCAAATACTCGCACTTACACTCAAGCCGGGTGAGGGATTCACAGGTAAGGTGATTTTATCCCGCAAAGGTGCCATACTAAACGATGCGCATCTCAGCGATATGGCTATGGAGGTGCCAGGTACACCACGTGTGGTAGAGTCTCTCCTGTGTGTACCACTCATATTTAAAGATGAAGTACTTGGTGCATTAACCATCAGCCGGATGGGTGAAGGTAAGCATTTCACAGACGATGATCTCAACTTCTGTGAAATCATAGCTGCACAGGTTGCTGTAGCATTACAGAATGCACGTTTACATGGCCAGCTAAAGCAGCTCGTTGATGAACGTACGAAAGAGCTACAAGCTGCATACGATAACCTCAAAGCCCTCGAACGTGAACGTCGTGAATATATTTCAAAAATAATGGCTGAGGTAACACCCACATTGAACATTATCAAAAACTGTGTATCTACTTTACTCGTAGACAAATCTGCACGCGAGCATTACGATAAGATTCTAACCCGCATAAGGGATAAACTTGATACTCTCACTAAAACGATTAATAAATTAACGAAAGCCGAGGAGATAAGCAAATGAAAGGGGGTGCCAACAACACTATACCGATGCTATTCGAGGTTTCGCCACATAATTTCATGTTGTTGGATAACACCGGTAAAATACTGCAGACCAGCAAAGCAATAGAGCAATCACTCGGATACAAACGAAAGTCTATTGTGGGTAAGAATTTCATCACACTTATACCTGAGAAATACCATAAAGCATTCATTGATACCCTCAATAAGCGTACAGATTCTACGTTGATGTTGGAAGTTAAATCCCACAACGGT
>JAGGUB010000061.1 GCA_021158725.1 Caldifarciminota bacterium | reverse complement strand
TATTTATAACCTATGGAAGGAGTTCAAACGCAGGGGACACTTCGTGAAAATAATCACAGGTAAGATGGAGGGTACTGCACCCAATGAGTATGATGTGATAAGGGTAGGTAAAGCTATGCTGTTTCCGATACCATTGAATTTATCGTTTTCAAGATTCACAACAGGTGGAAAGTTACACGGTGAGCTCAAAAAGGTGTTGAAGGAAGGTAAATTCGACATCGTACATATCCATGAGGGGTTGGTACCGTTTTTACCACTACTTACGATAAGGTATTCCGATGCACGTAAGGTGTTGACGTTTCATGCGGGGTTCGATAGAAGCTTATGGTATGGAATTATGCGACCTATACTTGAGCCATACTTTAATGAGCTCGATGCAGTGATTGCGGTTTCGGAGGTGGCAGTTAATTCACATAGACAGTACTTCCCTGGTGAGTATAGGGTTATACCTAATGGGGTCGATGTTGATAAATTTCAACCTACCGGCAAAAAGGTAGATGCATTACTTAAACACAAATACAGGTTGCTGTTTGTTGGTAGATTGGAACCACGGTCAGGCTTACCGTATTTGTTAAAAGCTATGACACACGTGGTGCGTGCTGTACCTGAAGCGGTGTTGGTTGTTGTGGGTGAAGGCCCTTACCGATATAAATATCAAAGGATGGTACCTTCCCATGTATCTCAAAACATAATATGGTGTGGCCGTATACCACCTGAATCGGGTCTATTGCCATGTTACTACAGGACAGCTGATTTGTTTGTGGCACCTTCACCCGGTGGACATTCGTTCGGTATCACGTTGTTGGAAGCCATGTCAACCGGCATACCAGTGGTGGCATCTTCGATATCTGGCTACAAGCAGCTTGTTGACGATGGTAAAACCGGTTTGCTTGTACCACCGGGTGATGTGAACGCATTAGCTGAGAAGATCATCATGTTGCTCCAGGATACGCAGTTAAGGCATATACTTGGTAGTAATGGACGTCGCAAGGCGTTACAGTTTGCTTGGAATAAAATAGCCGATACTGTGGAGAAAGTTTATTACGAGTTGGTGTGATGGTAGTGCTCGCTTACCATAAGCTTACAAGATGGGAATGGGGTGGTACTTGGGTGTTACCCAATGAGTTCAGAAAGCAGCTGCAATACATAAAGTCAAAAAATATAAAGATTGTGAAGCCTGACGAGTTTGATGTGGATCCAAATCGTACTGGTATACTCATAACGTTTGATGATGGATACGCTGATATATACAAAGTGGCGTTCCCGTTATTGGAACAGCTGAATTTTAGTGCATTGGTGTTTCTTGTGGTCAACTATATCGGTAAGGAGAATATATGGGATGCAAATATAGGGTTCAGACGTTACAAGCATCTTAATTGGCACCAGATACGTGAAATGCAACGTTATGGCATAAAGTTTGGCTCACATTCGTTGACACACCCGGATTTACGTAAAGTGGCACGTGCCACAGCAATCCGTGAGATAATGGATTCGAAGAGATTGCTCGAAGATAAGTTGGGTGAAGCGGTCGATTACTTCTCGTATCCGTTTGGTCTATACAATAAGGAGCTTGAAGATATAGTTGCAGCTGCTGGCTATAAATGTGCGTTTTCACTTAATCCGTTCTCGAGGTCACGTTGGAGCTATGGCAGGTTAGCGGTTTATGTTATAGATACACTATGGTGGTTTAAAAACAAAATTTATCCCAACTCACCACTGTTTAAGGTGGAACAGATTAAATCACGTGTAATAAATCGATTTGGGGCACTCACATTTATTTGGAAGCAGTTGATCACTCACGTGTGAGCTGTGCAAATATCTCCTCGAGAGATAGATGTTTGCTCTCCAACCCCCATAGGGTCCAACCACGATCTTTAACGAGTTTGAAAATCTGCGGCCTTATATCCGTATGGCTTTTGAGCTCCCATACATGGCGAGATTCAATGGACTTCACAATCTTAGCATCTATTATATCTGGTATACCAGACCAATCAATATCTGTGGGCCCCTCTATCTCCGCATAGATGATAGTCTCACCGCCTGAAATTTCGTGCAATTTATCACGTGGTGTGTCAGCGACTATCTCACCTTTGTGGATAATGATGATACGTTTTGCGATAGTCTCAGCTTCTGGCAGTATATGGGTTGATAGCAGGATGGTTTTCTCTTTGCCCAGCTCCTTTATGAGCTCACGTACTTGTATGCTTTGGATGGGGTCAAGCCCTTCGGTGGGTTCATCCAATATCAATATCGGTGGATCGTGCAGTATAGCTTGTGCCAACCCCACACGCCGCTTGTAACCACGCGATATCTCACGTATGGGACGATCGAGTACGTCGCGGATCCCTAACTGTTCCGATACCTCATCTATGCGGTGCGAGAGACGCTTAATTCCATGAATATTACCCAGAAATGATAGGTATTCACGAGGTGTCATCTCCTCATAGAGGGGGTTGGTTTCTGGTAAATACCCTATAAGTTTCTTGACTTCAAGTGGATGTTCCAGAATGTTGTAGCCACCTATTTCACAGTATCCGCTTGTTGGCGGGAAATAGCCTGTAAGCACACGTAGGGTGGTGGTTTTACCTGCACCGTTGGGCCCTAAGAATGCAACGATTTCACCTTTTTCTAATTTGAATGATATATTGTTAACCGCTATGAAGCCATCATATGCTTTGGTTAAGTTGCGTACTTCGATCATTCTTCCTCCTACTTCTTGAGCAAGTAGAAGGAGATACGGAGATGTTCGTCAGGTTTTATGGTCACTTTCCTTGTCATCGATACATAATTTGGGCTCTCCACGGCTATTGTATGGGTACCAGCGGTGAGTTCGAGCTTTAGCTCCTCACCTGTGTATAATAATTCTTGGTCATCGATCTTCACAGTAGCAGATAGTGGTTGCTGTGTCTCCATATCAAATATCCTGATTGTAAGGTGTGCACCTACCTTTCTATTTAAGCTAAGGGTGAGTTGGAGCCTTTCAGCTTCACCAATAGAGACGGGATATCTCAGAGGTACATAGTTGGTTTTGCGAACCTCAATCTCGTAATCACCAGCTTCTAAATTGTCGAAAGTAAAGTATCCATCGGTATCTGCATTAATACTATGGATGACTAAGTTGCCCTTAAATAGTGTTACAGCAGCACCAGGTAGCGGTTCATTAGTAGCTGCATCGATTATTCTGCCGGCAATGATGCTCTTCTCAAGTTTAACAGGTGGCCTCTTTTCACTGTAATTGGTTATACTAAGATTTATACACCAGGGAGGTGCTACACCCCAACCTGCGGTGAGGTTGAGATCAGCCACCCGTTCATCCGCAAGTGGAAATTCTACACTGTATACATCTGTGGAAGGATGTAATGAAAGCCTGAAATCCATTGAAAGTGAAATCTCATAGTTATCTCTGGGGAATACGATGCCAGTGCTCAGGAAATAACCTTGGTATATACATGGTTTCCAGTATGTGAACCCCACATTGCCACGACTACCGTAGACGGAGAACTCCGTAAATAAGCGGAAATTGGTGAAGTATTTTGTGATACCCGTGAAAGCTGCCATCTGTAGCGAAGGTAACACCCCTTTATTGAGTGTCCTTGTGTAGAGTAGCCCTTGTAAGTTGATATGCCAGATGTAGTTTTGGGCCATATATTGTGAAAATAGTATCCTCAACCCTGCATTTATACCGCCAGCCGTAAAGTAACGGAAGGCACCACCTTCGTTCCAGATCTCAGCAAGTTGGTGATCCACCTCTGGTGAGGTCCTGCGTGCACCAGTTGGTACTTGCAAAATGGGTGATATTGATATCCCCCTGTGTGGCGTTCCATATATGGATAGGATGCTTATGATGGAGAGGTCTCCCAGCCCTACGCTTATCCTGTAATGGGAATCCGGTAACCTTATAGCATCTATGTATAGGGGTAACTCTGCTAATATACGTAATTTGCCAGCTTTCTGGATACTGCAGTAGAGGAGTAGATCGCTACCCATGAAGAGCAGATTATCGTCACCCAAGTACTTACCATGAACTGTAGTAATATCGGTGAGATAATAACGTAGATGTTCGGCAAAAAATCGGTAAGAAGTGCCCACCCAGAATGTTTGTGGATAATCCGTGAAAGCCGATAACGTGTGATAACATCCGCAAGGATCTGTGATTAACCCAACCACACAATAAAGGATGAAACAGCTCATAAGTATATAATAGCATAACCAAATAATCGTCAAGGAATTAATTCGGTTGATCTGCCATAAAACCGTGTAAATTAAGATAAGATGGTAGATAAGATAAAAGATACCATAAAGAAATATCGTATGATAAATCATGGAGATAAAGTTTTGCTTGCGGTATCGGGGGGACCAGATTCCGTCTGTATGGCGCATGTATTGTGTAAAATTGCACCTGAATATGGGTTAAATCTACATTTTGTTTACTTCGATCATGGTATTAGAGAAAGCACACATAAAGAGATGGAGTTTGTGAAAAATATGGCAAAAGAGCAAGGTTATGGTTTCACATCTGGTAAGGCTGATGTACCAGGTTATGCGAAGCTTGAGGGTATATCGATCGAAGAAGCTGCCCGTAGATTGAGATATAAGTTTCTTGAAGAAGTAGCTGATAGCGAAGGTTGTGATAAAATAGCACTCGGTCATACGGCTTCGGATCAGGTTGAAACCTTAATCTTCAGGCTTGCAAGAGGTACTGGGTTGCGTGGGCTTACACTTATACCACCCAAACGCGATAGATACATAAGGCCGCTGATTGAGATAACACGTGAGCAGGTACTTGAATATCTCAGGCGAGAAAACATACCATACATGTTGGACCACTCTAACTATTCGCTGGAGTATACGCGTAATTTCATAAGACATCGTATAGTGCCATTGTTGCGTGAAATTAACCCACGGATAGAGGCAAGTGTCTTACGGTTGCGTGAGATTGCGGAAAGAGAGGTAGCCGAACGTATGCGCAGGGTTAGGGAACTATGGACACAACTCATAGAGGAAGGTAAGCATGGATTATTTCTGAAGCTGGAACCGCTTTCTGAGCTGCATGATGCAATCAAATGTTGGGTTATAGAGGAGGCGATAATAAAGGTTAAGGGAGGGTTGGGTAAAATCGAGAAGCTACACATAGAGCAAGTGTTGGAATTCATTAACAGCGGAAAGACTGGTAATAGGATCGAGCTCCCTGGGCTCTATGTAATTAATTATTATAATAAGGTATTAATAGCACCAAGGTTGCCCGAGGAAGTTATACCATCACCTGTGGAGTTACCAGTAGGAGGTGAAGCCACGTGGGGTGACTATAAATTCGTTACACGCATTTTCTCAAAGAAGGGAGAGCTAATGTTCTCCCCATATATCGCATATTTCGATATGTCGAAAATCGACCCACCACTTACAATACGTGCACGACAACCGGGTGATCGTATGCGTATATTTGGTAAGGGATACTTGAAGAAATTGCAAGATATATTTGTTGACCTGAAGGTACCACGTTACGTGCGCGATCTTGTGCCATTAGTTTGCGATAAAAACCACATATTGTGGGTGGTGGGATACAAAAGATCCGCACATGCTACCATCACACCAACTACCCAGAGGGTACTCGAAATTAAAGTTACTCAAAAATGAACCATGCCGATGAAGCCGATGGTATACAGTATCGATGAACTCACCTGTTACAGGGTTGACAAATTTCTAACCTAATTATCTTACGTGGAAGTGTGTAAAAAGGAGGGAAGATGAAACAAAAGGGTGCGGGAGTAGTGTGTATGCTATTATTACTTCCTTTATTCCTTCATGCGGGTATCACAGGTAAGATTGCTGGGTATGTGCGAGATGCAGAGACTGGTGCACCGTTGGTGGGTGCAAACGTTCTTGTGCTTGGTACACCGTTTGGTGCATCTACGGATGAGAAAGGATATTTCGTTGTAATCAATATACCACCAGGCAAGTATGATGTGAAGGCGTCCTATATGGGGTATGATGCCGAAATTGTACGTGGTGTCGAAGTACATGCTGATCTCACTACCCCGGTGAATTTCGCCCTACGTAAGACAGTGGTTAAGGCCATAGAGGTAGAGGTAGTTGCACGTCGTCCTATAGTGCAACGTGATGTTACATCAAGTGTTAGGTACACATCATCCGAGGAGATACGTGCGTTACCGGTACGAAGTGTTGACGATATAATTGATATCACTGCAGGTGTGGTGGAGGGCCATATACGAGGTGGCCGTGCTGGCGAGCAAGCATATATGGTGGATGGTATCGATGTACGTGACCCATATGGTGGCTATATGGCAGCTCACATACCGGTACTCGCAATACAGGAGAATATAGTTACAACCGGTGGTATAAGCGCCGAATACGGTAACATACAGTCAGGTGTTGTCAACGTAGTCATCCGTGAAGGTGGTTCAAAACTTACCGGTAACCTCAGGTATCGTACATCACACTATCCCGAGGCACTTCATACACCGTTGTTAGATTATGCATATGCAGAGGGTATGCGCAAAAAGGGATACGTACCTGAGCGTTTACATATGGTAGAAGCTACTGTTGGTGGGCCCATTGGTGATAAATTGAGGTATTTCGTATCGGGTGAATATTACGAGAGCAAAGGAAGGTTACTTCATGAAGATGACTACAGGCGTACATATTTGGGTAAACTTACTTATACACCTAAAAAGGGGCTAACATTTAAGCTTAGTGGCTACTATATGTATGAGAATTGGCATCCCTATCGTGTAGCTCGTGACTGGGATAGGTATTCTGCACACGTCTGGAGGTTTGCGCTCGATGGGTTGCCAGAACGTCGTCAAATAACCAAACAGCTGATATTACAACAGATCTATGCACCTACCGAAAAGACAGTGTGGGAGTTTAAAGCATCTTACTTCTGTAGAGATTATGAGTCAGACGTTATACCAGATGGTATACGTGGTAAAACCGATGGCGAGTTCATTGACCCAGATGATTGGGTAGATCTCGTCGGTATGGGACCGTTCACGAGACAGTTTACGGATATGGATACGATCATAGTGATTGGACCCAACACGATCGTTGTTGGTGCTGATACGTTCACAAATGTGCGGATAAGTGATTTCGCTGAACCAGGTGATACATTTACAGATGTGGGTGATTTCTACAAACCAGGTTCATTGTGTCGGTTTCGTTATGATTATACGACAAGAGAGGTTACCACATTGAAAGGTTCCTACATGTCGCAGGTGACTAAGCATCATCTCATCAAGGCGGGGTTCGAGTTCAAGTACTACGAGATCATGTTGTATGAAATTGATATAGCGACACTAAGCAATAGATACGATGAGTGGCATTCAGAGTATCCGCATGCTGGCGCGATATACATAAACGATAAGATGGAGTATCCTGGCATGATCGTCAATCTTGGATTCCGTATCGATTACTTTAACCCCAACTTCGACAAGTATCCAGCGGATCCAACCGACCCGGTTACTGACACTGAGCATGGTGGTGAAGTGAAAAACCCCGTACGTGTGAAGCCTAAGTTCAACTTTAGCCCCCGTATAGGGGTATCACATCCGATAACCGAACGCGATGTGTTGCATTTTGCGTATGGATACTACATTCAGATACCGCCGTTGTTCAACCTATATCGTAACTGGAACTACAGGCTTACGGGTGCATTCCCGATAATTGGTAATGCGGATCTGCCACCTGAAAAGACCATATCCTATGAGGTGGGTATAACACATGGGTTTACACCGGATCTGTCTATCGATCTTACAGCTTTCTATAAGGATATAGTGGGGTTGACCACGGTAAGGGCGTATTATTACTCACCAGTAGACTGGTACGGTAGGTACGAACAGGGTGATTACGGTAGGGCGCAGGGGATTGAGATCACGTTTAAGAAACGTCCAGCACGCGATCCGTTCATGTGGACCGTTAGTTACACCTACATGAAGGCTACAGGTAGGTTCTCGAGCGCATACGATGCGTATTACTATCACTGGGCGAATTATAGGCCACCTACACGTGAACATTACTTGGATTGGGATCAACGTCATACGCTTAACATAAGTTTCGGTATTAATATACCGAAGGATAGACCGCTGTTTGGTGTTAAATATCTCTCAGACATGGGGTTAAGTATAATCGCTAACTATGGTAGCGGGTTACCGTATACACCACCGGCGATCGATCCATACATCCAGCCAATAAATACCAAACGTAGGCCACCCACTTATGGTATGGAGATGAAGGTATGGAAAGGATTCACGATTGGTGGTAAAGAGTTGCTCATATTCGCGGATATACATAATCCATTCAACTGGATAGTGCCAACGGATATAGTAGACGTACGTTGGTATGAGCAGTACAAAGATCAGACTACTGATCCAGAAACCGGACGAAAACTGTCGGATGAAGAGTTAGAAAGACGTCATTGGGGTAAGTATGCAGTCGAAGGTAAATATGGTCAACCAGGTGTATGGAGTACAGGTAGAAGAGTAAGGATAGGGTTGGAAATCAGGTTTTAAGGAGGTAAGATGCGATCAAAATATTTGACAGTGGTAGTGTTGTTATTACCTCTACTGCTTAACGCTAAAGCTAAAAGCGGTGCAGCTCCATCAATGGGTAGCTCGAAACAGAGGCCACCCAAGGAGTATAAGCTTATGAATGTCGGTAGGTTATGGACAGTAGTCAGTAACTTTGGTGAGTACGGAGATCCAAATTCTCAGCTACCGACGTTCGATTGGCCCGGTGGTACAGGTGTGTACTATCTATGGGAGGGTAGGTTATGGATAGGTGCGATGGTGCAAGGTACGCCACTTGTCAGTCATGCTGATTATGGTGCGTATGAGTGGGATCCCTCCGAAGGTTCTACGTTTGAGGTGCTGGAAGGTAAAAACGCTATCTCAATGCGTGACCTTGTGTGTACGTTTGATGATTGGAACCCTCAATACAACGAGAAGCCGCTGGGGTTGCAAGTACATCAACGTGTTATGGGATGGTCGATAGAGGAGTTCAGTGATTTCATGATCGTGCAGATGGATATCACATACTATAAGGAGCATGCATACTTCAAAGAAGATTCGCTCGATATATACGTAGGGATAGCGTTTGATGCAGACGTAGGTGGAAGGATATCACCTGATCCACATATTGATGACCTTGTGAGCTTCGATGGTGATACAAGGGGTGAATGGACAGAAGCATTCTATCCGGTTTTACATCAAATTGTACCGTATCCATACGATTACGTTACAATAAATCCTGACGGTACGGTTGCTGACGAACCAGACGGGATATGGGATCAGCTACTCATATGGGGTGACGAGCGTGACGAAAAGGTATGGAACGGTGTCGAAATGGTAAACGATACCCTATATATATGGCGTAACTTCTCCTATATCTACGATGGAGATAACCCAACAAGGCCAGGTGATGACGAAGGTGAACCCAACGATGAGGGTCACCTGCAGGCACCAGGTTACATATGGGGTGCCTTCCTGTATACACCACCATGCCCGTACGATTCGGTATGGATTGATGAGAACGGACTCGAGTGCAGGATACCGAGACCGCGTTCACATACGTGGTGGAACTGGGAGAACGACCCCGGTACCGATGCGGATAAGTTTGCGTATATGGTGTGTAAACATCCATTCTGTGAGTATCCACCCGGTAGCGGTGATTACCACTGCTTTATGCAACACCCATTCGTCTGGGGTGCAGATGAGTTCGACTACAGGTTCTTCTTAACATATGGACCGTTTAGGATACATGATGGTGAAACAATAACTGTGGTATGGGCAAGCGGTGTTGGTTATGGGCTTAATGGTGGGTATGGTGAGCCACCCATCTTCGAAGAGGGTAAATGGTATCCAGGTGCAAGGTATGGGGTTGAACGTGCACTCAAGGCATACTATATGGGTGCAGAGCATAGCGATCCTGTACATCCGTCGTCACCTCACGAGGATAAACACTATACTATACCTGTACCACCTATGGTACCGTACTTGCAATACAGTGCGGATCCGGCACGTGGGTGTGTGGTGTTGGCATGGAGTGACATAGCTGAGACGACACCTGATCTTAAGGATGGGCAATACGATTTCGCTGGCTACGTGATATACAGGGCCGCATATAAGCCTACGGGTTGGAAACCCATAATTGGATATTATGATTCAACATTCTTTGCGATGGTAGCATCTGATACGGTATTTCCAGGGTTCAAGCTACCCGAAACTAAGGATACAGTGATTATAAGGCCGGGTGAGGTGTTTCCACATTCGTGGGAGGATACCACGGTGAATATCGGTGTACCGTATTTCTATGTAGTAACTGCATGGGATAGGGGTAGAACCGAACCGAGCTTGTTGTTCCCACTTGAGAGTGCTAAAATCAACTACATGAAGGATGAGTTTGGTGCTGAAATACCTGTGATGGTGGGTACACCACGTATAGATCCGGATAAGGTGCTTACACAAGAAGCTATGGATAAGATCACAGTAGTACCCAACCCATATATAGGATCGGCTTATTGGGAAAGAAAGTATGAGGATAAGATCATGTTCGCCAACCTACCCGGTAGCTGTAAAATCTATATCTATACGCTGGATGGTAACCTCGTTAAGGTTA
>JAGGUB010000003.1 GCA_021158725.1 Caldifarciminota bacterium | reverse complement strand
GTTTGGTCCAATCCCTTCCACCACGTCGATATATTTGTATGGTGGTATCATGTCGTATTTCGATAGGCTCTATCCAGCCCGCTTTCTCAGTATGCCATGCAGATACGTGTGGCGGTAGCAACCCCATGAGGTTCCAGTTACCTGTACCCATGAGCGCCCATCCTCCCATACCTACACATTCGCCACTCACATCGTATAAATCATAGAATCCCAGCAGGTGACCAAACTCATGTGCGAGCGCCCCCTGTAAGAATGACGGTACCCCATGCTTGAAATCCGACTCCGACATTATTATGCCTGCATTTATCGGATAGCCACCGTCCACATACACAGGTGTACCAAAGTATCCATCCAACCCTATTATGGAACCAGTAAGTATATCGTAGGGGGTATCACCCCACGCTGCCTGTGCCTGCCACGAACATCCTGGATGAAACACTATAAACGCATCGTAATTGCTCATCGTAACCGTATCCTGTAGGTCACACGCTATCAACGCATCACGTAACAGGGTAAGCAACCCCTCCACGTAGTGGTCAGGATCACCATAGTAGTATATCTGGTATGGTAATTGGTATGCTAAGCTCTCGGCATCCGGTACCACCCTATATTCGATCCATAACTTACCCTGCGATGTAGCGTAATAGTAATTATGTAGAAATTCGAGCAGATGTTCAAAATATCGTTTCGTATGCGCAGGATCAAAGTATAGATTGTGTCCAGCGGTATCGAATGGCGGTTCGTCGTTCGGTGTTAACCTGAACCTTCCGTTACCCGTGGCAAGCGAATCCTCCGGATGCTCTATGAATTCCACCCTTATAGCGAGCACCCTTACGGTATCGATGTCACCTTTACGGTGACGATCCAACAACCCCGGTACCATCGGACGTGACCAATAATTACGTAGCTCAGGATACATCCGCAAAAGTGTATTCAGCTTCTCCTGCACCACATACGTATGTTCAGCTGTACGGTCACGTAAGAGCCCAAAATTGATACCTATGACAATGAGCCACCATATCATAGCTGCTCCTTTTGGTTGCTTCAGGTTGTATATCTGGACCCTGTTCAGAGGTTACGAAAATTTCTACCTCCTAATATAAACCGGAGGGGGAGGGATTCGAACCCCCGTCCCCGCTTATGCGGGGAACCTGATTTCGAGTCAGGCGCCTTCGTCCACTCGGCCACCCCTCCGTTACCTTATTAATTTATCCGTATTTGGTGATAGACAATAGCTATGAATCATATTCACCGACATTTGTTTAAAGATCGCCTCCATAGCGTACAGGTGTTACTTTAATTTTATATTCCTAACCTCCATCACGAGGTCACTCGGTACCGCCACCGATATGATCGCAGTACGATCCTGTTTCGGTGTATTGAGCACACGTTCGACGGTAGCTTCACAGATGACTTTACCGTTACGATCTACCCCCCATACCTTATCACCTTTCTTAGGTAACGGTATAAACTCGTACGGTAGCATCACCAACCCCTCACCTCTATCAGGTCGATAGTTTTTATGTACCACAAAGATTGCCAACCCCGGACATCCTGCAATACATAACCCACACCCTGTACATAGATCGAAATCCACCACCGGTAAGTTGTTGATATTACCTTCGATCGTTATCGCACCCACTGGACATGCTTTAACACATGGGTTACAGGGTATCTCCTCCTCACACTCAACGACAACGACCGGCCCTTTCTCCATACGTTCATCCGGCGGTATACGACCCTTGGCCATCACCCAGCTTGTTTCTCTGATAGCTTCTGCAGCAGCTTCTGTTTCTTCTTGCGTCGCTTCCACTTAAGCCTTATCTTGTGGCGTCTACGTTTGTGCTTCGACTTGCTTCTCGCCATCCTATTATTGAAAATATAGCAATCAGCTATAAATCAACCTACCACAATTTCAACAGTTTCCTCCTAACAACCATATCACCGTAATCTATCTCACAAAAGTATACACCTGCAGGTAACTTTTTTCCGATCACCTCGTAACCATCACCACCCATGTATCGCCTTTCGTATAGATCGAACATCCCCACCACACTACCAGTTAGCGTGTAAATCCTAACCTTTACATGGGTATTTAGGTCGATTCCACCCTCACAATAGAATGGGTTCACCCCTATCCCAAAGATATGTAGGCCATGTTTTTCTTCCATTACCCCTGTTCGGTTGAGCAATATCTCCAGTTCAGTATATCCTGACTCCCCCACGTTGACGTTTTCAATTATAACAGTATCGTATCCAGCAGCAGTCACCCTAACCGTATAGCTACCAGGTACCAACAGCCGCCAGAACCTTCCATGTACAGGGTCACACTTACGTGGCTCGATCATCGTATCGGTGACTTCAACTATCTCAACCTCCGCTTGCATAGGGGTACCTGTCATCGCATCACGTACATGCCCGGTGATACCCGGCCCCATAAGTGCTTTGTCCAATAGATAATATGCACCATGTAGGTTATTCCTACATATGCTATCTACATACTCACCGGGTGGATAGCATCTACCCACCTCTATAGTCAATGCTATTGTACCGATCGCACCATAGAACCAGTTACGAGCTGACCCACCCTGCGTCAAGTACCCATATGTAGCTGCATATGTACCAGTACCCATGAAATTGGGTATCCTACACGCAACACTTTCCGCAATAGCCTGTATCACCGCATGGTCAGGTGTAAATCCACCTTCCCACCGCCATGGGTAGTAAACCACCTCTATCTGTCCCGTACGTGCTGCATGGTAACATATATCAAACATAAACCTATTTATGAGTGTAAGCTCACGTACAGCACGTGTCTCGTTCTCCGAAAACGGATACGGCCCACGATAATATTCAGAGGATGGATCAGTTGACCCTCCCAATTCCCATGCAAACCCATAGTTACGGTTGAGATCAACCCCATCGTAATCGAGATCAAACTCCCCATTGTTGTTGTTATCACGTGTATTCTTCCTCCATGTGGTGTCCAACCCCGACATCACCACATTATGGCCGTCGGGGTTCAACATAGGTATCACCCATATCTCAATTGAGTCGATCCACCTCCGTACACGATCGTCTATCCCATATCTATTGACCAGATCATTTATAATATACATGCATACTTCTGTGCTTATTTTTTCCTCCGCATGGTGTAACCCATTATAAAGTACTTTGGGTTCATCCTCATTCATCCATGGGTTATCGGAGATCTTCACCCCCAGTATCGGTATACTATCCATAGTGGACCACCCTATGGTATCAACCATCATAATAGTTGAGTATAACTCCAGCAACGAATCTAACTCATTACATATCTCTTCATATGTATGATAACGTGGGTCGAACACCCCCGCCTCCAAACCCTGCACTATAAGTAAGGTTATTAACAAAGTTATCAACCTTTTCATCGCAATACCACCAGCTTACGCACTTTATGGTAGTTACCAGCTTCTAACCTGTAGAAGTACACCCCATTACGTACGGGTGTACCTGTTGCAGATGTACCATCCCATACCACTGTGTAGATACCGGGTTGTAGCACATCGTTCACCAACGTACATATGTATCTACCCGTCACATCATATACGGTAAGCTTAACGTGTACCTTCTCAGGTACCTGTAACCTTATATTTGTACACCCCACCATGGGGTTGGGCCAACCCTCCGACAGCTCGTATATTAGGGGAGTTTCATCCTCCACACCCGTAGTTTGTACAACATCTATCGCCAGGGTTATCACACGCTGATATTCACCATGGTTGGCAGTTACATCTATACGTAGCCATAACTTGTTCGATACGTACCTTTTCGGTAGGTATATCACAAAAGGTGTAAGCTGGTTTGTCCCAACCTCATCCACACCTATGGTACCAAAATATGCGATAGAATCACAGATCACTGCCACCGTATCTGTGGTGGTTAGCTTACCGACCACAGAGTCTGCACTCATATTACCGTTATTCTGTAGATCAATGTAGAGTTGTATCCATTCACCTGGGTTCGCTATACTGTCGTTGTTACCACCGGTATCTACGAGGCTGTAGCTTTTGAGTAAAATCCATGGGCTCAACGGTGTTACGGGTGGCTCAGTCGTAAACTTAACCGCCCTACCGTCTTGTATTGTAGCAGCTGTTGTATCGTACTCACCATTATAATAGTACTGTATACCAACATCTTCGGTACCGTTCTCTATACCTACGGTAGCTGTACTTATATCAGCTACATGTTTGTACTGAAAGATTATTATGCCATCACCTGTAGTGGTAGCATAATATGCAGGGTCCAGCAGTATCACCTGAAACGTCTCCCTACGGAATGCCACCCCATAATGGGCTACTTCCTTGAACTCACATATCCAGCGATGGTTCTCCTCATCATAATACTCGTATATGTCACCGTATAGTGAAGGGTCGAGATCACACCAGAATGGTGCCACCATATTGGATGGCCCATGTTCATCTGGTATACACGAGTTATCGCCAAACCTATAGGTTTCATGCCCCAACGCAAGGAAGCCATTCGAACATATAGATATACTGTCGAACTCATCACCATAGTACTTAAACGTAAATGGTAACCCAACCGTCGTTATGCGGGCATCTTCATCAGTGATCGCTTCAATAATATTACCTGGCCCCTCAGGTGGCGCTATCTCAAACCACTCATATACAGGTGCACGTCCGGATAATGTATCGGTGTCATCGTAACACCAGTACCCATACTCGTCAGGTCCAGTCGGTAAGTTGGTCGAAACCCTTCCCACCGTCAGTGTAAACCCTATTGTATCCACATATGTGTATGTACCACCGTCACCGATGAGCTGTATCTCAAATTCCACATCATACCCTGGCAAAACCATAGGGCTGACCTCTATTTCGTAGCAACCCGAAACCACACTATTTACAAGTATTGAGTCAAATTCCACAACACTATCCCTTATGAATACAAACGTATCACTACTCGTAAGTACAGCTGTAACCTCAGACAAGCTCGATGGGCCCACATTTTTGAACATACACGTCAGGTATGAAGTTTCACCTGGATCAAGCATATGGTTGATATTATCACCCGGAAGCGTATCGATAACGATCGTACTATCTATTATCAGCTTACCTGTCTCCACACATAACGTAGGTAGCTCAGCAACCCAATGTTCACCAGCCTTATCAAATATATTTAACACGAAATTGACCTCATATCCCGCTACCACTGTATCTGATACCGTAAATGTGAACCCTCCACTCCCCCACACAACCGAATCTGGTGGTATTTCACCAAAATAGTCTTCACTATCAGTTATCGTCACCCCCTCTACATATCCGGATATAAACGCATAGACACTTTCGGCAACCTCCACCCCTATATTTTTGAGCGCCACTCTTAAAGCTATCGATTCACCCGGATTTATGATACCATCACGGTTGCCATTGATAGTATCCACAACTTCGTACGTATCACATATGATGAACGCACCCGCTGGTATGACCGATATTATACCTTCGTAGGGTAGACAGTTTTTACCTGTAACCGTAATATGTAGATCACCCACATGTTGTGGCTCCACATAAAAAGAAATTACACCATCAGCATCCGTATACCCGTATTCATACACTGTGGTGTCCATCATCAAACATACCAATGCATTAGCTACAGGTGATAAATCTACGTAACGGCTAACTTCAACCACAACAGTGGTCGGCTCCAATACGATAGCTTGAGGATGCTCAACCACCAATTCCATTGGAGTATAGGTCCATAGGTTAAGTTCAGGATCGCCCACACATATGAGCCCACAATACTCGTAAACATCTTCAAATAGATGATACAGCAGACGACGACCTGCTTCACACGCCTCACCCAATGTACGTATGGCGTTGGTTCTCCAAAATACATATCGATAAAACCCCCTACATAATGCGCTACGTTTACGTGCACCTTCTGTCGACATCTCAACCGTAGTCACCCCAACATAGCCGACAGCCCCTTTGGGGGCGTCTGGTGTACCCACTCTAAGCCAGCTAAACCCTCCCACCGGTATCGTATAACATGTGAATGCGGTCACAATCGGTAGCTTAAACCCATTATCTGTATCTTCAGGGTATATAGTAAATGGATACCACCAGTATCCTGTACCTGAGCCACGATACAACACGTAGGTTCTACCATCATTTATAGCGTTTATAACATCATCTGAGTTATCACCAGCTGCCATGCTGAAAGTATCAATCTCAACAAACCCCGCACGTGACATACCTTCAGCCACAAGGTATGCATCACCCCAGTATATTGTATCACATGTGTCATAATCCTCTCGCACGATAAGTGTACCCTTTCTAAACCATAACGTATCCTCCATGTACGGGTAACGTTCGTAATTCAGTATCTTAGCAACCATCGTCTGTAGCTGGTCGACATTCGATGCAGGTAACCTACCGGGTACCAGCTCGTTCAGTATATTACCTGTCACATCCGTATAGTAGTTATCGCTTGAAGTACCACCATAGTATGGCATCGGTATGATATTTTCATCACCCACCAGTAACACATACCTTGGACGTGGCTCCCAATTATTGTATGCCTCCGTTATGTAGGCCTTAATCTGCCATGCTTGCGAGCCAATCTCTGAAAGTTTCACAACCTTAGCCAACATACCCTTCTTGGTTTTCCACTCCGCCAACGGCAGTATAGCGTCATAGAACTCATCCGGTGTTATTATGAGGTATCTTGCACCCTCCGCAAAACATACCGTACATCCCAACACGATTAACAACATTATGTAGCTTCTCATATACCTCTTCATTTTAGTTTCACCACTTTATACAACGTTTTCACATCATCCCGATATAGTATACAGATATATGTACCTGGTGAAACCTCCACACCACTATTGTTGGTACCATCCCATACGATGTAACCATCCATCTGTTGAGGTTCAGCCTCATAGATGGGTCTACCCATCATATCGTATACTATGAGCTTGAGATTATTGCAGCTATTCACTCGCATAATGAGCTGCTTTATGAATGGGTTTGGTATCACAATTTCTCGCTCTATACTATGCTCGTTAACCCCTACCACCACACCCTCGTACCAGTGTTCACCACCATCATACGTGTACAATAGCCAGCCATTACCCACAGCTATACCGTGATATGCATCAGCGAATTCCACATCAAACAACGTGGATTCAGCCACACTCGTCTGCAGTGACCATGTCATACCACCATCCGTGGTTTTTAGTATGGTGCCAAACATACCTACCGCCCAACCTGTATCTTTGTTGATAAATTCCACCGCCCGCAGGTAGTAACTACCAGTTGGACATACTTGTGGCTCCCAGTTCAACCCACCATCTGTCGTGTGCCAGATTAGTGGTTCGTAACTGTTTGGGTTACCACCAACTACCCAACCCTCCACTGAATCCACAAACCATATATCCAAGAAATCATACGTTGTATCCTCCCATAGTAGGATCCAGCTGTTACCACCATCTTCCGTATACACGATATGTGAGTACCTGCCACCAGCTTCAACCGATGGCCTACCACAAAGCCATCCACTTGCTGTATCCAAGAAACACAGACCATAAAAATCAGTCTGATAATATGGTGTAAATATGCGCTGCCATAATGTATCAACCTTCTTCCCAACTACACCATCACCACCAGCTGCAAACCCGTACAATGTATCCAACATCTGTATACGTGTATAATACTTTGTATGCCCCTGCGATTCTACACTCCAGGATAGGCCACCATCCTCCGTACTTAGTATTACACCCTCCATACCGCATGCCCATGCATGATAAGCATCCGTACATGTGACGTCAAACAATTGCCACGCTACTGGACGTTGCTGTCGAGTCCATGTCATACCGCCATCACATGTACGGAGTATCGGTAATGTATCAACTGCTGCACGATCCAATGTGACTGCCCACCCATGTAACCCATCGTGTGCTATCGTGCAACCATGAAAGTTATGTGCTAACATGCTGATCACCCATGTCACCGCTATCATTGCACCTCCTTATAACTTATGAATTTATAGCTCATTTGACCACAACCACCTTATAGGTTGTAACCTTACCGTTGTGGATCATCTTCACAAAATATACACCTGGGGTGTCACCCAGCATGATACGACCATTCGCCGTCAGGGGTATTTCAGCCACCTGTCTACCAAGCGCATCGTAAACCAACAACCTATCATCAACCGTAATTCGATGTAACCCTGGTTCAACATATATCCATCCACACGTGGGGTTGGGCACTATTTCCACGTCGGTGATATAGCCATAAGGTACGTGGACTCCAAACGTATCCGGTGGCACAGTTGTAAACTTTATCACACACCCAGGTTTAATCCTTGCTGCTGTAACCGGATACCTACCCGCAAACGTATACTCTATACCGTACCTATGGGTACGATCCTGTATACCAACAGTTGCATAGTTGCTTATCGTATCGTCGTTACAAACAGTATGGTATTGTAAGATTATTTCACCATCTCCGGTAGGTGTAGGATAGTATATAGGATCCATGAGTATCGCTTCGAATGTCTGTAACTCACCCGCTGTTTCTGGGTTATACCCGTGTATATGTTGTACGCGACTCCATTCAACTATAAACCTGTGGTTATCAACATCGTAGTAACAGAAGACATCCCCACTTGAATCCGATCGTGTGGGGTCGAAATTATCCCAGAACACCGCAATCAGCCCATGTGGCCCCATACTCGATGGTATAGCCCAGTTATATGGATCATTATAGAAGGATTCACCCATAGCAATGAACCCATTCGCACATATTGAGATCCTTGTGTACTCTTCACCATAAAACCTAAACACGAATGGCAAATCGATCACCGCCACACCATCGTCCTGCAACCCAAGGCAGCTACCAGTACCACCAAACATAGTATCTATCTCCACCCATCCATACACAGGGGTGGCTTCATACCCAATATCCGCATAGTCGTATGCGTAATATCCATAACCATCCGGTCCCGATGGTACAGCTGTGTCCGGTTCACCGATGACCAACTCAAACCCTGTGGTATCAGTGAACCCATTAATACTTTCGACTATAATGCTAAATGGCACCTTTTTACCTATGGTTACATCGTGATGTATACCTATCCTGAAGCTCACGTCTGTGATCCCATCCACAGGAAGTTCACCCACCGTATCCATCGAGTCAACAACATATCCCGCATTGGTGACGCATCGCAATATCACACTACCTGGTGGTGACACCATTGAGCCAACATTTTGCATGCTGACAATTATAGTGGCTTCTTCACCGGGCTCGAGTATGCCATCACCTTCGATACTGAACCCATACACCTGAAACTTTGGTGCTGCAAGCGAGTCACTAAACCCCGACACCCACGTATGTCCGTCACTATAT
>JAGGUB010000048.1 GCA_021158725.1 Caldifarciminota bacterium | reverse complement strand
CATTAAAGGTACCTTTTTAATTTAACTTTTTCCTTTTTAAAAGAAAAGTTCATCTTTTGGATGATCTTGAAAATCTAAAGATAAAGCCTCCCTTAAGCTACCCTGAGATTTTTTCCCGAAACTGGAGAAGATAAGGTTGACACCTTTGGATAATTTATCTAATATATAAAAGCTGTAAGAATCTAAACAAATGCGCCTGTAGCTCAATTTGGATAGAGCAGCGGACTTCGGATCCGCTGGTTGGGGGTTCGAGTCCCTCCAGGCGCGTTCACCGTAGCAATATAATCTTACTCACGAGTCTCGTACCTTCCAGGTGTATAAAATATACGCCAGGTTTAAAATCGTTCGATACCCTCCACACATGGCTACCGGTACGTTCCACAGGTATACTGTATAGTTTTCTACCCACCACATCGTATACCGTTAACCTACACTTGTGTGCAACTGAATACTTTATATGGAATACACCTACACCTATGGCTGGGTAGACCACTAACTGAGGTACATGGAATGGCTCCACCCTTTCAGCAATACCCACAGGTGAAACCGTATACTTCACCGGCAATAGGAACGGATTATCATCTGGATCGTTCGTGTAAAGGGTGATACTACCTGAATATGTACCATCCGATAGAGTAGTATCAACCTCCACATGTATAGCCAACGATTCACCTGGCTCGATCTCGAACCTACGTGGTTGCCACCCTATTATCCAGTTCGTATCCTGGGTTTCGGAGCTTGCCACCCTCAACGTGAAGTTACCCACGTTTTTGACCCACCCACTATCCGTTTTTCCACCATACCTTACGAATGCAGTTATTATGAAATCGCGCTCCTTACCGTCAGATGTAAAGGTGTACCACGTTTGTCTGTCACTACTGTATTTGTTGATACCTTCAACCGGATATCTAACCGATGTATCAGTTACCAACTTTAGTTTATTGTTACCGATTGCAAACACTCTATAGCCTGCCCAGAAGCTACCGGTATCTATCGTTACGGGTGGCTCGATCCTCACCGTTTGCAGGTACCATCCACTACTTGCAGGTATATCCCACACCACACTACGTAGTAGGGTGCCGGGTTCACCACCACTATCTACCCATATGAATACCGTGTCGGAATCTGACGGCTCACCATTATACACACGGAATCGTATTTCAATTGAATCCACCGTACATGGGTGGCATCTGGGTGTTAGCTTAGCCGCTACGTAGTAGTTAGGTGTAGCCCATGAGTTCGATCTCCTATCCCTATAGTAGGTATGATTATATATCGAATCTATAACGGTTGCTTTCGGTGTATATGTATATATCACCCTTATTGTATCAGCATCTATCTGTGGGTTAAACGCTGACGCGAAATTCACCGCATAGTAGGCGTTGATACGACCTGCTCCGAGTTTACCCTCATAGCCGGGGTTCAGGTGATCTATAGTATCGACCATACCGTAAACCCTTGCATATAGTTGTTTTGATGTCCATGAGGGTTGTCGGGCCTTAACCAACGCCGCTATACCTGCCACTACAGGGGTAGCCATGCTGGTACCCGACTTGTAGGTGTATCCAGTATCGCAGTATCTTATTGTATCACATCGCGAATACGTGCTGTAAATGTATGTCCCCGGTGCTGATACATCCACCCAATCCCCATAGTTTGAGAAGCTCGCTTTTTGATCGCTTGAATTAGTGGCTGCTACATTCAATATCTCATCACGTTCACCGAAATAGTCCGCTGTCTCCGAATCATCGTTACCTGCAGCATGTACGATGAGCACACCATTCTGTGCTGCATACCATACAGCATATGGTAACCCACCAGTTGCTGATGTACCGAACGAACAGTTAACTATATGGGCACCCTCATCTACCGCATAGACGATGGCTTTCGCTGCCCAATCTGTTCGCAATAAACCCCTTTCTTGACCACCTACATTGACTGAACCTCCAACCCTTAGACACATTATCTTAACGTCCCAATTAACACCTGCCACCCCGATGTTATTGTTTGTAACCGCACCTATTATACCGGCCACATGCGTACCATGGCCGTTGAAATCCAACGGCTCATTATCCTCCGTAAGCGAATCTTCACCTGGCCACCATGGGGAACCTATCTGGCCATCGACAAAATCCCACCCTAACGTATCATCTACGTAACCATTAGCATCATCATCCACACCATTATTCGGTATCTCGTCAGGGTTATCCCATATGTTGTCAACCAGATCCTCGTGCGTGTACTGTACGCCTGTCTCTACCACAGCCACCACCACTGTGTTCGATCCAATGGTTGTGTCCCACGCTTCAGGTGCATCTATATCATGGTCGGTTGTTTGATGGAGGTACCATTGGGAGTCTGGGAACATAGGGTCGTTAGGTATGATATCGAACTCATGTATAGCGATAGGTTGCACATCTTCAACCCCCGGTAAAGCCTTAAGTTTAGCAATAGTGGGTTCAAGTATCTCTTTTCTGCTGAGCTTCAACCTAAAACATCTATCAAGTAATTCACCCCCATTCTTTGTGTGCATACCAGGGAAAAGTGGCTCCAATCTCTCAATCTCCACACCCGCAGGTAGTAATGCCGTTATATCACCATGCTTTAGCTGTTCAGCTGTCAGCTTATCTGCTTTGATGACCAATTCATCCGCTACATATTGGGTTATCCCCAAGATCATCACAATAGATAAAAACATTAACCCTCCTTTCTAAAAGTATTAACCTACTGTTAACAGAATAGTGCACCCCATGTGATGTCAACCCATATTGTAGCCCAAATTAATATACGATACCGAGCCTTGTAGGTAGTGTATTGGGTGGGTCAGTACGTCGTGCGAAGTGATCCCATCCCATTGGGGTTAACTTATGACCTTGATTATCATAAATACCGGGCTTATGGATTATTTCACCTATTGGTGTGAACCCTACATTGATCTGTTCCTCCACTTCCGGTGGATAGGTGAAAAGTAGCTCAAACTCCTCACCACTACTCAGTGCATATTCAATAGGGTTAAGTCCTTGCTTCTCACACCATTCACGTACATCGTCGAGTATAGGAAGTTTACCCAAATTAATGACTGCACCTAAATTACCGCTCATCCTCAATATATGGGATAGATCAAGCAACAACCCATCCGATATATCAATCATCGCATGTACATGGTCACAAAGTGTCAACCCCTCCTTTAACCTAAGCTGTGGTTGCAACAACTTTATTCTAAGCCAATCAGGCAATACACCACCTTGCTTTAGTGTGTACCATGCCAGCTCGATACGACCGAGCTCACCCGTCACACCTATCTTATCACCGGGTTTTGCCCCTCCACGTGTGATTGGGGTGGCTGCTTCACCGATCACTGCCATAGATATTATCAGATTTTCCGAATATGTTATATCACCACCCACGACTTTAACCTCGACACCCTGTGCGACACTTGCCATATTAAGGACTTGCTGTACTCCATCGTAAAATTCTTTAAACCATGTCCTATCACCTTTCTTAACCCCTACGCTTACAAGTAGATACAAAGCCTTACCTCCCATAGCAGCTATATCACTAAGTGTAGCCACTGTTGTCCTGTAGCCTATATCGTGTAGTGAAAATATGCTCGTACCCATTATGGGGAAATGTACATTTTCGATGAACGTATCAACTGATACAATCCCTTTTTCTTTAAGCTCAAATATAGCGGCATCATCCCCGACATCTGGGAACATGGTTCTAAGAAATTCAACTATTTCGAACTCAGTTGCCATCAATACGAATGTTTATCATCTGGATAGCGACCTGATTTCACCTCCTCAATGTATTGCTTGATGGCAGCCTCGATTATTGACTTAATATCGACATATTTCTTAACAAACTTAGGTACCTTAGGCAACAGTGTAAGCCCTAATATATCGTACACAACCAGTATCTGGCCATCACAATGTGGACCTGCTCCTATCCCATACACAGGGATATCGACCGCCTCTTTTATCAATGGTGTAACTTCCTTCTTTACCGCTTCCACAATTATACAGAATGCGCCTGCGGATTCGAGTGCCTTCGCATCCGCTATCAATTGCTTAATTTCCGTATCGGTTCTACCTCTTGCCCTGTAACCACCAACCTGCTTTATGCTTTGTGGTAGCAACCCTACATGGCCCATCACCGGTATACCACATTTGACGAGCCGTTCCACTGTAGGTGCTATGTCTACACCACCTTCGAGTTTTACACCATCCACCCCTTCTATCTTCATAAACCTACCTGCGTTACGTATGGCATCCTCTGGTGATACTTGATAGCTCATAAATGGCATATCGACTATCAGCATGGCATTCTTAACCGCACGTGCTACTGCACGGGTGGCAACCAACATCTCCTCCATGGTAACTGGCAACGTATCAGAATATCCCATCAATGTTGTACCATATGAATCACCCACAAGTATGACCTCAACCCCTAACATATCCTCGATTGCCGCCATCATATAGTCGTATGCGGTGAGTAAAACAACCTTCTCACCTTTGCGCTTCAACTCCCAAAGGTATGGGATGGTAATTTTCTTCATCATCTATTTCTCCAGATATATGCGAGGCACCCTTGTACTTATTCGTGTAGCAACCTCATAGTTCACTGTATCGGCAAGCTTAGCAACCTCTTCCATTGTGATGCCATGACCCACCAGGGTGACTTCATCCCCTATTTTCACATCCGGTATATTGGTGACGTCAACAATTGTTAGATCCATACATACCCTACCCACTATGGGGGCTCTCTTACCATGTATCATCACATAGCCACGATTTGATAAGCTCCTTGGATAGCCGTCACCGTATCCTACACTCAATGTAGCGAGTTTCATCCTACACGGTGCAACAAACATATGGTCGTAGCTTACACCCATACCTTTATCTACCCATCTAATATCGACGATACGCGTTTTCCACTCGAGTATGGGTCTAATCGGTATAGTGGGGCTATGATCGAACGGCGATAACCCATATATCAATATTCCTATACGTACGAGGTCGAACTCCTCATAGGTTTCGGGGAACCTCAACCATCCCGCACTATTAGCAACATGTACCATGTAGGAATTACGTAACCTCTTTAATAGATTACGGAAATCCCGTACCTGCTGTAGTACTTTCGGCCCACCCTCGGGTAGGCTTGCAGTCGCCAGATGTGTGAATATCGACATTATCTTAACGTTGGGAATATCCTCCACATCGTTAATAAACTCAATGGCGTTTTCAGCTGGTACACCAGTGCGTCTCATGCCTGTGTCTACCTCAACAAATATGTTGACCACCTTATGCAACTTTTGGGCTTCCTTAGATAATGCACGTACAATCTCAATACTGCTTACGGTGGGTATGAAATCATTTTCAACAACTGGTGTCACTTCAGGTTGCAATATCGGCGATAGTATGACTATGGGTTTGTCATTTTTGATTTTAAGAGCTTCATCCAATGAAGCCACCCCCCAAAAATCGATGTATTGATCGAGTACTGGCACAAGCCCCTCCAAACCATGCCCATACGCGTCAGCTTTTACTACTGCCAACAGTTTCTTACCCTTCAAGCGTTCCTTTATTACGGTTAGATTATGCCGTAACGCAGATAAATCTATCTCTACCCAGGTACGGCTAATCATGCGTATGCCTTCTACATATAAGTTCTGTTAAAGCTGCGGCAAGCACGATAATCCATCCAATAAGTGTGACGATCCCTGTTACATAGAAAAGTTTCGACTTACACGTAAATTCAACATTATGCTTACCAGCTGTCAAATATATCGCACGTAATGTACCATCCGCTACGTACACCTTGGTGGGCCTACCATCCACTATGGCGTGCCAATCAGGATACCAATTCTCCGCAAGTACGAGGAATGTGGGTTTGTCGTTCACTACCTCGAGTGTTACATGATCCATGTCGTACTTCAGAATCTTAGCATATCCATTGACAAGTGTATCACCTTGTGGTACAGATGGATCTTCCTCCAATATCACCGTGTTATGGTACGGGAAATCGTGTCTCTTTATCAAAGCGAGTGCCTCATCCGCACTATCAACTACGACGTATCGTGGTGCAAAGAATGCACGTGGTAATGCATATGGGTTACGATAAATACTGTATCTGCGCCCTTTATAGATAAGATCGAATCGCGACATGTAAGATTGTACCCTCTTTATGAAAGCTTGGGTTTGTGGATCGAACCGCGATATATCCTGCGGTATCGTGAATGTGATAATATATTTAGTGTTGAATACGTCCAACAAATGAGGTAACTGCTTCAAATCGTTGGGTCGAAACATCACCGTACCGTATGCACCTATGAATTTCTGATATCGGATGAGTGGGTTAGAGGTTGTACCACCTAACGTTTGTATGTTATGATAGGGTAGATAGTGATCCTCCGCATGTTCGTAATAGTAAGGGAATACCCAATAATAGTTAGTGTCACGCTTGAGTACCCTCACCACCTCATCCGGTCTGTAATAGTAATGTGGTGGCGGTACTACTTTCATAAACCTGTAATCTACCTCCCATAGATCGAACAATATAAACACAGCAATCAGTGACGCAAACCCAACATCGGTTAACCTCTTGTTCAACCGCAAGTAGCAAAACATTGTTACCAGTGCGATTAATAAGAAAGATTTGAAATATCCCCAAACTATCAACGGATAGTTCCTTTCCATAGCTGATAATTTGGCCTCGATCTGATCACTTGGGTAACCAGCAGCTGCCAGCACATGGCTGAAATGTGCACGTAATCCATTGATGATGGGCGATTTCGCCACACCAAAAGTAAGCAACGTAACAGCTGCCCCTATTGTGCAAACCAACAGATAGCGTTGCGATATGCGCTTATGTTCCAACATCAACCTTAACCCGTATGCAAATAGTATGACAACGGAAAATGCACCTATTATCCACCACATGTCGGGGCCACGTAGCTTGTCCACCATAGGCAAAATATGGTATGGTATCCT
>JAGGUB010000023.1 GCA_021158725.1 Caldifarciminota bacterium | reverse complement strand
CCCGGTCGTGCCAACCTTGCCCCATGTTTTAATAGTAACTCCAATATCTTACGTAAAGGTGCCTGCCCACCATGTGCATTGATCTCTACCATATCCTCTCGCGTATAGGTATGAGGTGCACGCATCACCATAACAAGTACTTCATCTACTACCTTACCTGTAGCGGGATCCACTATTTTACCATAGTGTATGGTATGTGTGGGTGCATCCATTATCTTGGTTTTACCACGAAATATCTTATCCACAATCTTGAACGCATCTTTACCCGTAAGCCTCACAATCCCGATAGCGGATTCACCTATTGGTGTGGCAATCGCCGCTATGGTATCGTCAATCCCTGCTATCATCAAGGTAACAGGTCTTTGCGTTCAAATTCAATGATATGCTCTTTGGGTTTATGATGTATATCGCAGTATTGGTGTGGTTCAGTACCTGCGATATAGACCTCATCACGCGTATGTTTACAGTAAGGGGTGGCAAGCTTACCACTCTCGTCACATATCCTACGTGTGACGATACCTGGGGGTTGCATAAACTTTAACGTATCATCTGTATCTATTCGTTTCATGATCCTTGCCCACAACGGGGCAGCTACATTGCCACCAACCGCGTGGTCGGCAATCTTTCGGAGTGAATCAAACCCCACCCATACACCTGTAAGCAATCTTGGTGTATACCCTATAAACCATGCATCCGTAGAGTTGTCAGTAGTTCCAGTCTTACCCGCGGCTTCACCTTTGAACCCAAAATATCGTATCGAACGTGCGGTACCCTCATCGACTACGCTTTTGAGTAGCGATGTCATCACATACGCAACCTGTGGCGATATTGCACGTACTGAATCGTTATGTGCCTCAAACAGCACATTACCGGTACGGTCTACCACCTTTCTCACAAATATGGGTGCCTTGTAAATACCATATGCGGCTATCGTGGCGTAGGCGTTACACATTTCGAGCAGTGTTACGCCTGATGTACCCAAAGCTAACGAATATACTGGCATCAATGGTGACCTTATCCCCATACGTTTGGCAACATCGACTACTGCGTCAGGTCCTATTTCATAGCCTAACCTCACTGCTACAAGGTTACGTGATAGTGCTATCGCCTTACGCATAGTTATAGGGCCATAATATACGCTATCATAGTTGGTGGGTGAGTAGATTTCACCCGTTACCAACGGTATAGATATGGGCTTATCCTCCACTATTGTGGATGCTGTATAGCCACGTTCGAGTGCCGCTATCCATACAAAGGGTTTGAACGCTGAACCTGCCTGCCGACGTGCCTGTGTGGCACGATTGAACTGGCTACGCCTGAAGTCGCGACCACCTAACAATGCCTTGACTTCACGTGTGTAGGGGTCGAGCACCACCACTGCTAACTCCAATGGATGTAGCGAATCATCTTCTATATCAAACGTCTTGTAGAGGTAATCTATGTGCTTGGTAGCTTCCTCTTCTACCACACGCTGTATGGTGGTATCCATAGTGGTGTAAATCTTTACCCCACCCTCATATAACAAGTAGGTACCGAATTGCCTGATGAACCACCTACGTACTTCTTCAATAAAATACGTACCCAGCTGCTGACGTATTGGCGACCGTACATGTAAGGGTAGCTGTTTGAGGCTATCTGCGAGGTTGGGCTCAATGTATCCGAAACGTGCCATCTCATCCAGTATGTGGTTCCTTATGCGTAGCACCCTATCCGGATGTTTATAGGGGTCGAATTCTGCGGGTGCCCTTATTATAGGGATAAGGGTGGCTGCCTCATCAGGTGTGATATCATGTGCAGATTTACCGAAATAGCCCTTAGAGGCTGCTTCCACCCCGTATAGGCCGTTGCCAAAATAGATGTGGTTGAGATACATCTCCAATATCTCATCTTTCGAGAACTCCTTCTCTAATCGCCATGCCATCAGTATCTCACGTATCTTGCGGATGATGGATTTCTCAGGATACAAGAAGAACAGACGTGCCAATTGCTGTGTGATGGTACTTGTCCCCCGTAACGGACGCTTATAACGTATGTTCATCCATATAGCACGTACCATGCTGCGTGGCATCACACCTGTATGTTCGTAAAAGTGGCGATCTTCGCTCACCAGTAACGCATGTATTATGTGAGGTGATATCTCATCAAGTGGTACAGGTTCGCGACGCTCACGATAGAACTCGTAGATGAGGTTACCATTACAATCGTATAGTTTGGTACTCACTGGTGGGGAATACTCCTCTATGAACTCAGTTGGTGGTAACGTCTTACCAAACCCATACATTAGCGCAAGTATTACACCCCAGATGAATGAACCCATCCCTATACCTACAACTATGGGGTGACGCATCCTTTTAAAATATTTGGATACCTATAAAATCAACCTCATCACCGACAGCGGTTGACCACACACGTATGTGCGTTAATTTAAAACAAAGGCGTATAGGTTCATAATTTATTAACCGTGAAAATGTTTTAAATTTGTGAGATGGAGATACGGTACAACGAACCGCTTTCGAAACACACTACGTTTAAGATAGGTGGGCCCGCACGTGTGATGGTTATAGTACGTAATATTGATGAATTACTTAATGCACTCGAATGGGCACACCGTGAGGGATGGCCCACGTATGTGATAGGTGGTGGGTCGAACCTTTTGGTGCATGACGAGGGCTTCCCTGGTATGGTGATCAAGATGGCAACCTCAGACTATAGGTTTGACAATAATTATCTGATTGCACAGGCTGGTATACCACTGGCAACCCTGCTTATGAATTGCATGGAACGCGGGCTCGCTGGGATAGAGTTTCTTGCCGGTATACCCGGTACGCTTGGTGGTGCCATATACATGAACGCGGGACTCAAAAAGATCACAATGAAAGATGTCATCGAAGAGGTGGAAATACTCAACAACAAAGGTGAAATCCAAACACTGGGGTTGGATGAACTCGAGTTCGGCTACCGTCAGAGTAGGTTCCACAATACGCGTGAGATAATACTGGGGGCGAAGCTGCGACTCAACCCCGAAAACCCCGAAACCATAAGGGTACGTGTTAACGAGCTCATCCAAAAACGTAAACACCGTATACCGTTGGAATATCCAAGTGGTGGCAGCATATTCCGTAACCCAGCCAACGATTATGCGGGTAGGCTCATAGAGCAGTGTGGATTGAAAGGGCTACAAATTGGTAAAGCTATGATCTCACGTAAGCATGCCAATTTCATAGTGAATTTAGGTGGGGCAACCTTCAAAGATGTTTGGCAACTCATAGAGATAGCAAGGGACAAAGTTAAGGAGCAATTCGATATCGAGCTGGAACTCGAAATCGAAATCTTATAATGAAGCTCGCCATCGTTGTGGGTGCAAGGCCCAATTTCATGAAAATCACCCCCATACTTAAGGCGATCAACCGCTACAATGCAGCAAATAGGTCAACATTCCATACATTGCTTATACATACGGGACAACACTATGATTATGAGATGTCGAAAATATTCTTCGAAGATCTGGATATACCAGAACCTCATATATATCTGGGTATAGGGTCGGGTACACATGGGGAACAGACCGGTAAGATGTTGATAGCACTCGAACGTGTATTCATGGAGCAACAGCCCAACCTCGTAATGGTGGTAGGCGATGTCAACTCCACATTGGCAGGTGCATTGGCAGCCGCTAAACTACATATACCGGTGGCACATGTGGAGGCAGGGTTACGTAGCTTCGATATGCAGATGCCGGAGGAGCTCAACCGCATCCTTACAGATAGGGTAGCTGAGTTGCTGTTCACCCCCGTGCAGGAGGCGAATTACAACCTCATACGTGAGGGTGTACCTGAATATAAAATATTTCTTGTAGGTGATGTGATGATAGATGTACTGATAGATAATTTGGACAAAGCACGTAACCGCAAAATACACCACCGTATGGGGTTGGAGCATCTGCAATATGGGGTGGTAACCCTGCATCGTGCGGAGAATGTCGACAACCCTGAGAGACTTCATTCGGTGTTGGATGCACTCAATGAAATATGTAAGGATATACCACTTATATTTCCCATACATCCGCGTACACGTAAAAGGATAGAGGAGTTTGGGTTCACCAACATGATAAACGAATGGCCCGGCAATCGTATCAAACAACCCGCCCTTTATGCGATGAAACCCATCGGGTATCTCGATTTCATATCACTTGAGATGCATGCCGCTATCGTGTTTACAGATTCGGGTGGCATACAGAAGGAAACAATGATGTTAAACATACCATGTTTGACATTACGTAACCGTACCGAGTATCCGTTCACACTTACACGTGGTACAAATACACTTGTAGGTACGGATAAGCAACTGATAATCCACGAGGCACATAAAGTGCTTGCAGGTAACCGCAAGCATGCTGATATCATCCCATTATGGGATGGTAAAGCTGCCACCCGCATAGTGGATGTGATTGCTAATTGGTATGGTATGAACTGAATCACCTCTGTGGTGATTGACGTAGTTAAAAACATTTTATACTAATAGGATGGGATTGGAAACGGTACGTAATGATGTACGTAAGGTGTTACAACCCTACCTTGATAAGCTTATTGCTAAAATAGGGCGTGAAAACATTGTCTCCATAATACTTTATGGTAGTGCGACGGGTGAGGATTACATTCCAGGACGTTCTGATATCAATCTACTTATAGTGGTAAAGGATATCGATTTCGGTCACTTACGTGCAATAATACCGATAGTGCTTAAGGGTATCAAAAGAAGGATACCACCACCACTTATCGTACATCCCTCGTACATAGAGCGATCGGTAGACGTATTCCCTATCGAGTTTTTGGAGATACGCGATACACGTGTCGTAATATATGGGGAGGATTTGCTTGCTAACGTGGAGCCCACACATGAACAGCTACGGCTTGAATGTGAAGAAAAGATAAAGGGCCAACTACTCACTATAAGGAGTGCATACATTGAGCACGGTAACTCACCCAAAACCTTACGTAACTTATTGATACGTTCGTTTGCAGCTATCATACCAGTGCTTAGACAATTACTGAGATTAAAAGGGGTACAGCCACCTATGTCACGAGATGCGCTGATAAACAATGTTGTGGAGCAATTCAACCTCATAGATGCAGCTACTTTCAAGAGATTGTTGCAGCTACGGCAGGGGGTATCGTTTACGTCGACAGAGCTCATAAGTTTGTTCGAATCGTATCATCGTGAACTTGAGAAGCTTGCAGATATAGCGGATAGTATCTGATGGAACGCATCAGCTCCGTACTTTTACGTGCTGTACTGGCTGTACTCGTGGTAACCATCATCATAGTGGGGTTATACTACTTCTATACGCATCAGGAGGTGAGGCAAATTGAATCCCTCAAACAGAACATGGATACCCTTCATAGTGCATTGCTGGAGTTTGCATTAGCTACTGGTGGTTACTATCCTGCACGTTTGGATATACCCATAAAGGAGGTGGCTCGTTCCATAGGGTTGAATGTTAAGGATCCGCGTTCGGTTACGGGGGGTAAAGATCCTGCCACAGCTGCTGATATACACGAAAGTAAGGGGTTCTGCCTATTGCCGTCGGATTTTGCCAACCCATTCAATGCTAACGAGATAGCTGTGATGACATTTAGAGGGACAAGCGATTACCCACACACTCCCGGTGTAGTCCTATACATACCGCTGGAAGTTAAACGTAACTATACGACTGCATTCAAAATAATAGGGATAGGGCCACAGGGGCCTATCGATTATGTGATCGAAGAGCGTGCCATCCTACGGCGGCCACCGGAAAAAATTTAACGTAGCTCACGAGACAAATCGGATAGCCCAAGCTCCTTAAGCTTGGACTCTGTCGGTATACCTTCCTTGTTCCAACCCCTTATCTCGTAGTAGATGTCGAGCATCTTATCAAACTTATCACGTGGTATTATTTCACCCTTCGCGGGGCCATCTTCGATATGCTCTTCGAAGAACCTCGCCGGTAATGTATCATCTTTGCGTGTGAACCCCTCACGTAGGTTGAATATGCGGACAAGGTTCCAGATACGTTCACCCAGTTTCACATAACTATCAGCTTCAATCTCAAACCCTGTATCCTTTGTGATGAGTTCAGCAAACTCGTCCTCACTTATTGGCATAAAGTCACACACTACTAACGAATAGGCGGCAGCACGTTCATCTTGTACATAACGTACGAAATGCGCTAACTGTTCAGGTGAGTGTTTATCCACCTTACCGTAGAGTTCAGCACGTGGAGTCCATGCACGTTGGTGGCAACCACCGCGATCCGCGGTAGCAAACGCTAACGCCATACCCCATGATGCACGTGGATCAACACCCGCAATCTCGAGCCCCTTTACGTGGATGGCAAATTTCTCACTACCTTTACCTATTTGAGCAGCAGCCCTTTTAACACCGCCTGCAAATAGCTCACCGATACCACGTTTGTAGGCTACACTCTTGATGAATTCTATCACTGCATCACCGTTACCCCAATTTAGGGGGATTTCACTCGATATGAGGCCACGCTCGTAACATTCCATTGCAAACCCAGTAATGTTGGCCATGCTGATGGCATCTACACCCAGATCGTTACATAGTGTGTGTGCATAGACGATATCCTCGTAGCTGAAGATACCGAGGTTACAGCCAAACAGTGCAGTAGGTTCATATTCTGGTACCTCATACGCCTTACCGGCGTATTCACCCTTCGGTATGCGGGTGTAGTTAGTACATACGAATGGACATGAGTAGCAACCGCGTTTACCTTGTAGCATGCCTTTCTCTATCAACACCTGTGGTACGAGTTCGATTATCCTTGCATCCCACTTACCACCATAGTTGTAGAATGGTAACACACCACCATCGATACCCTCCCATATGCAGTTGAGTGTACCTATCTTGTGGCGTTTCATACGTACTGGGTGTTTGCGTAGCTTCTGGTTGAGCTTAGCTACCAGTTGGCGGAAGCCATCCGCATCGTGATAGTTGATACCACCCGTACCCTGTACGACGAGCGCCTTGAGGTTCTTACTACCCATGACCGTGCCTGTGCCACCACGACCGGATTGTCGTCCTTTATCAAAACTTATACATGCAAAGGTGACAAGGTTCTCACCTGCAGGCCCTATCGCACCTACGGATGCATCTTTGTATCTATCGTGCAGTATGTCATCAACCTCAAATATGCGTTTACCCCATAGATCGGTGGCATCTTTTATCTCAGCACCGCCATCAAATATGTGTAGGTATACCGGTTTGGGTGCTTTACCACGGATTATGACGAAATCGAAACCCGCCTTTTTGAGTTTAGCACCAAAGTTACCCCCAATGTGCGAATCGTTGAACGTACCAGTATGTGGTGACTTGACGACTATGGTCCATCTACCGGATGACGGCATAGTCGTACCAGTAAGCGGGCCTGTGAGCAAGATAAGTAGATTGTCGGGTGATAATGGGTCGAGCTTTGGTGGTAGCTCATCAAGCAGTATCCTTGCACCCAATCCCTTACCACCAAGGAAGTCACGTAGCCAATCCCACGGTACGGGGTTGACCTTAACCTTACCTGTGGAAAGATCCACATCGAGATACTTACCGGTATAGCCCATGTTTTAAAATATCCATGGACAAAATATGTCAATCATTGCAACCCCATGAAATCGATTATCCTTATAATCACAAGGAGGTAACCTGCTAACAGTGGCTTGCTTAGCCTGTATCTCTGCAGTAGTTGGGGTTGTCGAATTTCTATTCCACATACGTAAGCTTAACTCAATAGGTATCCGAATAGTGGTTAACGGCAGTAGAGGTAAATCATCAGTAACTCGATTGATAGCAGCCGGGTTGAGGGCGGCTGGTGTGAAGGTGTTCGCCAAAACTACTGGTACCGCGGCACGCATGATATATCCTGACGGCAGTGAAGCTCCCATAAATCGACGTGGTAACCCAAACATTATCGAACAGCGCTATGTGGTTAACGAAGCTGTACGAGTAGGTGCCACTGCGATGGTTATAGAATGTATGTCGATACGGCCGGAACTACAGAAGGTTGAGGTACAGAGGCTTATCAACCCCACCATTTATGTCATCACAAACGTTAGGAGTGACCACCTTGAGGTGATGGGTCCAACAATCGAGGATGCTGCTACTGCGATGCTGGAGGCTGCACCCCAACATGCTATAATAATGACTGCTGAAGATAGGATATTTCAGTACATGGAACAAACAGCGGATAGGTTAGGTCTGAAGCTTATGCAAGCTGATATGAGTTTAGTCACTGATTCTGATATGCTTAACTTCCCTTATATTGAGCACAAGGAGAATGTAGCGCTTGCACTTACGGTGCTTAAACAGCTTGGTATAAGTCGTGATTTAGCATTACAAGGGATGTACAACGTGAAGCCCGACCCTGGTGCATTACGTGTATACGAGCTAAAAGAAGATGGTAAGCATCTCTATTTCGTGAATGCAATGGCAGCCAATGACCCTGACTCTACCCGCATGATATGGGAACGGTTGGCCAAAAACTATGAATACAGGGTGGTACTTATCAACTGTCGTGCAGATAGGGTGGAACGGTCGAAACAGCTTGCCAGATTATGTGCTACATGCCTGCCAGCGGATTATTATGTAGTCACAGGATATCTAACCAAGGTGTTTATCAAACATGCAATAGCATGCAATATACCACGTACTAAACTGATAGATATGGGGGGAAGTTCGCCGGCTGAAATCTATACGAAGGTAACCTCAATAGCGGTTGATGGTAGCCTTATATTCGCCATAGGTAATATTGTTGTGTTGGGGCACGAGATTGTGAGCTATTTTGTCAGCAAGGCAGCTGAAGATGGTT
>JAGGUB010000045.1 GCA_021158725.1 Caldifarciminota bacterium | reverse complement strand
TGAGCAAGCCGAGGGTGCCAAGTTTCTGTGGGTCCACCCCATTGTCGAGGCTACCTTCTGGGTGTACGCTGAACAGTACAACCTTACCTTTATGGTAATTTGATACCACTATAGCGGCGTAGGTTGTATCATACATTGCAAGTACGGTTACGAGGTTGCTGGGTTTCATATATGGACCGTTCTGATACCATATGGTGAGTTCACCTTGATAGCCTTTCGTGATTGGATGGTCTGGATTCACGATATTGATCTTACGTAACCCCATACCTGAACGCCTTACGTTTTCTACAGCTATTATGTTGAGCCCCGGTGCTTCACGACCTGCATGTAGCTTCACCACTTGAGGTGCAAGATACGCACCCGCACATATACCTATGTATTTACCGCCGGATGATACGAACCTACGTATGTTGTCGAAAGCTTCACCCTCAAGCGTATCGAGCATAACCGCTGTGTAGCCACCGGGTATTATCAATATGTTGAAATCTCTCAGCTTACCACGTCTTATGTCGGATTCGGTAACCTCTGTGTAGTGGAGGTTGAGCTTAGCGAGTGCTACACCTACATCACGTGCGAGGATAGCACCTGTACCTGCGAATAACGCTATACGGGGATTGGATTGTGGCTCTATCAGTATTGTCATCAGTAGTAGGCTCGATACCATCCGTTTATATATTAACCGAATCTATGGCTGGACAACTGCTATCGAACACTATTGTTACACCATAGATTTATGTTAAATTTATATGGGATGGAGTTTAAACTTGTATCTAAATTCACACCTAAAGGTGATCAACCACAGGCGATAGAGAAGCTTGTGGAAGGTATCCAAAAGGGGTATAGGTTTCAAACCCTGTTGGGTGTGACAGGTTCAGGTAAGACATTCACCATAGCGAATGTGATCGAACGTGTGCAGAAGCCAACCTTGGTGATATCACATAACAAAACGTTAGCTGCACAGCTGTATGGTGAATACAAGGGGTTCTTCCCACACAATGCGGTTGAATATTTTATCAGCTATTACGATTACTATCAACCAGAAGCTTATGTACCGGAGATGGACCTGTACATTGAGAAAGAGGCATCAATCAACGAGGAGATCGAAAAGTATCGGTTACGTGCAACGTCGGCATTGATCGAACGGCGTGATGTCATCGTAGTGGCATCGGTATCATGCCTGTATGGGATAGGGTCACGTGAGGATTACGAACAGATGATGGTATGTATACGTGTGGGTGACACGATAGAGCGTGACGATTTCCTGCAGAAGTTGGTCAACATCCAATACGTGCGTAATGATGTGAACCTCGACCGTGGTGCGTACAGGGTGCGTGGTGATGTGGTTGAGATACATCCCGCATATGAGGACTATGGGATACAGGTGGAGTTTTGGGGTGACGAGATCGACCGCATATCGACGTTTGACCTCACCACAGGTAAGATCAGAGAGAATCGCGAAAGCATAGTGATATATCCAGCCAAACACTATGTGATACCACCCGATCGTATCGAACGTGCGATAGAAGGTATATTGAAGGAGCTCGAGGAGCGTGTGGCATGGTTCCGTGCACAGGGTAAGCTGTTGGAAGCACAGCGGTTGGAGACACGTACAAAGTATGATATCGAGATGCTGCGTGAGGTGGGTTATTGCCCAGGGGTGGAGAACTATTCACGTTATCTATCAGGTAGGGCGCCAGGTGAACGTCCATATACGATTATAGATTTCTTTCCCAAGGATTATCTGATAATTATTGATGAATCACATGTGACGGTACCACAGTTGATGGCCATGTATCGAGGTGACCGTTCACGTAAGGAGACGCTCGTTGAGTATGGGTTCAGGTTACCGTCGGCATTGGATAATAGGCCGTTGAAGTTTGAGGAGTTCCTCGAACTCGCTAACCAGATAATATTTGTGTCGGCGACACCGGGGCCGTTTGAGCTTGAACACTCGGAGCAGGTGGTCGAACAGATAGTGCGACCGACGGGGTTGGTGGATCCTAAAATTACGGTTAAGCCTACAAAGGGGCAGATTGACGACCTTATCAACGAGATACAGAAGCGGGTTGAGAAGGGGCAGAAAACCATTGTGACGACGTTGACCAAACGTATGGCCGAAGATCTGGCTGAATTCCTACAGGATATGGGTATAAAGGTGCAATACCTGCATTCGGAGGTGGAGCCCATCGATCGTGTGAAGATATTGCGGGCGTTGAGGTTGGGTGAGATCGATTGCCTGGTGGGTGTCAACCTACTACGTGAGGGGCTCGACCTGCCGGAGGTGTCACTGGTGGCGATACTTGATGCGGATAAGGAGGGGTTCCTCAGGTCAACCACTACGTTGATACAGGTGGCAGGTAGGGCAGCACGTAACGTGGATGGTGAGGTCATCATGTACGCGGATGAGCTGACGGAGTCGATGAAGAAAGCAATCGAGGAGACCAACCGCAGGCGTGAGATACAGCTTGAGTACAATCGCAAGCATGGGATAACACCCAAAACCATATACAAGAC
>JAGGUB010000059.1 GCA_021158725.1 Caldifarciminota bacterium | reverse complement strand
TGCTGGTGATGGACGAATCCGCTCATATCAATGACAACGGTGGCAAATACAAGGGGCTCGACCGCTACGCTGCACGTAACGCTGTGCTGGATGATTTACGCAAGCTCAACCTATTAGTGAAAGAGGAACCCCACCAATACGCGGTTGGCCACTGTCACCGCTGTGGTACCGTTATTGAGCCGTACCTTTCCGAACAATGGTTTGTACATATGGAGCCACTTGCGAAACCCGCAATCGAAGCCGTCGAACACGGTGATATTAAGTTCTTCCCCAGCCGCTGGACGAAAACATACCTCAACTGGATGTACAACATAAAGGATTGGTGTATCTCACGTCAACTATGGTGGGGCCATAGGATACCTGTCTACTACTGTGAAAACGGGTGCCCACCATTCGCAAGCGTAGACGAACCCAAAAAATGTCCCACCTGTGGTGCCACAAAGTTACGCCAGGATCCCGACGTATTGGATACGTGGTTCTCGTCATGGTTATGGCCGTTTTCAGTCTTCGGGTGGCCCGAGCAAACAGACGATTTGAAAGCATTCTATCCCACCACGTTGCTGGTGACAGCACCCGACATCATTTTCTTCTGGGTAGCACGCATGATAATGGCAGGTTATAAGTTTATGGGTGACAAACCCTTCAGCACCGTATATCTACACGGTATCGTACGTGATGCACAAGGTAGGAAGATGAGCAAATCCCTCGGCAACAGCATCGATCCCATCGAAATGATCGACAAGTACGGTGCAGATGCGATGCGGTTCACCCTAATAGCGGCAGCCGGTGAAGCACAGGATCCCGCACTCAGCGAGAACAGCTTCAAGGCAGGTCGCAACTTTATCAACAAGATCTGGAACGCCTACAGGTTGGTACGCATGTTATGTGAGAAATACGGCCCAGATAGAGCACCTGCCGAACCCACAGTAGCTGACAGGTGGATAACATCACGTATGGAGGAGGTAACGATTCAGGTTCATGAGCTGCTGACCAACCTACGCATCAACGGTGCATTGATGACGATGTACGAATTTTTCTGGCACGAATATTGTGATTGGTACCTTGAGATTGTCAAAATCGAACCCAACCTACCAGTAGCAATCAAGGTGCTTGAACGCATGATGCGGCTCATGCATCCATATATACCGTTTATAACCGAGGAGATATGGCAACACCTACCCCATAGGGGGGATAGCATTGTGGTAGCCGACTATCCACGTGGTAACCCCAACCTCATCGATAAAGAAGCCATCATGTGGATGAATATTTTAAAGCACGTGATCACCGAAGTACGTGCGGTAAGAAGTATCTTCAATGTACCAAAAGGCACGCTGTTAAAACTATGTTATAGTGGTGATGATGAAATATTTGAGTTCCTCGTCTCACACACTAACATCATGCACAAGCTGGCATGTGTTGATAACGTTGTGGAGACCACCAAACGGCCACCACACTCCGCAAGCATAGTGGGTGAAAATTACGAGATATGGATACCGCTGGGTGAGGTAATAGATGTTGAAAAAGAGAAACAAAGGTTAATGAAGGAGATCAAAGAACTCGAATCCCTCCTACACGCAACTGAAGCACAACTCAGCAACCGTGAGTTCATAGAGAAAGCACCCCAAGAAGTGGTTGACAAACTAAAAACCAAAGCCACAACCTTCCGCAACAAGCTTACCACCCTACGTCGTAATGTGGAAGGGTTCATCTAATTTATGATATTTCTGCTGTCTATATTAATCACGTTACCAACCTACAAGATACTCGATATCGATATCCCTACGATATTACCACAGAGTATCAACATAGTCGAAAGCGAGTCATGGAGCTGGTGGTTACTACTGTACTTGATGCCAGGCATTGAACTACATGCCGATACGCTGTATTTCCAGGACACCAGATTACAGGTATTGGTCAACGGCTATCCAGTGAACTCACTCCGTCATATCATACTGGGAGAGATTGAGCGAGTGGAATTCATACGCTATCCAGTAGTTGGTGACCACAACTACATAAATATTGTCACCAAACGCCACAAGTATGTATTACCATACTCACGTATACAGCTGGGTAAGGAGCCAACCACCGAACAGATACTGTTTTCACGCACCATAGGTGAGCTCGATTTAACCGTAGTAACCGATTTCGTCTACCCCGAACGACATCACTTCAATATCGGGTATAACTTCAAAGGCTACGACCTCAGGTTCTTCTATCAATCCGTACCGTTTGTCAAAATTGCCAGCCAACACTTATCAGCTGTCATATCAAAGGATTACAATAGGATAGCTGTGTGGGTTGAGCTACCCCACATCAGGTCATGGCTTGGCTATACATCAAGCCAACACTTTTGGACCCTACATAGGGTGGAGTTCACCCCCGTACTGTATATGTTTGGACGCATCGATTACTATAATGGGTGGCATTTCGCCATCGGCATGGGATACCTGCCAACCTTCCCCATGCTCATATTCGTGAACCACAGTGATATGGGCACAACAGTGGGACTAAGGTATAAACATAACGAGATATGTCTTAACTACCCCGGTGACTGGGAATCCTCTCGTATATCGATTTATTGTCAACAGCAAGAGAAATACATCCTCGGTATAAGCTATTACGGAGGTAAGTTCAAATCGATGCTGGGGTATAGGTTACACCTACCCAAAGGCTTTGTGCTACCAGTATATTACCTATACCCCAAAAACGTACTCGTAGTGGAGTTACTCAAATCCGACATCCACCTCTATGCATGTATCGGCGATAGACTCACAATGGGCTTCTACTGGCAGTTTTGGGATTGATAAGCTATCCCAAAACCAGTGACCTTCATAACCCCTGATACAACCGTTCCGCCAGTATAGGTGGTAGCCCCGCCTCCAGTATTTTAGTAGCTGCTTTCTTCACATCATACATCACCCGCAGTATACGTACCACACCGTCTTCCATCAGCACAAACGCTGCACGTGGATCGTAATCCCTTGGCTGCCCCACACTGCCAGGGTTTATCATGTATCTTGCACCCGGTACTATTTCAAACGTATAACTTTCGATCACCCCCACTTTATTATCGCTCTCCCTATAGGCTATCGCTTGATGTGTATGCCCGAAGAAGCATATCTGTTCATCGAACGTCCTAAACTCCCAATCCGCATCCCACACATCAAGTATATATTTCCAGCGTGTAGGGTCTGATGGTGCACTATGTACATAAAGTATATTCTCCTCCTTGTGTGTATACGGTAACTTACGCAGGAAATCCAAATTCTCCGAATCCAACACCTTACTCGTCCATATACATGCTTCCTTGGCGAATGGGTTGAACTCCTCCAACGACGTTAACCCCACCACAGCTGCATCGTGGTTACCTATGAGGTTAACCTCTGCCACCTCTCTTGCTTTCTTAACACATAGGTTAGGATCCGCACCATAACCCACTATATCACCCAAAATGATGATTTTATCAACCTTCTCCTTATCTAAGAACTCCAGTACCGCCGAAAACGCTTCCCAGTTACCATGTATATCACTCAGTATCGCCAGCTTCATGCTCGTCGGGTGCACTTAGTGTCTCACGCAACAGTATCCCCTTATATACCGCATCCAGCACACCATTCACAAACCTACGTGCATCATCACTCGAATATTTCTTTGTCACTTCCAGCGCCTCATCTATTGACACCTTTGGTGGTATATCCTCTACATACAGCATCTCAGCTATCGCCCACCTCAGTATATTCTTATCAACGATCGCCAACCTCGTTATATCCCAATTATGTGACACCGTCGCTATTATCTTGTCTATTTTAGGTAAATGATCGATCACCAACTTTATCAACCTACGTGCATAGATACGGCTGGGCACCGGCACCGTGGGCCGGTTAACCATCTCCTCAATTATACTTTCGATACCTGTACAGTTGTGTAACTCCCACGCATACAACACCTGTAACACGAGTTCACGTGCACGTCGCCTATATTTTGCTTTACCCCTCAAAAAACGAGCCATTAAATGTTTTCAACCAGCCCCATCATCTCCAATAAATACAGAGCTGCGTCATACCCCTTGTTACCTGCTTTAAGGCCAGCCCTCGACAATGCCTGATCCTCAGAGTCTGCCGTTATTATACCAGTAGTTACCGGTATCTTATACTTGATGGCAATCGATTGTATACTCCTAAACACTGTTGCTGCTATGAACTCAAAATGTGGTGTATCACCTCGTATCACAGCACCTAAACATATCACACCATCAACTTCACCTTTATCCAATATCAGCTTCAATATCTGTGGTATCTCCAACACTCCCGGTACCTTATATATCTGGATCGCATCTTCATCCACCATATGACGTGTAAGACAATCGATAGCACCCTCCATCAGATGTTTGCTAACGAGCTGGTTAAACCTTGCCACTATAATGGCAACCCGTTTACCTTTACCTATGAGCTTACCCTCGTATGTTTTCATCTTCTCTCCTATATATCGATCATATGGCCTAACTTCTTCTTTTTGGTCTCCAGATACCTTTTATTATATGGATTAGCCGGTATCTGTATAGGTACACGTTCGACCACCTTTAATCCATACCCCTCGAGGCCAACAATTTTCTTTGGGTTATTCGTCAACAACCTTATCGTCGACAACCCCAGATCCACCAGTATCTGTGCCCCTATACCGTAATCCCTCAGGTCAGGCGGATACCCCAATACAAGGTTAGCCTCTACCGTGTCGAGCCCCAAATCCTGCAACGCATACGCACGAATCTTATCACGTAACCCAATACCGCGACCCTCATGATGCCTCATGTACAGGAATACACCACAACCTTCGCGGTTGATCATCTTCAACGCCTCCGCCAGCTGTGCACCGCAATCACATCGTAGTGAATGGAACACATCACCCGTCAAACACTCCGAATGTACACGTACCAATACGTTCTGTTTACCACGTACGTCACCCTTAACCAACGCCATGTGTAACACACCTGTGAACTTCTCCTCGTACAGATAGACTTTAAACTCACCCCATTCAGTAGGCAATACCGTAGTAGCTACACATTCAACCAGTTTCTCACGTTGCAACCTGTACTTTATCAAATCCGCTATCGTGATGATCTTCACCCCCCACTTACGTGCAAGTTGCATCAACTTAGGTACACGTGCCATGGAACCATCATCATCCATAATCTCACACAACACACCCGCTGGATATAAGCCTGCCAGTCGTGCCAAATCGACTGCCGCTTCCGTATGACCTGCACGCTTCAATACACCCTCATCCCTTGCCCGCAATGGGAACACATGTCCAGGACGTACGAAATCTTCCGGTTTAGCAGTTGGATCTATTAACTTCTTGATGGTTACAGCACGATCGTACGCACTTATCCCCGTAGTTGTACCCTCAGCAGCATCCACCGATACCGTGAATGGTGTACCGAACTTCGACGTATTGTCGGGTACCATCGATGGTATCTTGAGCTCTTCCAACCTCTCCCCCAACAACGATACACATATCAACCCACGTGCATTCTTGGCCATAAAGTTTATAGCCTCAGGGGTCACCTTCTCAGCTGCTATGATAAGATCACCCTCATTTTCACGATTCTCGTCATCCACAACAATGACGAACTTACCCTGCCGGATATCTTCGATCGCCTCTTCAATTGTATTAAACTTGTACTTTCTGGACATCGGATTTCACCAACTTAGCCAGCACATCAATCTCTACGTTTACCTTGTCACTCACCCTCCTATGTTTCAGGTTGGTATTTTCCAACGTATAAGGTGTAATGTTTACAATAATACCATCCTGTTTAACCTCTGCTATCGTCAAACTTATCCCATCTATTGCGATACTACCCCTGGGTATCATATATTGCATGAGGCTTGTATCAATTTTAACCTTCATCTCGTAATAACCGTGTCTACGTCGCAAATACGTTATCCTGCCAACACCATCAACATGCCCTGTCACCAAGTGACCGCTCACCCTATTGTTCAACCTAAGTGCAGGTTCGATATTCACCTCATCACCCACACGTAATTCACCCAAATTCGTGCACCTCAACGTAGCTGGCATCACCTCCACGTAGAACCTATCAGCTCGCTTATCAACAACCGTAAGACAGACACCATTGATTGCTACACTATCAGCTACATCGAGCTCAGCCACCGTTTTTATACCCAAAACAACGTTACCTCCATTATATTTCTTCTCTACCACCTTGCCCATTTCACGTATTATCCCTGTAAACATCTTTTAATCTACTCAATTTAATCTATTGGTCAATAAACTCAATTTATTGGTTAAACTTATTGGAATGGCCCCTCAATCACCTGGTAAAACCATCTTCCTGAAGTCCGCCATATCGCGGAACATCGCATATATGAAATTGACAAGCGCCAACCTATTCTTACGTATAGCTGCATCTTCAGCCATGATCAACACATCATCAAACAACCTATGTATGTATGGCCCTAATTCCAACAATAGATTGACCACATCTTCATATCGACGTTCGCGTTTGGCTTCCTCCAATGCTGGCATTATCTCCATAGCCTTGCTGTAGATTGCACGTTCGGCAGGCTCCGCAAGCTTCGCTGTATCGGGTTTGGGGTCAGCTTCCACACCCTCCAGTATATTGCCTACCCTACGTGCAATTATAACCAGATCCTCGAATTCAGGCTTATCACGCATTTTATTGAACGCCATCCCCTTAAGGTACAGATCATACAAGTCATCTTCATCAAGTGATACCACCCCCTCTATGATATCATAACGTACACCTTTATCCTCCATCATCCTACGTAACCTATCCTTAAAGAATGCAAGGTATTTATCGACCTCTGGCTCCCTACCGTAGTTTTTGAATGCAAGTTCAAGCAACGGTTTCAACTTTATAAACAACCCCTTACCCACAACTATACGTACCACACCCTGTGCTAACCGCCTAAGTGCAAACGGATCAAACGACCCCTTAGGTAACCCCTCTATCATCCCTATACCTACGATTGAATCAACCTTATCCGCAATCGCCAGTATCGTCCCTATATCTGTAGCTGGTAGTGGATCATCTTGCGTCTTCGGCAGATATTGCTCATATATAGCGGTAGCAATCTCGGGCTCCTCCCCCTGCAACAATGCATACTCCTTACCTATGACACCTTGTAGCTTTGTGAACTCCTTACCATCACGTAACATGGTGGTCAACATATCAGTTTTCGCCAACCACACCGCACGTTCGAGCTTATCTTTTGGCACATCAGCAAAATACTGGTGCAAATGTTGTGTCAATTTCATCAACCTCTCAGTCTTATCATAAAGTGTACCCAACCCCGCACGCCATACCACTTTCTTCAACTCCTCTATGCGGTCACGTAGTTTACATTTCTGATCCTCTTCAAAATAGAACATCGCATCCTCTAACCTCGACACCACAATGTGTTCGAGCCCCTCACGTACTTGTTCGATATCGGCATCTGGATTATTACCTATGAACAAGAAGTGCGTACTCAACTGTCCATCTCTATCCTTAAATGCGAAATAACGCTGATGTTCACGTAACGCAGTTATAATCACAGGTTCAGGCAACTTGAGATACCGTGACGGAAACTCACCCCCTATAGGGACGGGTGCTTCAACAAGGTTTACAACCTCATCCAGTAATTCACGATCCTCTACCCACACTATGTTGTGAACCTCCTCCTCCTTATGGATCGCGTCCAATATCTTCTTGCGCCTAACCTCAGGATCTGGTTCTATCCTCGCAGCTCGCATAAGCTTGAGGTAGTTACATGCATGGTCCACAGTTATTGGTGGATCGAACCTCAACCCATAACTGATACGATCACTTTTGACACCAGCAACTTCCACAGGTATCACCTCATCATCCAGCATAACCACCATCCAGCGTATAGGACGTGCAAACCTAAACCTATCGCCATTCCAGCGCATCGTCTTGGGGAATCGCACCTTTTGTACAAGCTCGTACAACGTATCTGACACCAATCGAGTTACGGGTTTGCCGGGTTCACGTTTCACGTAATACACTACTTCTTTGCCACCCTTCTGTTTGGTTTTAATCTCATCCACCGTAATATTGTGTGCCCTTAAATAACCGATAGCCTGTTGGGTGAGTTCCCCCTTATCTGTAAAGAATTTACTTACTGGTGGCCCATACACCTCTG
>JAGGUB010000065.1 GCA_021158725.1 Caldifarciminota bacterium | reverse complement strand
TGCCTAAACTTAAGACTAAGAAGGCGGTGGCGAAAAGGTTTAGGATCACAAGGAGCGGTAAGATATTGCGATTACGTGCAGGTGGTAGCCACCTTATGCGTAAGAAGACAGCTAAAAGGCGACGTGCATTACGTAAGAAAGATGTAGTCAGTCCAGCAGAAAAGCAACGAATACGACGACTTTTACCGTATGGATAGGGGGTGATATGGCGAGAGCTAAGTTTAAACCCAAAACCCGTAAGAAGAAATGGATGAAACTGGCGAAGGGATACGTTGGTGGACGTGGCCGCTTGTATAGGGTGGCGAAGAATGCAGCCATGAAGGCGCTTATGTACAGTTATATCCATAGACGACAGAAGAAACGCGATATGCGACGCCTACAGATAGTGAAGATTAATGCTGCATGTCGACAACATGGTATAACCTATAGTCAGTTCATACACAGATTGAAGGAGAAGGGGATAGGGCTTAACCGTAAGGTGTTGGCAGAATTGGCTGAACATCAACCTGATGCATTTCGTGCGCTGGTGGAAGAAGTTGCAAGTTGATGAACGATACCGAGATATTGGAACGTATCGGTGATACGAAAGAAAAAATATTAAACGAAATACATAAGATCATAGTTGGGCAGGATCGTGTTATTGAGGAAATACTGATAGCATTGTTGTCGGGTGGTCATGTGCTTATTGTAGGGGTACCGGGGCTGGCGAAAACTCTGATAGTTAAGACGTTAGCACGTGTGTTATCGTTGTCATTTTCAAGAATACAGTTTACACCTGATCTTATGCCATCGGATATCACTGGTACGGAGATACTGGAAGAGACTGCATCGGGTGAACGCTATTTTAGGTTTGTGAAGGGGCCCATCTTTGCCAACATTATACTGGCGGATGAAATAAATCGTACACCACCTAAGACACAGTCAGCGCTACTTGAGGCGATGCAAGAATATAAGGTTACAGTAGCAGGTAAAGATTACGATTTGCCACGCCCCTTTTTTGTATTAGCTACACAGAATCCTATTGAACATGAGGGTACGTATCCGTTGCCTGAGGCACAGAAAGATAGGTTTATGTTCCAAGTGAATATATACTATCCAACCGAAAACGAAGAGGTGAAAATTGTGGAGACCACAACCATAGGGTATGAACCTGAGGTTTCGTCCGTCCTCACACGTGAGGAAATATTGAGGCTAATGGATATTGTACGTCGTATGCCGGTAGCACCTAAGCTTATTGAAGAGGTGGTACGGTTTGTTAATCTCACCAGGCCATCCGAAAACAGTAGTGTGCCCAAATTTATAAAAGAGTGGGTAAGCTGGGGTGCAAGCCCACGTGCATCACAATACTTGATATTAGGGGCAAAGGCACGTGCGTTACTCGAAGGACGACCAGTACCGTCGTGGGATGACGTTAAAAGTGTGGCGTTACCTGTGTTGAGGCATAGGCTTATACTTAACTTTGCGGCTGAAGCTGAGGGTGTAACAAGTGATATGGTTATCGAAAAATTGCTTAACCTTGTATGAGTTATACCTTAATACTATTGATACTGATATCGGGTAGTGGGTGGGAACGTTTCAGGGATTGGTTAGAAGATACAGTGCATAAAATCTACAATTGGACACAGAGGATCGAACCTGATGTGGGGTTGGCGTTTATTAAGTTACCGACTACAACTTATGAGTGGTGCAAATACTCGAACCCAGCTGAAGATGTTGATGAGGGGATGTATTCCTCGTACACACGATACTTTATGGGGAGCGATTGTTTTGCATTCAAATGGGTACGTAAGAGTGACCGTAATCTCTTTAAAGTAAGTGGATTGGGTACAGGTGTTGCAGATATGGAGTTACGGGATGAAACTGGAAGATGGCTACATGCATACTATGGTGTATATCAAGGTGTGTTTACCTGTGGTTATGCACGTGTATGGGATAATACAACGGTTGGTGTTGCAACTAAATTGATCTACGAGAGGATATACGTGTCGAGTATAATGCATTGGGCGATAGGGATGGGTATAATGCATAGACCTGGTGAAAATTGGGAGGTTGGATTTGTGGTCGATAATTTGGGCCCCATGGGGTACTATACTACGGAAAGATGTTATAGGGTGCGGTTACCTATCGTGCTGGCGGTAGATTTAAGTTATAAAGGGCGAAACTTTACGGGTAATCTTGAAATACGTAAGGATAGCGATACACCATTGTTCTATATTATCAATGGGAAGATGGAGCTGACACCAGATTTGCAAATCAATGTGGGGATACCTATCGCACATAGGACAAGGATCTGGAATGTGGGGTTCGATTATAATTTAATAGCTAAGGGTATACCTGTCACCTTTTCTTACATGTTGGGTGGATGGCGCTATAACCTGGGGTATGTAAGCACAGTGACAATATGTTTGAAGATCTGATATGTTTAGACTCATAGTGGGGGATGAGTTTGCTGCTGCACATAAGCTCAGTATTTGTGGTGAGGAGCTACATGGGCATAACTTCCATGTATGGGTAGCGGTTGAGGGCAATAATTTAGACGCCAATGGGATGGTCATCGACCTACGTTTGTTGAGGGGATGGTTAACTGAAATACTCAAAGAGTTAGATCATAAGTATTTGAACGATTTAGCGTATTTCAAGGTGAACCCACCAACGGTCGAGAATATCGCAAAATATATTTTTACAAACTTGAACCGCAAAATACCAGATAGTTTGAGATTGATGTATGTAGAAGTTTGGGAGGACGAACGTCAGGGGGTACGCTATTATGAGGGATGTGCAACGTGAGAATGACGATCGATGTATTCCCATT
>JAGGUB010000018.1 GCA_021158725.1 Caldifarciminota bacterium | reverse complement strand
TCCCAATAGCGGATACGGAAATCTGTTAATACATGTGAGCTTGGAAACATCAAATAGAGTTGTTTAACCCTACGTTGACGCCCAAAGTCTATTTCAAGCCAGTGTGAATCACCCACAGCAGAATGCCATACGGTGGATGGGTTACCGTCGAACGCATTTTGTGCTGAATCCGGATTCGTGTTCGCCGAAGCTGTTGGATAAAACCATACCATAGGGTTGACTTCATCCGAAGTACAGACGAGTGAAACCCTTGTACATAGGTTTGCCGTCCCTAACGCATAATCGTCATACCCGTCGTTGGGGTTCTCCTCCGGTGCTACGGTGGTATCCATACCGAAACGATATGCACCACTTATCTCATCGAACTCCAACGCGTTTGCACCCGCATCTATCTGTTCATACGCCCACCATAGGCAATAGGTGAGCCAGTTCTCGTTTGCGATCGAGGCATGGCTTGTCACACTATGACCAGTGAGGTTAGGTATGTAGTAGATTGTATCGTCTGCATTGCGGGTAGTGAAGTCACGGTAAATAACAGTAGGTATAGAGTAAGGTGGCACGTCATCCTCCGGGTGTGCACATGGCCACCCCGCATGAGGTACTAAGTTAGCACATTGGACACCACCCTCAAGTAGCGCTCCATGTGCGTTGACCGTATCAGCGACCCAACTCACTTTCGGAAATCTATTGTATGGTATAGCGCTGTACTTGAACCACCCACGTTTCATGAATTGTGGTTCAAAATACAACGCAAGCGTTACAAGCGTATCTCTACCGCTACCTAAACCACCTCCGAATGTCCACACAAGTGCATCATTTAAGCTATTAACTCCCTGTACCGTAACCGTTAATACAGTTAGGTTAGCTATGACGAAGAGGGCTTTCAGGCCCATCTTTTAAAGATTAACAGGATTGCGTTTGTGTAAATCCATTCACCCCATTATAAGTTAGACGTAAGGTTATGTCATAAAGTCGACTTTCGGCCTTCACTCCATCACTCTGTACGTTGACTGTAATGTTCATCACATAACTTAAATGGATGAGTAAAATAGTTATCATCATGGGATCGAAAAAGGACTTACCCCATGCTGATAAGATAGCCAGTAAGGTACGTGAGTTTGGTGTCCAATGTACACTACGTGTAGCGTCTGCACATAAGACACCCGAACAGGTGTTAGATATACTGCGAGAGTACGAACATGCAAACGTTGTGTATATCACTGTCGCAGGTAAAAGTGATGCACTGAGTGGGCTCGTTGATGCCAACACCACACAACCGGTGATTGCATGTCCACCACCAAGCGATAAGTTTACAACCGTCGACATATTCTCAGTACTACGTATGCCGACAGGTGTCGCCCCTATGGTAGTGCTCAACCCCGAAAACGCCGCTATAGCGGCAATCAAGGTGTTAGGGGTGGTAGACACCGGGTTAAGGGATAAAATCAAAAAGTATCAACATACTCAGAAAGAAGCGCTCAAACGTGCAGATACCGAGTTGAGGTAGGTTGACTATAAGCGATTGACACTATAATCTAATGGTATGAGTGAATGGCATCTCACCACGCCGCTCACCGATGATGACATTGAGAAATTACGTGCAGGTGATAGGGTTTATCTCACCGGTATCATCTATACCGCACGTGATGCCGCACACAAGAGGTTGGTTGAGGCTATCGAAAAAGGCAACCCACTACCTATAGAGCTCAACGGTGCAGTCATCTACTACGCAGGGCCAGCACCTGCACCACCAGGTTATCCGATTGGCTCGATAGGACCGACCACCAGCTACCGTATGGATAAGTTTACCCCTCAACTGCATGCATTGGGTGTAAAAGCCACAATAGGTAAGGGTGAACGCAGCGATGCAGTCAAACAGGCGCTCAAAACGTACAAAGCAGTCTACCTTGTAACTGCTGGCGGTGTAGCTGCATTGCTTGCAAAGCGTGTCAAACGTGCCGAGGTCATCGCATACGAGGATTTGGGCCCCGAAGCTATAAGGTTGTTGGAGGTGGATGAATTTCCGTGCTTCGTCGCATACGATATGCATGGTGGCGATATATTCGTACAGGGGGTGACACAGTACGCACGAAAGTGATCATCGGTGAGCAGCAATGTTCCACTATCGGGGTGATGAGCTATGGGTGGAAAACGTACCGATTAGTAAACTCGTAAATAAGTTAAACACACCTTTCTACCTATACAGTGCAGCTACCATTCGAGATAGGTTCAACTTAGTAAACCGCAGTATACCTGAACCTCACATCATAGCGTATTCGTTGAAGGCCAACCCTAACTGTCACATAATAAGGTTGATGCTACCAGCTTGTGGTGCAGACGTTGTATCCAAGGGTGAGCTATTCCGTGCGTTACTTGCAGGTGTTGACCCCCAAAAGATCGTTTATGCAGGTGTAGGTAAACGGCCAGACGAGATCCGCTACGCACTCGAAAACCGTATACTTATGTTGAATATCGAATCAGCACAGGAATTACAAGCAATCGAAACTATAGCTACTGAGATGCAGGTAACTGCAGGTGTAGGGATAAGGGTCAATCCCAACATTAAGGTAGCTACCCACAAATATGATCAAACCGCCGTCAAGGGTAGCAAGTTCGGTATACCAGAGGATGAGGTGTGGCAACTAATACCACAGATTTTGGGGTCACCAAGCCTTAACCTACTCGGTATACATGTGCATCTGGGGTCGGAGATTACGGAGGTTG
>JAGGUB010000058.1 GCA_021158725.1 Caldifarciminota bacterium | reverse complement strand
ATCGGGTTCTACACACCCGGTAAAGGGCCAGGTGCACCTGTGATATTATGGAACAGCTGGGGTGGTGAGATATTTGCCGAAGCAGTAGGTGCAGGTGTGATACAGAGCTTCCTCGATGCAGGTGGTAACCTGTTCATGAGTGGTCAGGACTTCCTATGGGGGTTAGCAGGTACATATGACCAGGTGGAGTGGGAGGCAGGTACATTCCCGTACGATTATCTAAAGTTTTACGTGACAACGGATGATCCTGTGATTGTATCCCCTAACGATTATGCAACCTTCTACGGCGATCCGGAAGATACCATCACTGCACCATTTGAGGAAGGCATATATGTATGGCCATACATATGGGCAGGTACAGGTTATGCATGGTATGGTGAGATTGTCGAGACAGATGCTATCCCAATATTCTTCTACGAAGAGGGTGAGATCTCTGGTACACGTTACGAATCAGAGGAGGGTTACAAATACGTATTCCTGTACTGGCCGTTTGCTTACATCGTAGAGGTGGAAGCTGATACATGGACTGGTTCATACGATGAAGATGCTGAGAAGACGCTCGTACGTGGGATACTGCGGTGGTTCGGTCTTGAGGTCGGTGTAGAGGAAGAACCCATGGCGAAACCAGCAATCCATGTACCGACGGTGTTCACAAACGCTATCAATATCAGCTATGAGGTATCTAACGAGCTACCACTGGATGTTAAGCTGTACGACCTTACGGGTAGGAAGCTGGATGAACTGAACATCAAAGTGACAGGTAAGGGTACCTACAGCTGGGATGCATCACATCTACCGGTGGGTGTGTACTTCATGAAGCTCTATCTGGGTGATAGATCGACCACACACAAGCTGGTGAGGTTACGCTAAACTGGTCAGTTTAACCTGAGGTGACGCTGCATCCCCAGGTATTTCATGGTCTGCTGTGATATACTGGCTTCTCATTATAATTGACTTTACTTTGTGGGTTGACATCTGAATTGTGACGATAAATTGGGAATGGGAGGTGATGATGTTAAAGCAAGTTATAAATAGGTCGATATCATTTGTGGTGGTGTTAATTTCAGTATTATTTATTGGGTTGATGGGCTTAACTATAACATCCACTCTTATGGCAAAAGAGTACACGGATGTATGGTTACTACCTACGGTGCCGGGTACACCGAGCAAAATAGTACCTGTAGTAAAGGGTGATGAGAAGGGGCTCGATATGTGGTTACGATACGACGACAATGAAGCAAACTATGTGCTGGTGGGATTAGAAGATGCTGAGACACTTTGCGTATTCTTCGAACCTCCCGCAACATGTAGTATACTTGCTATGGAGTTCTGTGCTACATGTTACTACCCCACACCTCACACAACAGTGAAGAAGTTCATAGCACTAACAGATACGAGTTTGACTACAGATTGTTGGAATGAATACCACGCAGGTGATAGTATACCAGGGCCATCGCCTATCTTACAATTTGTGGCAGGACCGGTACCTTCTAAACCAATAGATACAGTGTGGACCTGGGACACGTTATGGGTGGACCCTGATAACATACCAGATGTGGGTACACATCCATTTGTAGCAGGTTGGATAAAGGTACCGGGTGATAGTTCACCCAACCCAAGGATAACCCCCAATATAGATCCACCATGGCATGCACTTATGTATAGGCATGAACCTGCCAATGGAGGGCCACCGGGTTGGTACTCCTCATGGCATCAGTTCTGGATACGTGCACTCGTAAGGATTTACGAGCCGCAACGGTTGATACGTTCAGTGGATAAGCTACCATGGAGCTACACTACAGGGCCACGTACAGTGACCTCTGAAATAGAGGATCCCATAGGTGTACCAGAAGATGTCTGGGGTATTGCGTCAGCTACACTTGTTTACAATGTTAACGGTGGTGATTGGCAGACAATCCCTATGGTTTGTGTGGATACCATAGAAACGTGGGGCGATAATATTATATATGGCATATGGGCGGCTGATATACCAGGTGTGGAGGTTGGTGACTCCGTAAGCTATTATGTGGTTGCGGAGGATTTGAGTGGATTGAGTGATACATGGCGGACGATTTACTGGTACAAGATAATCGAGGGTACACCCGGTAATATCTTCTTCTACAACGATGATTTCTACGGGTCACCGTTTACACCCGATTTTGTGGGTATGGTATATGAGAATGTAGACTGTTGGGATTACAATGTACGGGGTGCCCCGGATTCGTCGGTGATCGCTTTCTACACACCCGGTAAAGGGTCAGGTGCACCTGTGATACTATGGAACAGCTGGGGTGGTGAGATATTTGCTGAAGCAGTAGGTGCAGGTGTGATACAGAGCTTCCTCGATGCAGGTGGTAACCTGTTCATGAGTGGTCAGGACTTCCTCTATGGGTTAGCAGGCACATATGATACAGTAACTTGGGAAGCAGGTACATTCCCGTACGATTATCTAAAGTTCTACGTGACGGTAGATGATGATACCACACTCGTATCCCCTAACACCTATGCCATCTTCTACGGCAATCCGGAAGATACCATCACTGCACCATTTGATGAAGGCATATATGTATGGCCATACATATGGTATGGTACAGGTCTTACATGGTGTGGTGAGGTCGTAGAGACGGATGCTATCCCAATATTTTTCTACGAAGGTGGTGAGATTTCCGGTGCACGTTACGAATCGGAAAAAGGTTACAAATACGTATTCCTGTACTGGCCATTTGCTTATATCGTGGAGGTAGAACCTGACACATGGATGTTTGATACATGGGCAGTTAAGACACTACTACGTCGTGTATTGCAATGGTTTGGCTTACCAGTAGGTGTTAAGCTACCCATTGTTGGGCAGAACCTCGATATACCATCGATATTCATGAGCAGTATTAACATAAACTATGACGTCACGCATAAGCTGCCAATGGATATCGAATTATACGATGTCGTAGGTAGAAAGTTAGCTCACCTACATACCGAGGTTGAAGGTAGAGGCACCTACAACTGGGATGTATCACAGCTACCGGTGGGTGTGTATTTCATGAAAATAAATTTAGGTAACCATCATGATACTCATAAATTGATCAAGATACGCTAACCTGAAGTAACTGTCCCGCCGCAGCGGGACAGTTCATAAAGCGTCACTCCTTTGGTATACGAATCTCGACACAGGGGAGGATGAGGTCTGGATCCTTTATGATATCCTTATTGTATTCGTAAATCACTTTCCACTTCTTCTCGTCACCATAAAACTGGCGTGCAATCTTCTTCAAAGTGTCACCTTTCTTAATCCTGTACACGATATAGGGTTTCTCAACCTGCTCTTTCAGGGAAGCGAGTTCAGCTTCGAGTTCCTTCACCTTAGCTTGCTTTTCGGCTTTCTCCTTTTGGAGTGCATCAACCTTAGCTTCAAGTTCGGCTACCTTAGCTTCGGCTGACTTAACTGCTGCTTCAGCCTCTTGGATTGCAGCCATCGTCTCGGGTTTCGCCCACCGTACACAGCCAGCCACTATAAAGGTTGTCAAAGCTACCGCAATTATCGACCAAGTTATGGCTCTCATATTACCTCCTACTCCTCGATGGGTATTTTAAGCTCCCATCCCGGTAATATTAAATCGGGATCCTTGATTATATCGCGGTTGGCATCGAATATCTTTTTCCAACACATGTCACCACCGTAGAATTTCTCCGAGATCGAGCGTAACATATCACCTGGCTTAACAACATAGGTCTCATAACGTAGCTTCGGTAGAGCAGCCCTTAGCTTATCGATCTCGGCTGTCAACTTACTTATTTTGCTGTCAAGTGCACTGATCTCGGATTCGAGTGATACCACCTGATCTTCGAGCTCCTTTATCTTAGCGTTGAGGGTGGCTTCTTTCTGCTTCAATTCAGCAAGCTTCGCCTGCGCTTCCTCTTCCTTTAGCCTCTCCTGACCATAGAGTGGAATGATGAGCAATATCATACACAAAAGTAGCCATTGCTTCATGTTAACCTCCTACTTTATATTAAGTTAGGATTTGTGAGTGTTTGTCAATAACATTCGGCTCGACTGAGGTTGACACAGGTCTTATGATGATATTTTTATATAGGAAATAAGGAGGTGGTAAATGGCGAAGGTTGATGAACTGGTAGCTGCTATAAAGGAACTGAGGGTGAAGGAACTTGCTGACTTAATTAAGGCATTAGAAGAGGAATTTGGTGTAAAAGCTGCCCCTGTAGCAGTAGGTGTACCAGCAGCCGCTGGTACAGGAGCACCAGCTGCTGCACCGGCAACCGAGGAGCAGACCGAATTCGATATCATACTGAAAGAGCTCAAACCCGACGCCAACCGCGTAGCTGTTATAAAGGAGGTACGTGCTATATTGGGGTTGGGGTTGAAGGAGGCCAAAGACTTCGTTGATAGCATACCGAAACCTATCAAGGAAAAAGTTACAAAGGAAGAGGCCGAATCCCTAAAACAGCGGTTAGAGGCAGTTGGTGCAGTTTGTGAAATTAAATAATAGTTGTTTCCCACATGATACAGGATGAAAGAGAAAGTTTTAAACTTTGGTAAAATTACACATGTACCACCTTTAGGTGATCTTACCGCATTACAGTGGGAATCGTTTAACGAGTTTTATCAGTTTGATGTACCACCTGATAAACGTGAGAAGAAAGGGTTGCAGGCACTTTTCGAGGAGTTCTTCCCGGTTGAAGACATACATAAACGCTACAAGTTGGAGTTCGTGTGGTACGATTTTGGCAAACCCCGGTATACTCCTGAAGAGGCACGTGCTAAAAGTGTCACATATGGTATACCACTGAAAGCATACTTTCGGTTGATAGTACGTGGTGAGGAAGGTCTACCACCCGACGTCATCGAACAGATAGTATACATAGGTGAAGTACCAATGCTCACACCTCAGGGTAGCTTCATAATTAATGGGGTTGAACGCGTAGTTATCAGCCAGCTACGTCGTATGCCAGGCGTGTACTTCGGTGAGGAGATACATCCCACCGGTAAACGCCTAATATCGGCTGAAATCATACCGTACAGGGGACCGTGGATAGAGATAGTAAGTGATGTCAACGATATGCTCTATGTGAAGCTGGACCGTCAACATAAGATATTCATTACAACACTGCTGAGGGCATTGGGTTACGAAGATAACAGCACGATATTGAAGTTATTCTTCGATGTTAAAGAGGTTGATATTGACAAAGCTGAAGGTGAAGCGCTCGCTGATGACATAAAGAAAGATGCACATACATACTTAGCACGTGCTGCTGATATACTGGATGAGAATCTAATTCGTAGCCTGAAAGAGTTTGGTATCACCAAAGTACGTATACTTGTGGGTGAAAACATCTATTATCTTCTGAATACCATACACCGTGATAGGGAAGGTAATCAGAAACAGGCTGTAGAAAAGATATACTTCATACTACGTGGTGTACCAGCACCAGATGTTGAGACAGCACGTCGCTTCCTTATGGATGCATACTTCTCGGAGAAGTATTTCTATCTGGGGCCACTTGGTCGAAAGCGGTTAAATGAACGGTTGGGACTCAATCTCACAACCCATACACTTACGCCACAGGATATCATTGGCACAGTACGTTACCTGTTACGTACACCGCACGAACATCGTAAGATAGACGATGCCGATCATTTAGGTAACCGTCAAGTACGTCGTATAGGGGATCTGCTCGTCGAACAGTACAGGTTGGGCTTTGCACGCCTTGTATGGGGTGTACAGGAGAAGATGGCCATGCATGATGTGGCACACCTCACCCCACAGGGGTTGCTAAATGTGCGTACGCTTATTAAAACGATCATGGCATTCTATACTACGTTCCCGCTATGCCAGTTCATGGATGGTACCAATCCTCTCTCGATTGTGACACACAAACGTAGGTTGTCGAAACTCGGTCCGGGTGGGTTGACTCGCGAAACCGCTGGTATAGAAGCGCGTGATGTACACTACTCACATTATGGACGTATATGTCCGATTGAGACACCAGAAGGTCAAAACGTAGGTGTAATCAATACCTTAGCCCTATATGCACGTATAACCGAAAACGGTGTCATCACCACACCATATTGGAGGGTAGAAAACGGTGTAGTAACAGACGAGTTAGTATATCTATCAGCAACCGAAGAGGAAGAGAAGCTCATCGCTCAAGCATTGACACCAATGGATGAAAACCGTAGACTGATTGGTCCACGGATACTTGCCCGACGTGGTTCCGAATACTTATGGGCACACCCTGAAGATATCGAATACATGGAGGTATCACCTAAACAGATGGTAGGGCTATCGGCTTCACTTATTCCATTCCTTGAGCATGACGATGCTACACGTGCATTGATGGGGTCAAACATGCAACGTCAGGCTGTACCATTGCTTTACCCTGAGGATCCCATCATCGCCACCGGTATGGAGGAAAAGGTTGTACGTGATTCTGGTGTTGCAGTTATCGCCCAATCTAACGGTGTAGTCGTACGTGTAGACAGCAATGTCATAGTGATCAAACCTGACGGTAAAAAAGAGCTCGAATATTACTGGCTGGATAAGTTTAATCGATCCAATCAAAACACCTGCTATAACCAACGTCCAATCGTCAAACCTGGTGACAGAGTCAAAAAGGGTGACATAATCGCAGATGGTGGTGCCACAAAGAATGGTAAATTAGCATTAGGTAAAGACGTACTTGTAGCCTTTATGTCATGGCGTGGATATAATTTTGAAGACGCTATCGTAATAAGTGAGCGCCTGCTGAAGGATGATGTATTTACATCGTTCCATATCGAAGAGCTTGAGCTCGAGGTACGTGAGACACGGCTTGGCCCCGAAGAGGTAACCCGCGACGTACCGAATGTACCTGAGGAGCCTCTACGTCACCTGGACGAAGCTGGCCTTGTACGTATAGGTGCATACGTGAAGCCCGGTGATATACTTGTGGGTAAAATAACACCACGAGGTGAGGCTGAACTATCGCCTGAGGAACGGCTATTACGTGCAGTATTTGGGCAGAAAGCAGCTGATGTTAAGGATGCCTCACTCTATGTACCGGCGGGACTCGAAGGCGTGGTCATTGACGTACAGATACTGTCGAGGAAACCCAAACCCGGTGAGACCGACCTCGTGTGGGAGAAACGAGTTGAGCGGCTCAAATCCGAGATAAAACGCAAATACAAGCAGATGCGTGAAGATGCACGCAAATATCTGGATCTATCGGAAGACGAATACAAAGCTTACGTGAAGGAGTTACGTGCACGTGAGAAGGAAGAGCTACGTAAAGTCATGGAGGGTGACGAATTACCATATGGTATATTGAAGATAATAAAGGTATGGATAGGCCAACGCAGGAACCTCACAATAGGGGATAAACTTTCGGGTAGACACGGTAATAAGGGTACAATAGGTATAATATTGCCAGAACATGACATGCCATTCCTGGAAGATGGTACACCGGTTGATATAGTGTTGGATCCACTGGGTGTACCGTCACGCATGAATATAGGGCAGATACTCGAAACACACCTTGGGTGGGCGGCTAAGAAGCTTAACATAAAGGTGGTCACCCCTGTGTTTGAGGGGCCTAAGATTGAGGAGATACGTAAGCTAATGAAGAAGGCTGGTCTACCGGAAAATGGAAAGGTTACATTACGTGATGGTTACACGGGTGAACCTTTCCAACAACCTGTGACGGTGGGTTACATGTACATGATGAAGCTCGTACATATGGCAGAGGATAAAATACATGCAAGAAATATAGGACCGTACTCGCTTATCACACAACAGCCGTTGGGTGGTAAGTCACGTGCGGGCGGGCAGCGGTTTGGTGAGATGGAGGTATGGGCGCTTGAAGCATACGGTGCAGCATATGCATTGCAAGAGATGTTAACCGTGAAATCAGACGATATGGTCGGCAGACGTAAAGTGTATGAAGCTATCATCAAAGGTGAAGAGTTACCAGAACCTGGGTTACCGGCATCGTTTAACGTACTTCTACGTGAACTTAACGGATTATGTCTCGCTACATACCTCATAAGGCGTAAAGACTCCGATAAACGCAAAGAAATAGGTTAACCTACCCACATAGTACATTCTATATGCTGGTGTTCGTTTTGCTTATGTTTGACCCACCTATTTGGTATTCAATGGAATGTTGGGACAATTTCGTATTTAATCCATCAATTTATTCGTATAATGTACGTTTAGGCACGGGCCTACTATATGGGTTGACCGAGCTACCTTACTATATGGTAGCGGTTAGATTACCTTACAAATCGGTGGATATCGGGCTATCAGGGATGCAATTCGGTAGTAGCTTCTACCATGAGAATGAAATTCTCTTCAATTTACGGTATGGGCAGCTTCATGCATATGGGATAAATCTACGGATACTGCATGTTGGAGGCGATGGGGTCACCCCAATTTATAATTGGGCACTCGACTGTGGTGTAGGGGTTTACCACACTAAAATGCCAATCTTTGTGACCATACGTAACTTTAATCCCCACATATTGCGAATACAGCTGCTCAGCGGTATGGTATACAACTATCGTGGGTTGCAGTTGATGGTTCTTTTAGAATATGTAAGAACGAAAGCGCAACATATTCATGGTTTGCTGCAGCTATCACCACACCCTCTTTGTAAGATTACGTTGGTTTGGTCAACTGTTAAATTTTGGGGTTGTAAACTATCTTTTAATCGCTTTCCACTTGTTATCGAATTTTGCCCAATATCACATCCCACACTGGGATGGTCTATTTATTCAGTGCTTTCGGTACAGTTATCACACCATAAGGTGTATT
>JAGGUB010000117.1 GCA_021158725.1 Caldifarciminota bacterium | reverse complement strand
GTGGTGCCCATGGGTTCGGCTACGACCCCATATTTTATGTACCAGAACTTGGCAAAACACTTGCCGAGCTACCACTTGAAGCCAAAAACCGTATCAGCCATCGTGCCAGGGCGATTAACAAGCTCAAACCTTACTTGTTGGAATTGATGAACTCAAGTTAATGTCTTGTATTCATTGCAAAATGAAGATTGCAAATTGCAAAAGTCAAATTTATTGAAAGGCAATTTTGCATTCTGCATTGAGCTATTGCACTTTGATAGCTTCGGGGTCATTGCAAAATGAAGATTGCAAATTGCAAAATTTCATCACTTCGCATTTTCCAATTTGCATTTTGATTTTTGCATTAAGCTATTGTACCTTGATAATATCGTTTATTGGTTTAACTTTATAGATGAAGTATAACGACCATAACCTAACCATGGAAAAAAGAGAGAGGGTCATACTTGTTTCGATTTTGTTACCAGGTCAACCCCAATGGGAGAAACTCAGGTCACTTGACGAGCTTACGCAGCTGGCAAAAACTGCCGGCTGTGATGTGGTTGAACGTATCCTACAGCGGTTGCCTGCACCTAACCCACGTTACTTCATAGGCAGAGGTAAAGCCGAACAGCTTGCCCAATATGCACGTACATACGATATCGATGCATTCATATTTGATGACGAGCTCACCCCCGCACAGGTACGTAACCTGGAGAACCTCACCCACCGCAAGGTCATAGATCGTACGGAGCTCATCCTCGACATATTTGCACAACATGCACGCACCACTACCGCAAAGATAGAGGTGGAACTTTCGCAACTCAAGTTCAGATTGGCACGTCTCGACAAACGCGGTGTAATGCTGTCACGACTTGGTGGTGGCATAGGTACACGTGGCCCGGGTGAGAAGCAACTTGAAATCGACCGCCGCAAAATACGTACCCGCATACGGTATCTTGAGTCCAAACTACGTGCTATAGAGGTGAGCAAAGCCATACAACGTAAGCGCCGGTTGACAATGTTTAAAGTAGCTATTGTAGGTTATGCGAATGCAGGTAAATCGAGCCTACTTAATGTGCTCACACGTGCCAATGTAAAAGTTGAAGATAAGTTATTCTCTACGCTCGACCCCACCACCAGGGTGTTGGCGTTCTCGCCGTTTGACAAGCTTGTGGTAACCGATACTGTTGGGTTTGTACGTAACTTACCACATGAACTCATAGCTTCGTTCAAGTCAACGCTCGAAGAAGCCATAATAGCGGATCTGAGACTACATGTTGTCGACATATCACACCCATACGTGGAAGATCACATAGCCACAGGTAACGATATACTGGAGCTACTTGGGGTCGCCGATAAACCCAAACTTTATGTCTTCAATAAAATCGACAAAGATAGGATCCTCGTACCTGTGCTCAAACAGAAATATCCCGATGCCATATTTGTATCGTGTCTCACTGGCGAAGGTATACCTGAGCTTAAGGATAGAATACGTAAACTTTACGAACGTTGGAAAGCAAACCTTCGTCCAAAAGTCAAGGAGGTACAATGTCTATAAAGAAGTTGGATCATATAGTATCATTAGTAAAAGCACGCGAGAAGCTAAAGCTGGTCATCGCCTATGGTGAGGACAGAAACACTATAGAAGCGGCATCACGTGCAGCTTCAGAAGGGTTAGCCGACATCATAATCACAGGCTCTAAGAAAGTGATAAACAAAACAGCTACCGAACTCGGTATCGATACATCAAATTTCGAGCTCATCGATATACCCGACGAAAAGCAAGCCACTGAGGAAGCCACCAAGATGGTATCACGAGGTGATGCACATGTGTTGATGAAAGGTCTCTGCGGTACAGCCACCTATTTGCGTGCAATACTTAATAAAGAATGGGGTCTATTGCCCGAAGGTGCATTACTATCACACGTGACAGTGTTCGAAGTACCAACCTATCACAAACTGCTCATCGTATCAGATGTTGCCGTTATACCCTACCCTACATTAGAACAGAAAATCACCATGCTACAGTACTGTATCGATGTAGCTCATAAATTAGGTATCGATACCCCCAAAGCCGCCTTAATAGCGCCAGTCGAGAAAGTCAACCCCAAGATACAAAGTACAGTCGATGCCGCCATAATAACGAAGATGGCTGATAGGGGGCAAATTCGTGGCGCCATAGTCGACGGTCCCATGGCAGTCGATCTCGCCATATCACGTGAAGCTGTCGAAATAAAGCGATTCAGCAGCGACGTAGCTGGTGATGCAGATATACTCATATTCCCGAACCTCGACTCAGCCAACGCATTCTTCAAGGCGCTTACACATTTGGCGGGTGCCAAACTTGCCGCTATAGTGACAGGAACGAAAGCACCCTCTATATTGACATCGAGGGCTGACCCCACTGAATCAAAATATTACTCGATGGCGCTCGCACTCGCTATGGTTTAACATCCTACTCCACGATAGCCCATAGTGGTTCGTAATCGTTGCTTGCATTCCAGACAAGGTAACCCCATGCACCTGCATCACGTGCAGCATCTATTTGACGTTTGATATAGTAGGGGCCAAACCCCGGTGCTCGCCAATCGAACCCCTGTAGGTATGGGATGAAACGATTCTCACCCAACCGCTGCTTGCCAAGCTTAATACTTTCGTATACAAGCTTATAAGCACGTTCGTATGAACCCAAGTACGCAAAATGCTTTCTGTTGAAGTGTGATGGATACAACATTGGATAGAATACATCTACGTAGGGTGCCATATATCGTAGTGATTGACCTTCGAGCGGCAAATCATACCATGTAACGTACCCATATATATCAACTGAGATCGTCACCCCCAGCGGTTTGAGCTGTTCATATGCAGCTCGTAGGAACCCCGCTATAACCTCAAACCTATTCTTATATTTGTTGGTTCTATGTGTGAATACAAGGCCACCTGTTGATGGAAACCTGATATAATCGAACTGTATCTCATCCACCCCTTTTGTCGCAAGTTCCTTCGCCAAATCTATAACGTAACGCCATGCTTCCTCAGCGTAGGGGTCAACCCATGCAGTACGTCCGTTTTCAAGCCATATCGTACCATTACGCTGTCGTATCGCATATTTGCCGGATTGGTATTTGGCAAGCTTGTGATCTTTGAATACCACTAACCGTACCACCAATCGCACACCTGCATCATGACACATGTCTATCACTTTATCAATGGGTATCTGACACGTAACCGCCCCTATTTTGTGTGCAAGCTCAACTTCAGTATCATAAAGCACATGACCGGTTTCGGTTTTAAGTGCGATCACCAATGTGTTGAGCTCCGTACCCTCCATACGTTTTAATATATGTTTTATTTGGGTCAAACTGTGTGGATATATATGTATACCACGACATGGATAGATAGGGTCGATTCGTGCATCATAGCGTACCCTATCGAATTGGCATTCTGGATAGATTATGTTGAAGTAGTGGTTAGACAACCCATACTGTTCCAGTATCGATTTAGCAACAACCAACCAAATCACCGCCCACATCAAAGAATAGGTTGAAACGTCTCCACTATGAGTTCCAATTGTTCCAACCTATACCATTTCTTCTCACCGGGTGCAAACACATGAAAATCTATCACATACGTACGCGTGTCCGTCCCAAATATATATGTACGGAAGGGGCCACCCTCAACACGTTCGTCGTTTTGCCAGATACCTTCAACCTTCTGCGCATAGTAGCCAGCAAATTGCACAAAATACGTACGTGTCATGGATGTATCAACATAATCCCCATACAGGTACTTTTTGCCCAACTCATTACGTAGTGCTATAATTTCGTCAACCGTAAGCCATCCCCCCAGCGGCTCATCCTCCCAGTGTATGACTATCATACGTTCTGGCATATGCCGTATGAACCCTATGGTTTTGCCAGCTGGATCTTCGAACGATATCTGCCATCCATAAGGTATCTTAATCGCGAAGTGATATTTCTCCTTTATGTAATCTGAAAGCTTAACATTGTACCCTTTCCCATATAACCACCCCCTAAGTGTACGACGTACGCCGTTGAAGAAATAGTTGAAGATCGTCTCACCATTCTTCTGCAGCACATCATGCAGGTACTTCCATGATGGCACAGCGATTATCAAGATGTTCTGTTCCGCTGTAAACAGATCTTTATAACCGAAGATAAAGTCTTCACCACTCGCCACCATATCCCTATATTCCGGTGGCAACAATGTATCGATGAGCGGGTCACCCAACTTACCTATAATCAATATGTTACGCCTGAACCGATACTTGTTAAATTCCACCATACTACCGTAGTAGTAATCGAAATATTCCTCCTTCGACGGCAAGTAAAGTGGTTTAGAAAAGATTGTATCCAGTTCATCCATGTAGGTTTGGAATATGTCTTTGTTGGTGATAACCACAAGCTCAGTTAGCTCACCCACCGCATGTTCTGGCTTATACTCAGTTACACATGATAAAAGAACAAATACCCACACACATGCAACCCATCTTTTCATCAATTAAAATATATAGGGTTCAGTATCCAGTAAAGGGTTAACCCTCTTAAGCATTTTCTACATTGACATATGGGGTTAAAAGATAGATTTCATTTATGAAAGTAATCGGTATTCGCAAAGAGACCAAAAATATCTGGGAACGTCGAACCCCATTGATCCCCGATGACGTAAAGGAGTTACGTGATAGGTTCGATATCCACACCATAATACAGCCATCATCGATAAGGGTATACACAGATGATGAGTATTCAGCGGTGGGTGCAACTGTTAACGATGACCTATCAGCGGCTGACGTGATATTTGGTGTAAAGGAGATGCCGGTCGATTTCTTCGTACCTGGTAAAACCTACGTGTTTTTCTCACACACAATAAAGGGGCAACCCCACAATATGCCAATGTTGAAGCGGTTGATGGAACTCAACTGTCAACTCATAGATTACGAACGTATAACCGATGACTATGGTAGGAGACTCATATTCTTTGGTAGGTTTGCAGGTATCGCCGGTATGCTCGACACCCTATGGGGGTTGGGGCAACGGCTGCTACATGAGGGTATAGAAACACCGTTTTTACAGATTAAACGTGCTGTGGATTACCATGATCTTAATGAAGCCAAATCCGCCTTACAGAAGGTAGCTACCCAAATTCGTGACAAAAGCTTACCTACCCCCATAATCCCATTGGTAATCGGTATTACTGGTTATGGCAATGTATCCAAGGGGGTCCAGGAGGTGTTATCATGGTTACCCGTGGTGGAGGTAACACCCTCGGAGTTACCACGATTATGTAGCAACCCACCCCGATGGCAAAACTTCATCTATAAAGTGGTATTCAAAGAAGAGGATATGGTTGAACCGCTCTCACCCAATGACACATTTGATTTGTACGATTATTACCAGCATCCGGAGAAGTATAGGTCGAAATTCACCCAGCACCTACCATACCTTACTGTACTTATAAACGCTATATACTGGGATAGCCGATACCCGCGGTTGGTGACCAAATCGTTCCTTAAAG
>JAGGUB010000085.1 GCA_021158725.1 Caldifarciminota bacterium | reverse complement strand
TCCTTAAATTATATGCCATTATGACTCCTTCCCTTCATGCTCACGTTGTGCCTCTGCTACTATCTTCTCCTGTATCTGTGGTGGCACCACATCGTAATGCGCAAACTCCTGTGTGAATGATGCACGTCCCTGTGTCATCGCACGCAACGATGAACCAAACCCATACATCTCAGCCTCCGGTACCAACGCATTTATCTTCTGATACTTTCCTTTACCCGCAGGTTCTACACCCAATATCTTGCCACGTCGTGCATTAATATCGCCCATAACATCACCAAGGTACTCCTCAGGTACGATCACCGTCACCTTCAGTATAGGTTCGAGTATCACCAACCCCAACTTATCCTTAGCGTTACGTAATGCAAGCCCACCCGCCACCTTAAATGCGATATCAGACGAATCCACTGGATGGAAGCTACCATCATAAAGTACTGCACGTATATCGGTCATTGGGTAACCTGCCAACAATCCCTTCTGCATCTGTTCCTTTATACCCTCTTCTACCGCTGGTATGAACTTCGCCGGTATGCGACCACCTACAATCTTATCGACAAACTCAAACCCCTGTCCACGTGGTAAAGGTTCAAACCTCACCCAACAGTCCCCATATTGACCACGGCCACCGGTCTGCTTCTTGTATTTACCCTGTACCTCCACGACCTTCGTTATTGTCTCACGATAGTGTATCTTTGGGCGCTCGGTTTTCACCTCAACGTTAAAGTTACGCTTGAGTTCAGACAATATAACGTTCAGATGTAATTCACCTATCCCCTTAATTATACGTTGACGTGTTTCTATATCGTAGTAGGTTTGGAATGATGGATCTGCCTCGTTAAGCCTACCCAAGCCGGTTGATATACGTTCCTCGTCCTGGCTCGTACGTGGTTGTATTGCAATCGCTGCGTATGGGGTAGGATACTCAATCGCAGGTAGTGGCTCTTTGGTTGAATCATCCGCTAAGGTATCACCGGTTTTTGTCACCTTCAACTTAACAAGCGCGCCTATCCCACCATGCGTAAGTTGGTCCACCTCCTTACGTTCCTTACCCTGTACCAAGTATATCTGGTTGATCTTTTCGGGTTGCTTCTGTGTGAGGTTGAACACCTCACTACCTGCCTCAAGTGTACCCGAAAATACGCGCACATAACGTAACATACCGAATTTCGGGTCATATCGTGACTTGAACACAAACGCATACAACCCATCATCAGAATGTAACTCATCAGGTGCAGGCAGGTACTCAACTATGAAGTTGAGCAACTCTTCTGTACCTACATCCTGTATAGCTTCACCCACCAACATCGGTATTATCGTACCAGCTTTTATACCCTCACGTAACCCTTTACAGATATCTTCATGAGATAGCGTACCTTCAGTTAAATACTTTTCGGTAAGTTCATCCGTACTCTCTGCAACACTCTCCATTAGCTGTTCATAATAGGGTGAACCCTCCTCCAACGCAGACTTCAACCCACGAAACTCCTTACCCACACCGTCTGGATAGTAGATAGGTGCGACCTTGTTGCCAAATAACTCCTTTGCCTGTTCCAATATCTGATCGAAATTTGCATGCTCGGTTGCTATTTTATTGACAAATATTATCGACGGTAGCTTGTATTTCTGTACCACCTCCCACGCCTCCTCCGTACTATAGGCGATAGGTGTGGTTGCATCCAACACAAATATCACATTATCAGTAGCCCGAATACCTGAGAGTGTTTCACCCCAGAAATCCACATACCCCGGTGTATCTATGAGGTTTATAAGCTTACCATTCCACCCCATATACGCAATCGACAGATATATCGATATCTTACGTTCTATCTCCTCAGGATTATGATCCAGTACCGACGTACCCTTGGCGACATCACCTTTACGTGTGGTCACCTTAGCCCTGTATAACATAGACTCACCCAATGATGTCTTACCCGCACCACTCTGACCCACCAATGCTACATTACGTAACTCCTTTTTACCTACATCTGCCATAATTCCTCCTAATATCTGGAAGATGATAATGTTTAATCCAAAATGTCAACCACCATTATGTACATAAGAGGTACTAAAGGTTGACTTTTTATCCCCTCATTTATTTTATTAATACAACGGGGAAAGTGTAGTGAAAGGAGGCACAATGAAACGTTTCCCTTTATATTTGATGATAGTAGGTACTGCTCTCACCATACTCGTTACTGGCTGTAAGATCACCCAAAACGAAGGCACTTACACGATCACTATACAGTTGCCCGAAGGTGGTGCACGTCCATACATCCACACAGTTGTACTTGAGATCACTGGTGAAGATATCGACACATTACGTTACACCAAAGAAGTTGGTGCAACCGATGCATCTGTAACTTTCGCTGTAACCTTACCCAAGGATATAGTCGTAACCCTTTACATTGTAGCCAAGGATGCAAACGGTATCATTCTATACTGGGCACGTTACGATCTAACAGTACGTGCAGGGGAGTTCACCCTAAACATACAGCTCAACCCCGCCGCACAGGGGGCTGCGAACCACATCAAACTATTTCGTGACTCCTTACCATGGGAGTCATCCGCTATGGATAGTATGCTTGCAAGGGAGGGGTTCACACCAGGTACAGGTGAGGACGAATATGAGATATTGGGCTCCGCAGCTTTCGATACTGTCACCCTCACACCAGGTAGGGATCTCGTCATCATCGCAAACGATCAACCCCAATCCTTCTACAACGCATATGCTGCTAACCAACAGAAATTTAACGACTTCGTGTTAGCTGGTGGTATAATCTTCTGGGAAGCCTGTGACCGTGGTTGGAATGGTGGCTCCATACTTGATGCTGGTATAACATTCCCCGGTGGTGTAACCATAGACTCCGAATATGTGTACGATAATTACAACTACCTTGCAAACCCAGATTACGAGTTATTACAAGGTCTACCCGACACTCTTTATGGTACATATGCGAGCCACGAAACCTTCTCTAACTTACCAGAAGGTGCACAAGTATTCACGTATGGGGTACTGACACAGAAACCCACCCTTGTGCTATATCCGTACGGATTAGGTTGGGTCTTAGTAACCGGCCAGCCGCTCGAATATTGTTACGAGAGGTTAGATAGGGGACAGACCGTTGGATTACTATTGCCACGGGTTGTAAAATTCATACTCGGTAAAGAGATCACAGTCACGAAACATTATCATCAACCGACACATCTATCACCTACCATCAAGTCCAGCAAGTAGCTCCTTAACGGGGGTGGATAAACTTCACCCCCGTCACTTCACTTAGTAAATATAAATTTGTGCAACTCGTACCAGTGATGTATTATAATACCTTTACGTTCTTTTATTTTATTGGTCACTGCCGGCGATTTAGGGTTAAACCCCACCGGTAAGCCTACCACATCAAAAATTGGCAAATCATTTGTATTATCTCCCACAAAACACGTCTCTTCTGGCGTTATGTGATACCTCCGTAGCAATGCCATTAATACACTCAACTTATCGAATAGTCCCAACCTCACATATCCTTTACCAGTAAATTTGCCATCCTTAACCTCGAGCTCGTTCGCCACGTAGAAATTAAACCCCAACTCTTCACTTATGTAATCTGCAACCAACCCCAACCCTGTTGTCAATATCCCCGTAATTACATCTTTTGGCAACAAGCTACAGAATTCCTTCACCCCCTCCGTATATGGCGGTGGTAGCAACGCAGAGATCGCCTTATCAACCGCTAACCCCTTAAGTAACGATACCTGTTCATAGAACCATGCATTGTAAACCTCTTCACATTTCTCTTTTTCTATGCGTTTGAGATACTTATCACGTACCTTATACCAACGCTTGTCACCTAACACCCTACCCAATGCATCCCAGCTACTGTAGAAAGGTGGTTCAGGATACTGCACCAACGTACCATCCATATCAAATATTATCGCACGTATCATTGATACGGAATTTGATTATAACTTTACTGTTGTGCTGTCAATTGACATTACATAGCTTACCTTATTATTTTATCGATGACCACAAAGGATGCCGTTATCATTGGTGGCGGTATCGTGGGGGTATCGCTCCTCTACTACTTGGCACGTAACGGTATGCGTAATGTGTTACTCATCGAGCGCAATTATTTAGGTAGTGGTGCCACCGGCAGATGTGGTGGCGGCATACGTCAACAATGGTCGACAGAGATTAACATCAAGCTTGCCATGTTAGGGCGTGAAATATTCGCCAACCTGTCAGACGAACTTGGTCACGATATCGAATGGCATTCAGGTGGCTACCTGATACCCGTCTATACCGAGGAATTTGCCCAACAAGCACGTAAAAATATTGAGTTACAGCGTAAGCTGGGGCTGGAGGTTGAGTTACTCAAACCCGAAGAGATAAAATCTATAGTGCCACAGTTTAACCCCGCCGATGTTATACTCGCAACCTACTGTCCCACAGATGGCCATGCTAATCCATTCAAAACCGTCTTCGCATATGCGAAAGCAGCTCAAGCATTAGGTACCGAAATATGGGAATACTGTGAGGTACAATCCATAAATCGTAAAGGCACCTGTTACGAAATACTAACACCTCATGACACTGTAGCTACACCGATTTTGGTCAACGCTGCTGGTGGATGGGCAAACATTATCGCTAAGATGATAGGTATCGAGTTACCCACCACCCCCTATCGACACGAGATACTTGTGACCGAGCCGGTTGAACATTTCTTGGATCCACTTATAATATCATTCGATGGCGACTATTACTTTCGTCAAGAACATAATGGCGGTATAGTTGGTGGTATGGGTAACCCTGACGAACCACCCGGTATCAACCATCGGTCTAGCCTACATTTTCTAATAGAGTTCAGCCACAAGCTTGCCAAAGCCATGCCTATACTTAGAGATGTACGTATTATCCGTCAATGGGCTGGCTTATATCTGATGTCACCCGATTCACAACACATAATGGGTGATATTAACGGTATCGATGGCTACTACCAGATAGTGGGGTTCAGTGGTCACGGGTTTATGCTTGGCCCTATAAGTTCGAAGCTACTTGCAGATTACATCACCGATGGTAAACGTAGCGAGTTCATCGATGCATTCAGCTACAGGAGGTTTGAAGAAGGTACCATCCAAAAGGAGGTATCAGTAGTATGATAACGAGCTTCACCGATGTGTGGGAATTCATAAAAGAAAGAGCACCACACATAAAGGTAGCCATACCTGTACCTGACCGTACCAGCCTCGACAGCATTGCTTTAGTTCATGAATATGTCACTCCGATATTGGTTGGCGATCCATCACAGTTGCCTGATGGTTACAAGGTCGTCCCTGCCTACACTGCAGTAGAGGCATCACTTAAAGCAGCTTCACTCGTACGTAATGGTGATGCCGACATGTTAATGAAAGGCAAGCTCCCTACATCTGTATTCCTCAAGTCTGTGCTTGACAAACAACACGGTATCAAGGGTGCACCTCTCCTATCACACATAGCGATACTCGAGTGCCCGTACTACCACAAGTTGCTTGCAATAACAGATGGCGGTATGGTGATCAAGCCCAGCTTCGAAGACAAGATACAAATTATCAAAAACGCCATCTCATTTGTACATAACGTATTAGGTGTAGATCACCCCAAGGTTGCCGTACTCGCAGCTGTTGAGACCATCAACCCCAAAATGCCCGAAACCATGGAAGCTGCCGAGCTCGCAGTTATGGCTGAACATGGTGAGTTCGCACCCGCCGAGGTTGAGGGTCCACTTGCACTCGACTTA
>JAGGUB010000081.1 GCA_021158725.1 Caldifarciminota bacterium | reverse complement strand
GCAGATAATCCAAATTCAGAGAGGACTGTCATTATAATGTTCTTGATTTTATCTTCCATCATTTATCCTCCATCATTGAACATATTTCAAAGGTTTCGTCCTTATATATAGCAGACGAATCAGATAGGTCAAGTTAATATAGGGCTCAATTGGGCAAAAAGCGACGAATTATCATCAGACCAGGTACCTGGAGGTTGATTGTGAGTCTATGGCTCACCAGAACCTTATCCTGAAGTCCTTGAACTCACCCTTATAAGGTTGCCATGTGACACGTACATCTTCGACGGAGGCAAATCTTGGCCCTACCTTGAGTTCACGTATTAGCTCCTCGATGAGGCTACGGGCACCTTCGACAACAACCTCAACATCACCATCCGGTAAATTACGTACGTAACCGGTGAGCCCCAACTGCTTAGCGTGACGTTCGACAAACCACCGATAGCCGACACCCTGTACGAGCCCTTTCACAATGATGTGTGCACGTACGTCAGACATTATGGCTCAAATACCAGGTTGATTGCCTCATCAGGGGTGGCAGCTTTTATCACCCCCGGTATGTCCCAGGTGTTGAGCCCAACCACTGGCTTACCCAGTGATACCGCTATAGCGATCTCCGATAGTGTACCATACTTGCCATCGATCGCTATCAATGCATCAGCTGTCTTTACGATGACGATGTTACGTGCCTCACCCATACCTGTGACTATAGGTATATCAACGTAGGGGTTGGCGGATTCATGTGAATCACCCGGCAGTATGCCGACTGTTAAGCCACCTGCTTCTTTTGCACCCCTACATGCGGCTTCCATCACACCAGTGAGCCCACCTGTGACAAGTATTGCACCACGTTTGGCGATCAACTTACCAACCTCATACGCTAAATCGAGTGACCTCGTGTCAGCTGCTTTACCACCCACCACAGCTATGATCTTAGTCATTATTCTAAAGTAAACCCTATGTCGGTGAGGCAACTCTTTTGTTACCTAACTTATTGGCTTGGGTTTGAAGTATACCCAAGTATATCCAAAATGGGTACGTGTAATTCAGTAACAGCAACGTCTTATCTATGAGGTTCGATATACATGCGAAAATGATGGCGAGCCCCATCAACATACACAAAGGGTCGTGCTTGAGGGAACGAAAATTTCTAACCGCGACACCGATAAGCAACATAAACATTAACAACCCCATCGCACCTGTCTCAACAAGCAAACTTTCGTAAATACAGTGTATGTAGTCGTAATTTTTGAGCCTATCCCATACATCATGTGGCAGATAATGGGGTAATAGGTGCTTTGTACCACCCAACCCCACACCCAGCAGCTTATTGTGTGTCTTGTATATCTCTATACCTGCTTTCATGAGGATGAGCCGCGGTGCCTGCCCTTTGGCTGATGTGCCATCCATGATGTGCCATCTGCTTAGAAGGTCAGCCACCGCACCCGGTACAAGTGGTTGAGCGACCGCAAAGCATATGAGGAATATGAGCAGTATTCGACGTAGTCTGCGGTTATGTGAAATGTACAACCCTATCGATAGTGTTACCAGTATCGCAAAGTAGCCACCCCATGTCTTGGTAAAAAGTATAGCTGTAGCACATATCGGTATTACAGGTAACCACCGTATATCCTTATAGACGAGGTACAAGCTTACGATCATCACCAGCGTAAGGAAATGTGCGAGTATGATTGGGTTAGGTGTGAACCCATTGATACCACCGGGGTGTGGTGGATAGATCACGTAGTGGGTACCGAGCTTAAGGGTGATCGGATAAAATATCTGTACTATACCGGTGATTGCGAATATGCAGCCAACAATCGATAATAGCTTTATGATGTGTTCCTTATCGTCACTGTACTTGCGGGCAAGGAAATACAAGCTTAGTGGTAACAGGAACGCACATACGAGGGTAAGGTGTTCGTAGCGATTGATGGCCACCAACGTGGTGAGTAACATTGTGCACAACATGATGAATAGCAGGTAATCATTACGTTGGATATGTACACCTTGCCGATATATCAACCATGTGAGGTATGATAGGATGATGAATACCGCACCCACGTATACTTGGAAGGGTAACAGGAAAAGTGCGATATAGAACCATAACTTATCGTAACGAAATTTATGCATGATCGCTGAGGCGACCTATGACAATGGCATATGCGGCGATAGCTTTACCTTCACCTATGGGGCCCAAACGTTCGTTGGTTTTGACCTTGACTGAGACGTGGTCGATCGCCAGTGCGAGCAGTTTCGCAATACTTGCACGCATCTTATCGATATATGGGGCTAACCGGGGTTGCTCACATATCACAACAGTATCGACATGCAACAGTTTAATATTTGCCAACCCCATACAATGTTTGAGGATGAGCTTGCTGTCGATGTCTTTCCATTCAGCTGCAGTATCTGGGAAATGTGTCCCTATGTCACCCTTACATGCACAACCAAGTATAGCATCAGCTATCGCATGTAACAGGACATCGCCATCGGAGTGGCCGATCAACCCCTTGTCGAACGGTATTTCGATACCACCAAGTACCAACCGTCTGCCAGGAGCTAACCTGTGTATATCGTAACCGATACCGACGCAAAGTTTCATAGGTTATGCTTTATATATTCGTAGGCGTTGACGAAAAACCTTATCCCTACAGGGTCGGTGGTAGCTATGTTCCATGACGGATGTTGATAACGGAATATGAAGCGTTCAGGATGTGGCATCAATCCCAGCACCCTACCCGTACGGTCGGTGATGCCAGCGATTGCGTGTAGCGAGCCGTTTGGGTTGTGTGGGTATTCCATTGTGGGGTTACCGTGTTCATCAACGTATTTGAGTGCTATCTCGTTACGGTGTTCGAGGTCTTCAATATACGATGTATCACCTACCAGTCTACCCTCCGCGTGTGCTACGGGTAGATCGAATACATCCAACCCCTTTGTGAATACACACTTATGGGTGGTGGATTTGAGGTGTACCCAACGACATTCGAAATGCCCGGATAGGTTGGTTACCAGCGATATTTTGCCGTCACCTAAGATGTTACTTTTGACGAGCACCTGAAACCCATTACATATACCGAGTATGAGTTTACCGGCTTGTATGAAGGTTTCTATCTCGCTTTTAAGGTAGCGTTTGAGCTTTAGTGCCAATACTTTACCGCTGGCTATGTCGTCACCGTAGGTGAACCCCCCAGGTAACACCAGCAGTTCATATCTACGTAGTGTATCGGGTGTACGTACGAGGTTGTCAATATAATGGTAATCAACAGTAAAGCCAACTTTCTTCAATGCGAACGCAGTCTCTTGGTCACAGTTGGTACCAGGTGCATAGAGTAGGAGTGCATGTGGCATCAAGGATATATCCGATCTATCGTTCTTGGAAACGGTATGGTTTCACGTACGTGATGTAACCCACATATCCATGCGAGGGTGCGTTCAAGCCCCAACCCGAACCCGCTGTGTGGTACACTACCGTACTTGCGTAAGTCAAGATACCATTCGAACGGTTCACGGGGGAGGTTGAACTCCTTCAACCGCTGTATCAATGTCTCATAATCGGATTCACGTTCGGAGCCACCGATGATCTCGCCATAACCTTCGGGTGCAAGTACATCCATAGCGAGTGCGAGTTCGGGGTTATCGGGGTCGCGTTTCATGTAGAAGGCTTTCACCTTGGCCGGATATCGATGTACTATCACGGGGCGGGTGAATTGTTGTGACAGATACGTTTCGTGAGGTGCACCGAAATCGTCACCCCACGTGAAATCGGTGAATTTCTTCTGTATGAGGTTGACCGCTTCGGTGTAGCTGATACGGGGGAAGGGTTTCTTTATGTCTTCGAGTGGTTTGATGTTACGTTCAAGTAAGGTGAGCTCCTTTTGACATTTGGTGAGCACACGTTCAACAATGTGTACGATGAGATCTTCAGCCAACTCCATTATGTCATCGAGTGTGGCGAATGCAACCTCAGGCTCTATCTGCCAGAACTCTGTTAGGTGGCGACGTGTTTTCGACTTCTCTGCACGAAATGTTGGCCCAAACGTATAGACTTTACCGAAAGCCATCGCACCTGCCTCTGCATAGAGTTGACCCGACTGCGATAGGTAAGCTTTGGTATGGAAATACGGTACTTCAAACAATGTAGTAGTGCCTTCGCATGCAGTGGGTGTAAGTATGGGTGCATCCAGCAGCAAGAAGCCACGTGAGTCAAAGAACTCACGTATGGCGGTTACAACCGTATGACGTATACGCATGATGGCGAACGGACGGCGTGACCTTAGATGCAGGTGACGATGTGATAGCAAGAAATCTATACCATGGGGTTTGAGTGAAATTGGGTAATCTTCGATAGGTTCATGTATGACCTCGATGGATTTGACATCCATCTCGTAACCACCGGGTGCACGCTTATCGGCACGTATCGTACCGGTGAGGATGAGCGAGGTCTCCTGCTTCAGACGTTCGGCGAGCGCAAATGTTGCTTCAGGGACATCGTTTTCAGT
>JAGGUB010000107.1 GCA_021158725.1 Caldifarciminota bacterium | reverse complement strand
CGTGAAGCTTACTTCATCTTTGTACTTGTCAGGGGTTTGCCGTATGAGTTTTATATAATGGTACACAGCTGCTGTGTCACGTGGTATGAGGAACGGTTTGGCTGTCGTGAATCGCCGATATCTATCCGTACGTGGTTGAAATGATTGCCATTCCTGCCATACACCAGCCTTGTATTTGTAACAGTATATTTTGCCATCAAGTGTACCGATGACCAGCTCATCAGTACCGTCATGATCTATATCGTGAAATGTGGGGCTCGGCATCCTACCACTGTATATGGGGAAGGTATCAACCTCCCCATCATCGATTACACGGAATGCACCGGATTCGAACCCCACCAGGATTTCGGGCTTACCATCCATATCTATATCACCACATGTGGGTGCAGCTCCCAAAAGCGAAGTATCGTGTAACAATGATTCAGGTTGGGTTAGATCAAAATCTCTATATAAAACCACATAACCGTCGGCATCACCCACGATGAGGTCAGGTTTACCATCTGTATCGATATCACCTACTGCGGGTTTTAGATACCTACCTGATAGCAATAATTTTGGGTGATGGTTGAAATCTAACGATTTCACCCAGTATAGGCCATCGGTTGCACCAAACAATAGATCAGCTATATCGTCACCATCGTAGTCATAAAATACAGGTGATAGGTAAGGTAGTAATATCGCAACAGTATCTTTTCCCTTGTATAATACCCCTCGTTGTGTACCCCACCATAGTGTATCATGGTAGAAAGTTGGCGATATAGCAAGTTCATCGGTAGGCTTAAACATAGGCTGAGGTATAAACCTTACATACATGAAGTACGGTTCACCCTTTATACCATAGTTGAGATAGTACCATACATTGCCAAGTGTATCGACAACGAGCAGATCGATTAGCGAGTCACCATTCACGTAATATGGGGCGATCTTGGTTGCAAATGGTGTAACCAACAACGTATCACGTAACATCCATCTGGGTAATAAGCCCATACGTTCGAATAATAGGATGTAAGTGTGATCAAGCTTTATGAGTTCATCCCTACCGTCGTTGTCGATATCAGCTGTGAATTGTGTATTGAACCCAACTGATAGATCAGCTTCGGTTGCTTGAGTCAATAATAGATCGTTAAACCTACGTGTGAGTGTACGTTTTATCCAGCCAGCAACCCGTAGCGAGTCAACGAAGCTATCCCATGGCGTTTTGGGGGATGAAAGTTCGAAATATGGTTTGTTGGGCTCGATCTTAATAATGTGTAGGTCACCAGCTGCCACATCGATAGTGGTATGACCTGTGAAGCTTTCAAGTGCTAACACTAAACACAGCAGAAATTGCATGACACCTCCTGGTTGATTAATTATACTCAGGGGTGCACAATTTCCAATACATCTATTACACTGTTGACGTTACCATCTATAAATTACCATTTGTAACCATGTCGACAGAAGCTATTGCTGTGTTCAAGAGTCTATGCCCCAACTGCGGTGCTGACATAACCGCGGATAGGTTAGCGGTTGGATTGCCATGTGAAAGATGTTTACCACAACCTGCACCATACGAGAAAGGCGAATTAACACATGAAGCTATCTGCAAGCAGTTGGCAGATGTAGGGCGCTTACGAGGTTATGCACAGGTGTGTCGGCTGGCTAAACTTACGCACGAATTTACACAATTTTTCATCAAAACCGTAGGAGCTGACCCATGGAGCTTACAGCTGACATGGGCCAAACGTGTATTTGCTGGACGGTCGTTTGCGATACTTGCACCCACAGGTGTGGGTAAGACCACGTTCGGTTTGGTTATGGCAGCTTACTTACCGGTAAAGTCGTATATTATTGTGCCAACAAGGTTGCTGGTTGAACAGATACTTGCGCGGTTGCAAGGGATTACGTCACAAAAGGTGATAGCTGTATACACGGGTAAGCGTAGCGAACGCGATTTCATTGCATCAGGTAAATTCGATATACTTGTGACAACACATATGTTTCTTTACAAAAATTTCGACCTTTTGGAGAGAGTTTTCTCCGGTTCGAATACTTCGAGTGAAGTTAATTTTAATAAGTTCTTCTTTGTGGATGATGTGGATTCATTCCTTAAGACATCGAAGAATATAGACCTGTTGTTGAGGTTGATGGGGTTTGATATACATGATTTAAACCTCGCCTACAAGGGTGGCAAGGCTATCAATGAGCATACACGGTTACAATATAAAGCGCAGAATATCCCTGCAGTATTGGTGATCTCATCCGCTACCGCGCAACCCCGTACGAGGAGGGTTGTCCTGTTTCGTGAACTGCTGGGGTTTGAGGTACAGAAGGCAACCACCACATTACGTAATATAGTCGATGTAGCGGAAAGGGTACGTGATTTCACAGCTGCAAGAGATAAGGCGGTTGAGCTTATCAAAATGTTGGGTGGTGGCGGTTTCGTGTACGTGTCAATGGATCACGGACGTGAGGGTGTGATCGAGCTTGTGAACTTTTTCAATTCACACGGTATAAGTGCCATTTCGTACGAGGACTTTGACACCGATGCACAGGATAAGTTTCGTAAATCTGAAATACAGGTGGTGGTGGGGATTTCACATCACCTCAACCCACTCGTCCGTGGTATAGATATGCCGGACGTTGTACGCTATGCGATATTCGTTGGTACACCTAAGCTTGAGATACCTGTATCCACGGAGTCTAAGCTACCAGCACAGTTGTTTAGGCTGTTGGTGGCACTTAAGCCAGCACTTGCTGAACGTGAGCTGGTCGATGATTACATACGGTTTTTGCGTCGCTATCTAACTCTACGTGAAGATGTGCTTACACGATATCCCAATATAATGCGTAAACTCGACGAGATAGCTACGTTTTTAAGAGCTAAACTACAGGATGCGAAATTTATCAACACCATACGGGAGTCGGGTGAGATCACACTCGTAGAACGTGATGGCCAGCTATTCATAGTTGTAGGTGATGCTGCCAGCTACATACAGGCATCAGGTCGTACATCGCGGCTGTTTGCGGGTGGGCTGACAAAGGGGTTATCAATCCTATTCTATTACAACGAGAAGGCGTTCACCAGCCTAAAACGACGCATCAGAGCGTATACCACGGAAGAGGTCGAGTTTACTCAACTCGAACAGGTTAATCTCATAGATATTATGGCGCAGATAGATCGTGACCGCCAGTATGTGCGTGAAATCATGCAGGGTCGGCTACCGGTTGAGAAGGGCGAACTTATGCGTACGACGTTGGTCATTGTGGAATCACCTACCAAAGCACGTACGATAGCGGGGTTCTTTGGGCAACCGCAACGCCGATGGTTAAGCAACACTCTGACCTATGAGGTACATATCGGTGATAGATTGCTGATGATAACAGCATCGTTAGGGCATGTGTTTGACATCGTTGAAAAAGGTGGCCTCTATGGGGTGTTGGAAGCAGATCATCGTTACATACCGGTTTATGGATCGATTAAACGCTGTAAAAAATGTGGTGAACAGACCACACTCGATACGTGTCCACGTTGCCACCAACGGGTGGATATCGACAAACTTGTCACGGTGACCGCATTACGTGAACTCGCAACCGAGGTAGATGAGATACTTATAGCCACCGACCCGGATGCTGAGGGTGAGAAGATCGCATGGGACATATTCTTGGCGTTACGGCCATTTAATCCCAACCTCAAACGAGCTGAGTTCCATGAAGTTACACCACGTGCATTTATGGAGGCGATCAACCATCCACGTGAGCTCAACCTCGATCTTGTTAAATCGCAACTGGTACGCCGCATAGCAGATAGGTGGGTAGGGTTTGCACTTTCTGAACACCTGCAGAGACGTTTCAACAACCGTAACCTATCCGCTGGAAGGGTACAGACCCCGGTGTTGGGGTGGGTCATCGCACGTGAAGCCGAACGTCGTCACCGTAAGGCTATTATAGATGCACGGTTTGATGGGTTGGTGGTTAGATTTGAGATTATGGATGTGGAGCAAGCTAAGCATGTATTTGAACAGCTCACCAACCTCAACGTGAAGGTGATAGATGAATCATACGATTCGTTACATCCCAAACCGCCATTCACCACGAGTGAGCTATTGATTGCAGCATCTGAAGTGCTCGGCTTCACTGCTGAAAAAACTATGCAATTAGCGCAGGAGTTATTTGAAAAGGGTATTATCACCTACCACAGGACAGATTCGACAAGAGTATCAGATGCGGGGCTACGTGTAGCTACCGAGTACATTGTGGAAAGATTTGGCAAAAACTTACTACAATTACGACGATGGGGTGCACCTGGTGCACACGAATGTATACGACCGGTACGTGCGATAGAGCCACATGAGTTCAGCACTTTAGTAGCTACGGGTAGGTTTGAACTATCGGGATCAAGGGATCTCGTCCGCCTATACGAGTTGATATGGCGTAGATTCATAGCGTCACAGATGAAAGACGTTGTTGTACGTAAGGTAAAGGTGAAATTCGAGTTACCAGGGTTTGGTGAAGTTAAAGAATTTGTCACAGACATAATAGAGGATGGGTTCAATCTTGTCACCCCTGTACATGCTGTGCAAATACCGGTGAGATTCAAGCTCACACATAAAACGATACGATTTGTACCAAAAGTGCGACCTTTCACCCAGGGTACGCTCATACAGCAGATGCGTGAGCGTGGGTTAGGTCGTCCATCCACCTACGCAAAGATAGTTACGACATTGTTGGAACGTAACTACTTGGTTGAACGCAGGGGGATGTTGATACCCACACCAGTGGGTGAAAAGGTGTACCGCTACCTGCAACAGAGGTTCCCCAAATGGACGAGTGAGGAATTCACCCGTTATCTCGAACACCGCATGGATATGATTGAATCACAACAAGTAGAATATCAAGCGGTGCTTCACGAACTACGTAGTGTAGTTGATGAAGCACACTCGTAAGCTATATTAATCGATGATACGTAAGCATCTACTTGCTGTATTGATGTTCTCAGTAAATACAGTGTTGGGTGTACCGCCACAGATTGTGGATTGGAGTTCCAACGGGTCAGGTGCTTCTGAGCCTCACGATATAATGTATCTTGTAAATCAAGGTGAAACCATAACATTTACGGTGAGTGTCGACCAACCTGTTAATTACCGATGGCAGGTGAACAAAATCGTGGATACATTAGCTACAGACAGTAGCTACACATGGACGGTACCGGTTGATAAAGGTATATGGGAGATACATGTGAAGGTGTACAATGCGAACGGTGAGGATCACATGGAATGGGTAGTCTCTACACTTGATTCGATCGAAGCGCCTACGTTTTTCGATTACTTTGCAGACTTAAAGTCACAGAACCGTACCGAACTTGATCCATGGGGTAGACCGTTACCGGAATGGCTTGGCACATATGCACCACCATGTACGTTGGGGTTTGCTTGCACGTTTACGTATTCAAACGTAGTATCAACAACCACATACGGGACGTGGCGGTTCAAATATAAGTTTCCACAAGATAGTCACGGTCAGATAGCGGACTTCGATTATATAAAGACTGCGGATGGTGAAGTGTTTGCTGATTATTCCAGGGTGTGGGATGCACATCACCACTGTTGTGTGCAGGGGTTCAGTATCGACTACGATGGTGCTGGCATATACAGTGATACCAACTGGCATATGGTTACAATAATACATACGCGGGATGGGTGGTTCTACTACTACGAAGATGGGTGTTTCGATCTGTGGGTACATGATGAGAAAGAAGTAGCTTCCCAGTATATGTTTCTCAGGTTGATGAGCGATCCCGTGTATTTCGACTGCATAGAAGTGTACGAGGATCGATATTTGTTTCCAGCGAATGTGATATCCTATGGCAGATACATAGCGAACTATTATTGTCAAAATTACAGATATTACCCCATATATAGGGAAGGTATAATCGTGAAGGGTAGATGCGTAACATTGGCCGATATTGATAGTGCGATAGGGGAGCCAACGAAGTTCGAATACGATGCAGCAACCCACACAGCTACATGCTATACAAACCTTGTGGTGTACGAAGGGTCGGAACTCATAATCGAAGGTGAGACACTTAAGTTCTGCTCTACGCCAACAGATACATTGCAATTTGTGTTATGCTATGGAGCACACTTATTTGTGAACAACAGTGTGATAACATCGTGTGGTGAACAGTTCTGGGTGTGGAACAATGCAGGGTCGACCACCCATTATGGGAATGAGCGGTTACTTAAGGATCCATATGCAGACGGTTCGGTGTGTAATACTATGCCGTTGGGACATTCATGTTATTGTGCGGTAATAATTAAGAATTCGGTGATAAACAACTGTGCACACATGTTCTTCGATTCACCATACCATGTGGATATAGAAAATGTGAGGTTCACAAACCTGCATGAGGTTGATATCGGTAATTACACACATATTGGAAGCTATTCAACAGCGTTGAAGGAACAACGTATGTTCGCAAAGGGTAAGAAATCGTTCTGGATATATACGGATGATATAAACCTGGACAAGTTCGTTATAAAGGATGTGGTGTTCCATGGTGCCGAACCTATAAATGTGACATTCTCAGTGAACGCACACAGGGATAAGCTCAACATATACAAT
>JAGGUB010000099.1 GCA_021158725.1 Caldifarciminota bacterium | reverse complement strand
TTAAACTGTAAGTAAGTTGATAAGCCGCAGATGGTGGGTTAACTATCAAACTGAATATCAGTAACCCACCCACTGTGTTTAGGCTCAACGCCACTGTCATACCGGCGAGTAACAGCATCACGTAGAAGATTGGCCTGTCAGGTATACCGACAGCACGTGCGAGCTCGCGATTGAACAGAGTGGCTTCGATCTCCTTGAACATAACCCCCAGGAACAGTAGATTGATACCTACTACTATTATCAAGAATATTAGGTCACTACGTGACAGCAGCAGTATGTTACCCCAGATGAAGTTAAGCGCTTCAGTTTTGGGTCCCTTGAGTAACCCCATACCAAGGAATGCAATACCCAACAGTATCGAGAATATAATGCCAAGTGAGATGTTGGGATCGAGCTCCGCACGTTCAGCCATGGGGCCAACAAGCCCAGCAGCCGCAAGTGAGAACATGATCGCCATAGTGAGCGGGTTCATACCAAGTAATAGCCCAAATATTGCGCCTGCAAACGCTGCATGTGACATGGCAACACCAATGAACGGTATACCCAATAGCATTATCCATACACCGATGATACCACAACCTGCACCTGCGAATATTGATGCCAGTATCGCATTACGCATAAACTCGTATTGCAGTAGCTCAAACATCTCGTCTATCGTTTGATGGTCAGTGGCCCCATTGGGTGATCGTAAAGCTCGTAAAGTAGCTTATCATCCAGCTGCTGTATATCGCCAGCCCATAGAATGGTACCGTGCTTCATGAGAACTACCTGCCTGCATGAACGTGGTATATGTGTCAATATATGTGTCACGAATACAACCGTTATGTGGTTCTCGTTGTAGATTTTATCAATCAAACCCACTATCTCCTCTTGAGCTTTGGGGTCGAGGTTGGATGTGGGTTCATCCAGCAACATGAGTTCAGGTTGCTGTGCTACTACACGTGCAAGTGATACCTTCTGTTGTTCACCACCGGAGAGGTGACCAATAGGACGATCCGACAGCTCCAACACCCCAGTAAGCTCCATAGCATGCTGGACAATATCATTGTCCTCCTTAGTCAAACGCCGAAATAGTCCAACCTTACCGAACCTACCAAGCTTTACAACCTCCTCCACGGTGATGGGGAACCTGGGATCGATGGATAGATTCTGTGGCACATAACCGATACGTTTGCGAATCCGTACTGCATTACGTGGTGTCATATCCATGCCAAAGACCTTAACAGTACCGGAAAGTATCCTACCTAACCCATTGATAGCTGTAAGTAGTGTTGTCTTACCTGCACCGTTGGGCCCTATCACCGAAAGAAACGTACCTTCTTCTATATTGAGTGAGATACCTTTCAATGCTACATTTTCACGATACGAAACCGTTAGATTACGTATTTCGACTGCATTCATTCAACCATTCTAATCTTTCAACCCCTTCACCAATCGCTCCACATTATCCATCAACGACTGAATGTATGAATCACCCAATGGGAAATTTGTCAACACCACATGTGATACACCCAGTTCATCAGCGATTACACGCCCTATGTTGCCACCACTTTGTAGGTTATCAACCACTATACGGACGTCATGTTCACGTGCCAGCTCTATCAGCCTACACAGCTCTTTAGGTGATAGCTCCTCGGGCCTACCATATGTAGCGATTATGTCAAACCCCAGCCATTTAAGGAAGGTAGCCTGATAGTTTGCACAGATAGCCTTTACGTGATGGAAAGTTTCCGATACATTTTTGATTTCTGCAGCTATGGAGTCGATCAGCTTCTCGTATTGGGTTAGGTTCGTGCGATAAAATTCCGCATGCTGGGGGTCGAGCTCCACCAATATCTCTGTTATTTGTGCAGCTGCAACCTTCTGTATGTCGGGTATCATCCAGTTACCTTCGATTTTGAGTGTCTCCACTGCTATCCCTTCATTATCGATAGAATTGACCAGCTTGCTTAGCCAACCCTCAAATCCATGACATAATATAGCGTTGGCAGTTGTTAAACCAACAACATCGGAGGGCTTAACATCGAAATGTCCGGGACACATCCCAGCCGGTACGATTGTTATTACGTTAACCTTATCACCACCTATTTGCTTGAGGATGGTTCCAATAAGTGAAGTAGTAGCAACAACCTTGATAGATGATACGGTATGACCACCTGCAAGCAATAGAAATATCCCGAGTATGAAGTTCATGTCACTTGAGTTCGACTTTCACACCCAACGTAACTGCACGACGTGGCATCCGATACAAACCAGCAGCACCCCCAGGTAGATCGGTATATATAACATAGTCTCGATCGAATATGTTATCAACCGCCAGGAATACATTCAGTTGAGGTAACACCCTATAGCCGAACTTAACATTGGCCACGAAGTAATCGTCAATCTTCTGCTCATGATTATCAGCAGCATAGTAGTTGCCAACGTATTGCCCTGTGAATCCAGCCATGACCTTATCATAGGTGTATCGTATCACTATATCGAGTTTATTGCCCGGCCTACCGGTGGTCTTCTCACCTGGATCGAGGTACGAGTAGTAGATACGACCTGTGAAGTATCCGAGTTGCACGTTTAGGCCTGTCTCTACGCCTTTGAAATCGAACTTACCTGTGTTTTGGAATAGGAACTTTGGTGGTGGGTTGGGGTTATCCTCCAGCTGTATGATGTTGTCGCCTTTCATATCGTAGCAGGTGAATTCGAACGTCACCCCATTTGCAACCCGATAGTCGAACCCTATCTCATAGTTCCAAACCCTTTCGGGTTGCAGATCCTCATTAGATGGCGGAAACATATACAGTTCGTTTAGCTGCGGGGACCTAAACCCCTTGCTGATGATTGCACGTAAGATAACACCTTCACGTAGATGTAACACGAGCCCCGCTTCTGGACATAGTTCAGTACCTGCAACCTCATCGTAATTGTATCTACCGCCGAATGATAATATTGCTTTACCAAGTAGCTGTTCGATATGCAAGAAGCTGGCAAATTCGGTTTTAGTCCATTCACCTTGGGGTTCGGAGAGCCTTTCACCACCCTGTTGACGGAACTCTACCCCCGCAACGAGCGTGTTACCGGTGAGTGGATGTACCACACAGTGTAACAACCCACCATTTGTGAAATCACGTGAATGCCAGCCATCGGAAAATTGGTGATGCCCGAAATTACGATAGAGTTTGGCAAACAACTCAATACCTCCAAACTTGCTGTTCAGGCTCAAATCCAAAGCACCACGCTCGTAGTCGTTCCAGGTGTTGGATACAAGTGTATCGGGGTCGGTTGCCCGTAGTGGCTCTTCTTTGTAGCCATCGAAGTATTTACCATTAAAGGTGAGTTCAACCCGTTTGTTAAACCTATACCCCAGATGTGCAGTGAAATCTTTACCATCATACGCGGAATTGGGTAGATGGCCGTCACTCGTACGCCAATCACCTGTCAAATAATAGTCGAATTTACCGAGATTCGTACCGTGTCGAAGCCTAATACATCGAGTGTTGTATGTGCCATACGAAGTGGTGAGATCGGTTTCGGTACCCTTCTTTAGTCTCCTCGTTATTATATTGATCACACCACCAAGCGCATCTGAACCATAGAGTACGGATAGCGGACCACGAACAACCTCAATACGGTCGACATTATCAAGCGGTAATGAATGCGTTACGGTGCAACCAAACAGCCCCATCTTAACAGGTCGGCCATCGATCAATACCATCAACCTTCTGCCACGACTGCCGAGACCACGTATCTCGACGTCGGCTCTACCGAAAGCACCCGTCTTCTGAACAAATAACCCAGGTACAGTGGCTAAAATATCAGTACAAGAGTTTGCATTTGAAGCCTCAATATCTTCACGAGTGACAACACTTACGCTCGACGAAAGATCCTTAACCGCACGCTTGAGACGAGTGGCAGTCACCACAATCTCATCCAGATAATATACCCGTAATGTGTCATTAAACCTAAGCGTATCCTCGGCACCAACGAGCTCAACAAAACATAGCCAAAACACCAAAACCCATAACCTCTTCAACATCTTAACCCCCATTTTCACACATTTTTTATTTTCGTGTGAATAAAGGGTAAAATAAAAATTAGAGTATATGTCCGCATACTGCCTCGACGTGTAGTGAACCATGTTTAACGCCTTTTGTTGCTTTCAACCTATTTGCCAGCTCGCTTATCTTGCACAGGTTACCTTTGACCAGTATCACCTCGAAACAGTTATCGTGATCGAGGTGCACATGTTGTGATGCGATTATCAGCTCATTAAAATCGTGTTGGATATCGACCAACCTGTTCACCAACTCACGTTTATGGTGATCGTAAACCAATGTTATCACACCCACTACATCCTTATCTTCTACCTTTATCTCCTCTTTAACCAACTTCTCACGTATAAGGTCACTGATAGCCTTCGAACGTGTCGGATACCCCTTCTTCTTAATAAGCCTATCGAACTCGTCCAGCACACGCTTATCCAACGATACACTGAACCGCATAAGGCTCATGTAATACGAAAATAGTGATCGTAATAAATTGTCAACCTACTGAGTTTACTTCACCCCTATTTTGATCTCGCCGTTGGCATCGATCACCACTTTGCTACCTTCCTTGATCTCACCCTTAAGTACGGCTTCTGATAGCTTATCTTCCAGCTCACGTTGTATCACCCTTCTAAGTGGTCGTGCTCCCATGACCGGGTCGAACCCTTCACGTGCAAGGTATTCACGTGCCTTATCTGTGAGTTCGATCTCCACCCCCGTCTCGTGCATCCTATCTCTTAACCTACCCACAAGTATATCCACAATCTTCAGCACATGCTCCCACTTGAGTGGATGGAACACCACAATCTCATCGATACGGTTGAGGAACTCCGGCCTAAAAGCGTGTTTCACCACATCCAGCACTTGCTCTTTGGCTTTGTTGAATTCAGCTTCGAATTCCTTCTCCAGTTGTTCGCGTTCACGTTCGAGTGCCTCCTTCTCTTTCTTATATTCTGATTTGGTAATTTTCTTCTTTTCACGCCGCTGTTCAAGTTCGTGCATCCTACGGTGTAGCTCCTGATATCTGGGGTTGAATTTCTCCATCAAATCGCGTAGGTATTCGCTACCCAAGTTCGATGTCATTATGATTACGGTATTACGGAAGGATACTGTCCTACCCTGTGAGTCGGTCAACCTACCATCATCCAGCACCTGCAGGAACAGGTCGAACACCCTCGCATGTGCTTTCTCGATCTCATCCAATAGTATCACCGAATACGGGCGTCTACGTACTGCTTCGGTAAGCTTACCACCCTCTTCATACCCCACATAACCTGGTGGCGCACCTATGAGTTTAGCTACTGAATGTTCTTCCTTAAACTCCGACATATCCAACCTTATCAGTGCATCTTCGTCACCAAACAGGAACTCAGCCAACGTCTTTGCCAGCTCAGTCTTACCCACCCCTGTAGGGCCAAGAAACAGAAACGACCCCAACGGCCGTCTTGGATCTGCCACCCCCGCACGTGCACGCCTGATTGCACGTGATACCGCCACTATAGCCTCGTCCTGCCCTATAACACGTCGATGTAGGTGTTCCTCCATCTTCAACAGCTTAGCTTTCTCCTCCTCCATCATCCTTGCAACAGGTATATTGGTCCATTCCGATACCACCTCAGCTACATCGTCACTCGTCACCCGTATCTCTTCCAGCTGTTCGCTCGCCCTTTGGCGTGCCTCCAGCAGCTCCTTCTTTGTTGCCTTGAGCTTATCCAGCAGCTCCTCCCAACGTTTGAGGTCACCTTTATCCTCGGCTTCTTTCACCTGTTTCTCCAGTTTCGCAACCTTATCCTCTAACTCTTTCAAGTCCTTAGCACCCGTTTTCTCCCTTTTGGCTAACAACGTCTTTAGCTCATCCAGCTCCTTCTCCAACCGCTTTATGTCTGCTTCTATCTCGCTGATCCTCGCTTCCTCCCTTTCGTGCGCCTTCTGTTCCTTTAACTCCTTCAACTTACCTTCGATCTCTTTCACCCTAATCTCTGGATACAACACTTTCAATGCCTTCTTGGATGCGGACTGATCGATCGCATCTATCGCCTTATCTGGCAGATGTCTATCCTGTACATACCTATGTGTAAGCTTAACCGCTGAGGTTATGGCATCATCGTCTATCTTCACCTTGTGATGTTGCTCATACTTGGGTCGTAACCCTTTCAGTATCTCGATCGTCGTCTCGGGTGACGGTTCCGTTATCCATATGGGTTGGAACCTACGTTCGAGTGCCGAATCCTTCTCGATGTAACGTCGATACTCCTCAGGTGTTGTCGCACCTATCACTTGAAACTCACCCCTCGCCAGCGCTGGTTTCAACAAATTAGCTGCATCTAATGCACCACCCTCCGCACGTCCAGCACCTACAACATTATGTAGCTCATCGATAAACAGTATCACATTACCTGCCTTCTTAATCTCATCCAGTATCTGTTTGAGCCGCTCCTCAAACTCACCCCGATATTTAGTACCTGCCAGCAGTGCACCCATATCCAGCTGCAATATCTTTGCATCCTTCAACTGCTCCGGTACCTCACCTTTAGCTATCTTCTGAGCTAACCCCTCAACCAAAGCTGTCTTACCTACACCTGCCTCACCAACAATCACTGGGTTATTCTTCTGACGTCGTATTAACGTCTCTATCATACGTTGTATCTCCTTCTCCCTACCGATGACAGGGTCCAGCTTACCCTCACGCGCTAACTGAGTCAAGTTGATCGTAAATCGCTCCAATGCCGAACGTTCCTCCTCTTGCATCTCCTCCTTTATGTTACTGGGTATGGGTTCACCTTTTTGACCCCTCAATGCACGCATTATCTGTGATAGGTAGTAACCACCCACCGTATCGGGTGAATCCATCATCGCATCCGCAATATGTGTGATACCTACACCATCCTCTGCGGTTTTGGCTGCCTTCTCCAATATCTTCTCGAGGAAAAACGAGTGTGAAGGTTCCTTCTCCTCACGTAAGAAATGTGCACGTAACTTACCTATGATACGTCGAGGTTCAACCCCTGAATTCTTAAGCTGTAACAACGAACCTCGTAGCTTATCCTCAAGATCGGCCAACTCATACAGCATGCGGTTGGCGTCTTCCTCCTCGAGCCCCCATCTTTTGGCTACTTCCCTTATTTCGGTTGCAAACTCCTTCGGTACACGTAGGCTATAATCACGTAGTATCCATTCACGATCGTGCCCCCATACATCGCCAAAGAATTCACTGAATATATCCGTGCCAAAAAATTCATCTATCAAGCTACGTGTACGCCGTTCGGGTACCCAACGTTTAACCTTAAGTGTAACGAACTCACGTATGCGTTCGCCTCGCATATCCTTTGCAATCGCATCCTCAAGATATTTAAATAACGTGTGGTATAGCTCCTTCACCAAGCCCGGTGAATATGCGTTACTTAGCATCTTCTCACGCTCCTCTAATGCACTAATGTAGGAATTCGTCATCTCATCCAACTGTGAGTGGAAGCTCGACAACCCACGTTCAACCTCACGTCTGATCGCCTCCGCACTTATACCACGTTTATCCAGCAGCTTAAGGAATGGGTTACCATCTTTAAATGTGAACAACGCCTCCAGCAAGTGATCTGTATCAATATATGAATCGCCACGCTTCTTGGCATGCTTGCGTGCCTCCTCTAATAATGCCTTACCTTTATCTGTTAGTTTCATCTCATACCTCCTCAGTTAAATTTATGCTAATTTGTGGTATGTCAACAATATCATGGGTTCAGCCATCACTTACACCAAGGCTTGACGTTTAAGTTATAGAAGTATATCTAATCCAAGCACCTGATATTTAAAAGGAGGGGGGATGGATATTCTAAGGCAATTGGATTTCGACCTTGCATATCTGGCAATGCTAACCAAGGAGCGTATCAAACCCATGAGCAGGTGGGAGAAACCAGTTGATATAAACACGCACCGAATATTGAAACGTTATGGGTTACGTACTGCAGTGGTAACACGTAGATTGATGGACGGTACCCCAGTCTACGAGACGATATTTAGTACAAAACAACGATATATTGACTATTATATGCGACGTTTCGATAATAAGCCAGTAGCTAACAGCAAGGATGACAGCATCATTGAGGGCCTATTATTCGGCTATCCTTACTGTTGTGTGGAAAACTTTGTCACCAATGGCTACACACCCAACCCATACATTGGTAAAGAGCAACGTATACTGTTTCATTGGGTATGCCCAAACTGTAAGGTTACACCCACACTTATACCATATTACAAGCGTATATATCGTGAATGCAAAGCTTTATTCACAGAACATCCAATAGCTCGTCGGAATAAGTTCACCGCGGTAAAGATGCTACCTGCAATGATATTCTCGTTACTCGCTACAGGTATGGGTAAGCTAAACGCCGATCCACACTGGTTACCCGTAAATGGTGACGCTGACGGTGATTATCTCACACACAGTGAGGAGATATTGCTCGGTACAGAGGGGTTCTGTCTATATCCATCAGCTGCAGACAGCATAGCGAAACGCTATGCTGCGATAATAAATAGCCTACCAAGGGGCACACCCGATAGTGTCTGTTATGCGATCGATAACCCCGCGTATGGGTTCTATAACTGTCCAATATGTGGCGAACCCGTAATTATGGGCTTCGTAACGGTTTACAACACAAAGCGTGGGATGCAGATCGATATCCCATATATGGGGTTGCATTTCATGCAACATGGTAGCTTCTCGTATATAATAGAAGGTGATACCGCACGTGTAGATGTGCAAAAGTTGAAAGAGATACTTTCGCCATTCGATACCGACCACCTCGTAGTACTTACAAGTGATGATATCGACAATGATGGGTTGAACTCTGCATCAGAGGAGTATTTTGGTACAGATGTTAACAACCCATACACACATGATATAGGTGTGGATGATGGTTACGAATTTGCCGAACGTATTGTCAAACGTATAGCTACATTGGAGGTGGTTGATGGCAACAACATATCCACAGAAAGCATCTATATGCGGTATTGGAGAGCACGTGGGGAAGAAACTTGTCCCATATGTGGTGAACGGGTAAACATGGGTATGGTTGAAATCATAAACACGGAGATCAATGATACGGTCAGATTTCCTTTCATTGGGTTACACTTTATGGCACATGGTAGATTCGCATATAATGGAACCGTCCATACTGGTGAGATCGATCCAATTCATCTCAGTGTAGTGCTTGGCATGCAGCTAAATGTTGATGAGGCTTCAAGATTGGCGCACCGATATGGGTATGAATTGCTCAATTTCGTGGATAACCATACATCAACCCGTATAGTGTTTGATAACGTAAGTGATTGTGGTACACCAACCGCCTACATCTATGGTGTGGGTGGCGAACTTGTGAAGCATATTCTGCCACAGGTAGACGGTACCAGAATCGTAATCGAATGGGATGGCACCAATGAGA
>JAGGUB010000110.1 GCA_021158725.1 Caldifarciminota bacterium | reverse complement strand
TGAAGTACTGGGAGAAGGACTATCCAGGTTTGCCGCTTGCAGGCGTATATGGTCTGCATATCGATTTAGCAAAGGACCTAATACGTGCAGCGATAAGATATCCAGACGTTGTTGATGCAAAGATTGATACTCTATACGAAGAGGCAAAATCGCTGTACAAATCGACAGATGATGTTGAACAGGTAAAGGAGTTTGTATTAGAGAAGCTACATGAGATAGCAGAGCTTGTGAGATGAGATGTAGAAATGAAAGAATCATGGTGTATTATCTCTTTGCTACCCACCGCATTGCATAAACATTTTATATGACGAGTATTATTACGGTAACGGTTATCACTCAGCCGCCACTTTGATCAACATCTCACGCAATATTGTGGCCACAAATACGGATGATGGCCACCACGTTGCTACGTGTGGATTGAACTCAACGATATCAGCGGCCACAAATTTAGGCAACCGCATCAGTAGCTTCATGAATTCATCAAACCTTATTCCACCAGGTTCTGGATGTGTAACACATGGAAACACGGATGGATCGAACACATCCATATCAATACTCAGGTAATATGGGGTACGAAGCTCCTCAATAGCTTCGGTAAGCTCATCCCACCTGAATAGCTTACCACCCTCCTCGGGTACCAAAGACCTATATCCTAACGTTATCACACGCTCACCACCAAGTAACTCCTCCACCCTACGCATAACTGTTGCGTATGAGAACTTCCTACCACAATACGTATCCCTACGATCTGCATGTGCATCAATATGCAACACGTACAAACCCGGGTAACGTTGCACCAAACACTTCAATATCGGATATGTGATGAGATGATCACCACCTATAAATATTGCAGAGTCAAACCCTATCTCCATCAACTGTGTAGCAATCGACTCCAGATCATCACCCGACTTACAATCAACTATAACCTCATCCCAATCTGGCATCCACCGCTCCTGATACACACTGTAATCCTCTATGGATTCGAGCCCCAACTTTATGTGTTGCCACGCAGTTGCCACCCCTTTATGTAGATTATCTTCACCCTGATGTGGTATGACGATTACTTTAATTTTTCCTCTACCCATTTAGGTAACACGAACGCTGCTCGATGAATCTCATGCGTATAGTACTTAAGGTCAGCCGGTGGTTCCCTACGTATTTCATATGGTGTGTACCTATCAGATGCAAATACGAAGCTCCACCATCCCCCCGGGTATGTAGGTATCGGTACCGTATAGAAATGCACATTTTGGAAAACCGCTGTAAGCTTGGATTTCACCCCCTGTATAAACTCGATATGATAAAACGGTGATTCAGTCTGTGCCACCAATATACCATCACCCAACACCTCATGTACGTTACGATAAAACTGTTCACTGAATAATGCCTTCGCAGCACCTACTGGGTCGGTTGAATCCACATAGATGATATCAACCTTTCCCTCTGTGGTTTCCACAAATTTAGTACCATCCCCAATCACCAGCTCAACCCGCTCATCCTCGAACGCACCCGCTTTGTCAAAGAACTTACAACATACCTCCACAACCTTGCGATCGAGCTCCACCAAAGTGACATGCTCCACAGGATATTTAAGCACTTCATACAGTGCATAGCCGTCACCACCCCCTATGATTAACACACGACGTGGCCCCTCATGTACACACATAGCTGGATGTACCAGCATCTCGTGGTATATGAATGCATCACGCTCGGTGAACATCACCGCACCATCCAGTATGAGCATCTTACCAAAAGTTTCAGTATCAATCACCAAAATATTCTGGTGATCACTTTTACCTTCCCACAGCACACGCTTAACACGTACGAATATACCTGCATCCTTCGTGTGATACTCACGAAACTCCCTCACCATAATGCTACACCCGCAAATACGCACGTGTATAGGGTTTTATCCGGTACGATGACACTCGACACCACTTTTATATCAAACGTCTTATTACCACGTACCTGCATCGCTTCTATAACCATACGTCTGACCCTATCGCATGCAATGTGTTCATCCATCTCACCACTTATTTCCATGATCACACCCACCTTATCCCTATCCTCAGGTATACCGAGTGCTACTGCTGCCACGATGGGAGCTTCACCCCCCAATTTAGTGTAATAACTATAAACAATAGGTAACAACGCACCCACCTGTAGGTCGACCTTATCTTTTTCAACACTATTAGCTGGCAATATCGACGACACCTTTACAAGGTTATAATCACCAACACCCGCCACCCGTAACGCTGCATCAAACGCCAGCAATGGCGTTTCCGCCTTACCTACACCTTTCACCAACCGATAATACTGTGGGATATACATTAATGAGCCCTTATGATCTCCTTAATACGCATGATACGTGACAGGTTGCTACGTTCCATCTCGTCAAGCTTCATCTTGATATATTTAAGTGATGCCACCAACTCCGGTATCAACCTATACTCCAACACGTTCACCCTACGGCGTGTCTTCTGTAACTCCATAGCAACAAGTTCAAGCCGTTTCTCAAGTTCGGCCAACTTCACCATCTCAACCATAACCTCAGATAGCGCCTTAAGGAAGAGATCCAACATAGGCACCGTATACGCAAACCCATATGCGAACGGATCACCTTCACGTTTGACCTCAAAGTGTGGTACCCGCACATTCAACACACGCTCCCAACCCAACGTTATATCCGTCCGCTGTCCCGTAAACAGCAACGCTGCATCTATCTCCTCGTCCTCCATACGGGTACGTGCCAACATCGAGTATCTCACCGCCTGCGCTAAGAACTCCTCTACTTTTTTCCTGAGCTTCTGTACCTCACGTATCAAGATGAACAGGTCACGTCGTAGCGCCTCCTCCTTATCTTTCAGCAACTTATGTCCACGTTCAGCGAGCGCCAGCTTACGCCGTAGGTTGAGCAACTCCATACGGGTTGCATGTACCTCGATCGCCATCTTCAGCTCACATCAACATACCGCCATCTATCTGTATCACCTGCCCCGTAATGTAAGCTGCCTCATCGGATACAAGAAACGCCACCAGTGCAGCCACCTCATCCGGTTGTGCTGGCCTACCCATTGGTATCTTCTCAAGGTACGCCTTTTTGATCTCCTCCGATAGCGCTTCTGTCATGGGTGTCTCCACGTAACCGGGTGCTACAGCGTTTACCGTGATGTTACGTTTGGCCACCTCCTTGGCGACTGACTTGGTAAACCCTATCATACCAGCTTTTGAAGCTGCATAGTTGGACTGCCCCACATTACCCATGATACCGATTACTGAACTTATGTTGACGATCCTACCATATCGATTCTTTATCATCACAGGTAACACTGCACGTGTCACAATATACGTACCTTTGAGGTTAAC
>JAGGUB010000126.1 GCA_021158725.1 Caldifarciminota bacterium | reverse complement strand
CTCCAGCACACGGGTATCCATGACACGCTGTGACCCGGTGAGTGATTTCTCGATCATTGGGCGTTTACCTACAACCTCGATGGTGGGTAGCTGGATGATGGTGGGTTCAAGGTAAAAGTCGAGCTTTATGGGTCTGTCATCTTTTATGTTTACTCTGTAGCGTTTGGGTCGATAGCCGATCACTGATGCAGATACCCAATAGCGGCCAGGTTCGGGTAACTCCAACGTATAGAACCCAGTAGTATCCGCACTTGTACCGAGATGGGTACCTTCAACAACGATGTTGGCAAAAGGTAACCCTTTACCAGTAACGGCATCATATACGTGACCGGTGAGCTCCGTCGCATATATGTTGGATGACAGTATAAGTGATGTAAACAAAGATATAGGTAACAGTGCATGTGATATGGGTCTGAGTGGGTTAATATCACACACAATAAAAATATCTCATGTGCGATAAAATCAACCCGTGACGGGTGGGTTGTCAGGTTAACTTCGTATGTAAATTTAAAGTATGTTGTGGGTAATTGTATTAATGAGTCTACAGCTGAATGATATCGAGCGCAATGCTATAGTTTCCTATCTGCCAGATATCAATGCCAATGTGGAGGATTTGGGGTTTGACAAGAAATGGGTTGAGGGTAAGGGGTTCAGGCTATCGCGTGTAGAGCAGTGTATGGATCAACCGCTATCGTTGTTGGATTATCCGGATACAGTTGTCAAAGTTTACGAGACTCGTAAGCCGTTGGAGATTGTAAGGTTTGCACTACGTGAGCTGGGGGTTGGAATCAAACCCTATCAGATTGAATACACAGAATCATGCAAGCTTGCGGATTCATTACCGAGGTGGTTGACGGATTTCATCAATTTCTATAAGTCGTGGCAGCTAACCTATAGATCAGCTATACAGTTTGATTCCTCATTTATTAGCAAGGTACTCTACTATGGATGTGCGTTCTGGTGTGACGAGGATGATACGCTTGATGATACGCTTGAAACATACTTGAACGATGAGCTTGGTTACCCATACGATACGTTGTGGAAGGAAGCGGTTGATACGTTGCTGGAGGTAGCGAAATCGTTCAACAGGGAGAAGGTGTTTTCGCTATTTTACACACTTATGATGGGGTTAGATGAATTTGTTAACTCAATCCCTGATACGATACCGGAATTAAAATCGTTCATAATCGGTGATGACATATTTATTGGTGGTACCGGTGATGATCACATAACGGGTGGCTATTCACTTATCATCGAGCTGGGTGGTAACGATGTATACGAGAATGTAGCACGTGGTGTGATGGGTGCATCGATAGTTATCGATCTTGCAGGCAACGACCTATATCTGGGGGATAAACCCTATTCGTTAGCTGCGGGGATATTGGGTATAGGGATTATCTATGACAAGGAAGGTGATGACACATATCGTGCGTGCCCGTACTCGTTAGGTGCAGGCTTCTTCGGTATGGGTATGGTTTATGATGCAGCCGGTGATGACATATATGAGGGTGGGTTCTTCACACAGGGGGCGGGTAATTTCGGGTTGGGCTTGTTGATGGAGCTCAACGGTAATGATATATATCGTGCGTATGACTGGGCGCAGGGGTTGGGTGCCACATGGGGTTATGGTGGGCTTATAGATTATGGAGGTAACGATTTGTACTACGCAGGTGCACATTATATACATCATCCGCTGTTACCAAGAAATTATCGATCGTTTGCACAGGGGTTTGCTATGGGTATACGACCTGATGCTGGCGGTGGTATAGGGGTGTTGGTGGATTTTGCTGGTAACGATTTTTATAATGCTGAAGTTTATGCACAGGGTACAAGCTACTGGTACTCGTTAGGTTTGCTTTTGGATCTATCAGGTGACGATCATTACAATGCTATCGAATATGCACAGGGTGCAGGTATACATCTGTCGGTGGGATTGTTGTGGGATAGAGAAGGTGACGACCATTATTTCTCACGCTATGGGCCGTCGCAGGGTGAGGGTCACGACTTATCTGTTGGTATGCTTATAGATCAAGGAGGTGATGACTACTACGTGGTGAGTGGTGGTCAGGGTGTGGGGTTAACAAACTCCGTAGGTGTATTGCTCGATAGTTGGGGTGACGATACATATATCACACGTGAGAAGAACATAGGGCAGGGTAGTGCACCGCCGGCACGTGGGTTCACGGGTATAGGAATGTTCCTTGATCTACAAGGTGAAGATACATACGGTAAGATTTCTGTGGCTGAAGATAATTCGATATGGTTACAGGGGTGTACAGGTGTAGGGGTGGATTGCTCGTTAATGGTACGGCCAAAGGAACCAATCATAGAGGTTGAGCGTTCACAGCTTGAGGCGTTACCTATCGATGAGCTGTTCAAAGAGGCTTCGGAGTGGGGTGTGGGTGAAGCTCGTGATAAAGTGAAGCTCGCACGTGAGCTGTTAGCTGAACGTGGTATCGAAGCTATAAAGTATATCTGGGAAAATGAGATGGACACGAGGAGTGGGTTGGCACTACGTGCGATACGTGAAGTAGCCAGGAAGCATCCAGATGAGTTCAAACCTTACCTATATAAAGGGTTACATGACGCTAAACGTAGGGTGAGAGCTAATTCAATATGGTTGTTAGGTGAGATAAAAGATACGGGGGCGGTAGATTCGATACTTTCATATTTACGAGACACGGGGGATCCACCAAGATGGGCACTTAGTGCGTTAGGTAAGATAGGTGTATCGAAAGCAATACCAGAGATCGTCAAATACATAGATGTGGATGACTTCAGCACAAAAGTGACCGCAGTAGTTGCGTTGACGAATATCAAAGATACCACATGTGTACGATATCTCATACAGGAGGTTGAGGATACATCGTTACTGATACGGGTGGCAGCTGAAAAGGGGTTGGTCAAGCAAGCTATACTTGAGCCAATAATACAGCGGATGGATGAACCAATAGCTCGATATGCAGTGATACATTTGATAAATGCGTTGGCAGGTATCGGTAAAGATGCAGATATCGAAGATAAACTTAAGATAAAAGAGGTGCTTCTACGATATCTTGATGCAGAAGATCCTATTTTGCGATATACTGCAGCGAAAGCTATTATAGAGGTTAGCCCACCGGGTGCGGATGAGATAGTAGCTGATATAAAAGCGAGGGAAACCGATCCGAAGGTTCTGAAACTCCTACAGAGAATATGGGATATGAAGCAATAATAGCAGCCGCTGGTAGAGGTGAGCGGTTGGGGTTAGGCATACCGAAGGCGCTTGTCAAGATATGTGGTAAAACGGTGGTCGAACGTGTGGTGGATAAGTTTGTTAAGTTTGACAAAATACGTAACATATACGTAGCGGTGCCACCGGGTTATGAACCTACCATAGGTGGGTTGTTGAGTAAATACGGTGATAGGGTTAAGGTATATACAGGGGGCACCGTACGTCAGGAATCGATACATAGGGGGTTGAAATACATCAGCGATGAATATGTGCTCATACATGATGTTGCCCGCATGATGGTAACGGATAAGCTTATAGAGCGGGTGATGCATGCAGTGACAAAGTATGATGCGGTGGTACCCGTCATACCTGTACGTGATACGATCAAAGAGGTTGATGACAGTAAAGTATTGCGTACGTTATCGAGGGAACGTTTATATATCGTACAGACACCACAGGGGTTTCGTACTGAGTTGATAGTGAAGGCTTACGAGAAAGCGCAACAAGAAGGGTATCACGCTACGGATAGCGCATCACTGGTGGAAAGGTATGGGGTGGCTGTAAGTACTGTTGAAGGTGAGGTGTCAAACATAAAGCTAACGTATGGTGGAGATGTGAGGCTTGTTGAGTGTATGTTGATGGTTGACAAACAATGTTGAAGCAATATCTTATCGAAACGAAGGAGGGTAATCCGTCCATATATTGTTGGTGGTGAAGTTTAAAACTACCATAAACAGGTTAGGGAATGAGAAGTGGTGAGTTGACCAATAAGATACAATTGTACTTTTATTAAGGAGGTAGTATGGTAAAGCGATGGCTTATCTTAGGGATAGTAGGACTGGTAACCCTATTTCCTATTGTGGTGGATTCACAAACGACGGCAGCTGCTATATTTCTGGCGATAACACCGGGTGCACGTCCTAATGGGATGGCGGAGATATTTACAGCGATTGCGGATGATGCAACTGCCACGTATTACAATGATGGGGGGTTGGGGTTCTTTCACAGTCGTGAGTTACACCTCATGCATGCTAATTGGTTGCCAGGTTTGTGGCCTGATATGTACTATGAGTTTCTTGCGTATGTGCAATCGTTAGGTATAGGTGGTGTTATGGGTATGCATTTCATATACCTGACAACGGGTGAAACAGTGGGTACGAGTGAAGAAGGTACCCCCATAGGTAAGTGGCGTACGTTTGATGCTGCTATGAAGGTATCGTATGGGGTGCGGATTAATCCAAGGTTAGGTGTAGGTGTAGGGTTCAAATTTATATACAGTTTTTTGGCACCTTCAGATATAATATTTAGGATAACGGGTAGAAGAGGTGGTGGTACAGGTATCACGTGGGCACTTGATGGTGGGTTGTTATATAAGATAAGGCCAAACCTTAACTTAGGGGTAGCATTGTTGAACATAGGGCCTGGTATTAAGTATATCGATATTGGAAGTAGCGACCCCATACCACGGATGTTGAGGTTAGGTGTGAGTTACCTTTGGGAGAAGCGTGACGGTGATCGGGTTTCATACTCCATAAGGGTGGCGGGTGAGATCGCTAAGTTACTGATAGGGTTTTACCAAGATTGGCAGGATATACGTGCGGGTAAACGTACATTGCGTGAGGTGCTACAGTATCATTACGACGATACATGGAAAGGTATAGGTGTGGAGGTGGGGTTCGCTGAACGCTTCTATGCACGTGCGGGGTATTTCTCTGATAAAGCGGGTCATAGGGAAGGGCCCACGTTTGGTGGTGGGTTCAAGTACAAGAGTTTCACATTGGATGTGGGTGTGGATAATTTCATATACGATTTCAAGACTGATAATTACCGTATATCGTTGAACTATGCATTTTAGCCCATATGGATGGATTTCTTCTGGTGTGGAAACCGAAGGGATGGAGCTCGTTTGATGTCGTCCGCTACGTAAAGTATCGTACTGAGGTACGTAAAGTTGGGCACGGTGGTACATTGGATAAAGAAGCCGAGGGGTTGCTTATTATACTATTAGGTAAAGCGACAAAGTTCCATTCCTATATCACAAATTTGGAGAAAGAATACATCACAACGATAAAGTTGGGTGAGTTTCGTGATACCGACGATTTTACGGGTAAGGTGATTGCAAGGTTCCCTGTTAACAACGTGACACGACCAAAGGTAGAGGAGGTGTTGGATTCGTTCAGGGGTGAATTCTATCAGATAGTGCCTAAGTATTCAGCCTTAAAGTATCGTGGACGACCGTTCTACAAATGGGCACGTGAGGGTAAAGATCCGCCACTACGTAAACGTAGGGCATACATTAAGGAGATAGAATTGCTGGAATTCAAACCACCCGAGTTACGGTTACGTGTGGTGTGTGGACGTGGTGTATACATACGGGGGTTGGCCCGTGATATAGGACAGAAACTGGGTACAGGTGGGTATGTGGATTACCTATTACGTACGAGGGTGGGAAGTTTCAAGCTCGACAATGCAGCCAGGATCGAGGATATAAGTGAAAGGGAGCAGATAGTAAAACGTATGTTACCGGTGGAGCTACTTGTTAGGGGATGAAGATATTCGATAACCCCAACGAGGCATCTCGGTATGCATGGGATATCTTAACCATAGGAACGTTTGATGGCATCCATATAGGGCACCGCAGGATAATCGAACACTGTTTAAGTAAGGGTAAGACGTTGGTGGTGACATTTGATAAACTGCCACGTCGGGTGATGGGTGAAGATGTGAAGATGCTCACCACATGGGAAGAAAAAATAAAGCTACTCAATGGGTTAGGGGTGCATGGAGTGTTGAGGTTGAAGTTTAACGAACAGCTTAGAAATATGGAGCCAACCGAGTTTATCCACCGATACATTGCACCGATAGCACCCAAGAGGATTGTGATCGGTGAAAACCATCGATTTGGCAAGAACAGAAAAGGTGATGCGAATTTACTCAAAGCTATGGGTTGGCGTGTGGAAGTTATACCACTTGTGAGGATTGATAATAATGTGGTGAGTAGCACTTACATACGGCGATTGCTGATGGAATGTGAAATTGGTGCAGCCAACCGCTTATTGGGTTACCCGTATACTATATCGGGTAAGAAGATAAAAGGTGCAGGTATAGGACGTATGCTGGGGTATCCGACCATCAATCTGGATATATCCGAGGATAAGTTATTGCCAGGTGATGGTGTATATGGGGTGAGGGTGAACCATAGCCATCCGGCATTGTTACACATAGGGGGGAGCCCAACGTTGGGGTTACCGTTTAGGGTAGAGTTACACCTACTTGTATTTGATGACAAAAAAGATGTAGCATATTGGGAGGTGGAAATATTGACCTACTTGCGACCAAATTATACTTTCAAGGATATAGATGCACTTATAAAATGTATAGAAGAAGATAAGGAGAGATTTTTGAAAATGGAGGCATTATGGAAAAACGTACGTCCGGTATGGCGATAGCCAGCTTTGTGCTTGGTATAATGAGTATAACTTCGTGGTGGATTGGGGTGGGTTTCGTGATGTCAATACTTGCAATAATATTTGGGGTAATTGGGTTACGTGAAGTCAAAGGCTCACCAGATCAAGTAACAGGTTATGGGTTGGCATTGGCTGGCTTTATACTGGGAGTAATAACGTTGGCAATAGGTGTGATGGCTATGGTATTTGTGGGGATACCTGCTTGGCATATATGGAAGGAGATATATAAAGAAATATATCGTGAAATTAACATACAAATGTTGAGCAACTCCGTATGATGATCTGGGTTGTAATTGTTTTGGCCAGGCTACCAGGTTACGATTTTATGGATGTACCAAACAATGCATATGCGGGGGTTACACACTTGCACGTGTTTGCATCATCACCATACAGTATGTGGGGTAACCCCACGTATATAGAGGGTGAAGGTGTCGTTACTGGCTATATGAATATGGGGCTCGACATACAAGCAGGTAATGTGGGGTATTATCGTGCACCATGGGGAGTATCGATAAGTTACTGGAATTTTGGTGAGATGCTGAAAGGCGAGCCCGAGGGTATAGTGCCGGGTGAGACTTTCACACCATGTGCGTTGAGAGTTACAGCCGCCTACAGGAGGCAGGTACGGGTGGGGTTGAAGGTTGGTGTTGCAGGTGGTGTGGTTTACCAAACGATTGAGAAATATCGATCAATAGCGGTTATGTGTGATGTTGGGGCCACATATAGATGGCAACAGTACCCCATAGAGGTGGGGGTGCTCATCCGTAATTTGGGTACCGAGGTGAGCAGTTCAAGTGCCACACGTGAGGCGTTGCCTGTATCGATGGAGTTGGGTGCACGTTACGAGTGGGATAAACTCACTTTGTCAGCAGCATATGTGATACCATATTATTATCCAGCGTATTTGTCGATAGCGTGTGATTACCGTATACTGAATGGTATAGCTTTACGTGTGGGATATACTACGCTTTATCGGGGTGTGATAGCTGAGGAGTTAGCAGCGTTATTGTTACCGATGGGGTTTGGGTTTGATATCAGCTATCGCAAGCTGTGTATTAGCTATGGGGTGGATCCACGTGGCCCGCTGGGTATCGTGCATTACCTCAATTTTGTGTGGAAGTTAGGGGGGTAGATGGTATATAACCTCGAGATAGATACACACACGAGACAGGAGATGGTAGATATCACACGTCAGGTGGAGGAGATCGTTGAGAAGAGTGGTGTCAAATCCGGTGTATGTATACTGTATGTACCACATACGACGGCTGCTATTACGGTGAATGAGAATTATGATCCTACCGTAAAGGAGGACATTTTAACCACATTACGTAGGTTGGTACCAGAGAACTATCCGTATAGGCATACTGAGGGTAATGCTGATGCACACATAAAGGCAGCAATCGTCGGTAGTTCACGTGTGTTATTTATTGAGAATGGGCGGTTGGTGTTCGGTACGTGGCAGGGTATATTCTTCATGGAGTTTGATGGCCCGCGACGTCGCCGTGTGTATGTGAAGATCATAGCGGATGCTGCCGGATGAGGTTGTAACCCTTTACCGTAGGGCAAAAAGGGTGGCTGCATTCACGGGTGCAGGTATATCTGAGGAGAGTGGTATACCTACGTTTCGTGGAGATAGTGGGTTATGGGTGAAGTATCCACCTGAGAAGTTTGCATCAGTTACCGGGTTATTACGTATGTTTATCACGCAACCTGATAGGGTGGTAGATTTTGCGATCGACTTCTACAGAATGCCATTGATGGCGGAACCCAACCCCGCACATTATGCGTTGGCTGAAATGGAACGTACCGGTAAACTGATAGCTGTGATAACACAGAATGTTGATAACCTGCACCAACGTGCGGGTAGCAAGAACGTACTTGAGCTACATGGTAATATGTACAGGTTACGTTGTATGAGGTGCGGGAAACATCGATATATGGCGAAGGATGAGATTGAAGGTATGCTCAACCGATTACAACAAGCGAAAGGTAGCCGCATACGGATTTTACGTGTGGTTACGGGGATATTCAAGCGATGTGAATGTGGTGGCCGCTACCGTGTGGATATGGTGTTTTTTGGAGAACCATTGCCACAGGATGTGTTGTTTGAAGCTGAACGTATCGTACAGGAGGTGGATCTACTTTTTGTGATAGGGACATCAGGTGTGGTGTATCCAGCGGCTTCGTTACCATATATTGCCAAAGATGCGGGTACGAAAATAATTGAAATCAATCCCGTAGCGTCAGCTGTTACACAGATTGCGGACCATTTCTTGCAGGGTAAGGCAGGTGAAATACTGCCTAAGTTTTTACATGTCTGATTAGGTGACAGCCTGCAAATCGATAGGATGGTGGAGCTTGATGGTTGTTGACCTTGATCCAAATCCAGTAATATTTTAACGATGAAGTGGCAGGATTTGCCGGATGCACCTGGTGTGTATATATTCAAGGATAAAAAAGGTAAGGTCTTATACGTGGGTAAGGCACGTTCACTTAGGAAGAGGGTGGCAAGTTACTTCACGAAGGAGTTACCACCGAAGGTGAAACGATTGATGGAGAAAGTTGCGGATATGGATTATCTGCTTACGAAATCGGAGGTGGAAGCTCTCATAGTTGAGGCTAACCTCATAAAGTTTCACAAACCTAAATACAATATCAGGTTGAAGGATGACAAGAAATATCCGTATATAAAGGTGGCAATTAATGAACCTTTCCCATATGTGATACCTACACGTGATTTACGTGATAAGCATAGCATATATTTTGGGCCATACACCAACGCCAAGACTATGCGACGTGCATTACGTACGGCGGTGAAGATATTCAAGGTACGTACATGTCGTGGTAAGCTACCTGATAAGGCGTGTTTGAGCTATTACATTGGTAAATGTTACGCACCATGTGAGGGTAAGATAAGCGAATCCGAATACCGTAAGCTGGTGGAGCAGCTTATCGCATTCTTGTCAGGTAAATCCACCTATGTGGAGCAACAACTGGAAGCTGAGATGAACCAGCTGGCGGCTGAGCTTAAATTTGAGGAGGCTGCCCGTGTACGTGATAGGTTGCGTGCGGTACGTGATATTGTTAACAAACAACGTGCGATATTCTCCACACCTATTGATATGGATGTTATTGGTATAAGTCAATCCGGTCATACCGCATGTATCGAGCTACTACGTATACGGGAGGGACGGTTGTTGGGTGGTGAGCATTACTTCATGGAGACGCTACGTGAGTCGGCAGCTGAGGTGATACGTGCGTTTATGTTACAATACTACAAGACAGCGTATTTTGTGCCGGATGAGATTGTTGTCCCATGTGTGAACGAGGTTGATACACTGGCTGAATGGCTATCAGAGAAGAAGGGACATAGGGTTGAGATAAAAATACCGGATAGGGGTACACGACGTGAGCTGCTGGAGATGGCGACTGAGAATGCGATCACACATATGGAGGAAAGTAAGTCACAAGTTAAGGTGAGGCCATCGATTAGCGATTTGCAACGTACGTTGGGGTTGGCACAGCCGCCACGTAGGATAGAGGCGTTTGATATATCCAACATACATGGTAAATATGCGGTAGGTTCGTGTGTGGTGTTTGTTGATGGTAAGCCTGACAAACGCAGCTATCGTAGGTTCAGAATACGTACGGTGCAGGGGATAGATGATTATGCGATGATGGAGGAGGTTGTCAAACGTCGGGTAGCTCGCCTACAGAAGGAGAATAAAAAGTTGCCTGATCTGGTGCTTATCGATGGTGGTGTGGGTCATGTGCGGGTAGCACGTAAGGTGTATCCACCTGAGGTGCCAGTGTTTGGGTTGGCGAAACGGTTTGAACAGATTATAACACCTGAAGGTAAGATTTTGAGTGTACCGTTGTCATCACCGGCGTTGCGGTTGTTACAACGTATACGTAACGAGGCACATAGGTTTGCAATCGAATATCATCGTAAGTTGCGTGAGAAGCCCGAATCCATACTTGATGCGATACCAGGTGTGGGTGCTAAACGGCGGCAGGCACTCATTAAATATTTTGGTAGCCTTGAGCGACTCAAACGCGCATCTATTGATGAGATAGCCAAGGTGCCCGGCATAGGCCGCAAATATGCCGAACGTATATATGAATTCCTACGTAGTGCATGAGCTGGAATTCTTGAAGGAGTTGAACCCATCACAACGTACAGCGGTGGAGCTTACCGAGGGTCCTGTACTTGTGATTGCAGGTCCTGGTAGTGGTAAGACACGTGTACTCACATATAAAGTGGCGTACTTGATAGCTACGAAGAAGGCATCACCTATGCAGATAGTGGCACTTACGTTTACGAATAAGGCAGCTAATGAGATGAAACGCCGTATCGTTGAACTCATAGGGGTGGCGGGTGAGGCAGTTTTTGCGGGTACGTTTCATGCGTTTGCGGCACGTGTGTTACGGATGTTTGGTGATAAGGTGGGGATAGAGCGTAACTTCACGATATATGATGAGAAGGATTCACAGGCATTGATTAAGGATATAATCGAGGAGCTGGGTTACCAACATGAGAGGGTTTTGACACCATCCTACGTGTATGAACGTATTGAACGGCTAAAGGAGAGGTTTGTCACACCAGAGGATACACCGATGTATGAATACCCCGATAGGGAGGTACGTAACATATACCGTGAATATAACGTTAGGTTGCAACACAATAATGCGCTCGATTTTGCCGACTTACTATTCTATGCGTGGAGGGTGTTGCGTGAGTCAGAGGTTGCACGTGAGCGGTTCTCTAAGAAGTACATACTTGTGGATGAGTATCAGGATACCAACCGTGCACAGTATGAAATACTGAAGGTGTTGGCACAAAAGTATAGGAATATCACTGTGGTGGGTGATGAGGATCAATCCATCTATCGGTGGCGTGGCGCTGATATACATAATATACTGGATTTCGAGAAGGATTTTCCTGATGCTAAGGTTATAAGGTTGGAGGAGAATTATCGGTCGACCAAACGCATATTGAGGGTGGCAACACATCTTATAAGTTTCAACATCCTCCGTAAGGGTAAACAGTTGTACACAACAAACCCTGAGGGTGATAGGGTGAAGATTATCGAAGCTTACGATGAACGTGACGAAGCCCGTAAGGTGGTGGATATTGTCGAGAATGCGGGTCGTAACCTGGGTGATTTCGCTATCCTATATCGGACACATTTTCAGAGCCGTACGTTTGAAGAGGAGCTACAGCGACGTGGTATCCCATATGTTGTGGTGGGTGGGTTAAGGTTTTACGAACGTAAGGAGGTGAAGGATGCGCTCGCTTATTTGAAGGTGTTGGTGAATCCACGTGATACGGTTTCACTTATAAGGGTGATTGAGAATCCACCCAAGGGTATAGGTAAGGTTACGCTCAAAAAGTTACAACAATATGCGGAGAGGCATGGCAATAGCTTGTATGGGGTGTTACGTGAGGTGGAGGCCATACCTGACATACCTGCACGTATCAAAGGTCACATAATTACGTTATATCAAAATATTGAGAGATGGCGTCACCTGGATGTGAAGCCGGCGGAGTTGCTCGATAAGATATTGGGTGAATCTGGATATTGGGAATGGATTGGTGACGATGAGGAGCGTATCGAAAACCTACGTGAGTTGATAGCCAGCTTACGTGAGTATGAAGAGCTGGAGGATTATCTACGTACTGTGGCATTGTTTACGGATATAGATGAGTGGAGAAGCGATCGCCAGAAGCTGAACCTTATGACATTACATAGTGTGAAGGGGCTCGAATTCCCGATCGTCATACTTACGGGGTTGGAGGAGGGGTTATTCCCACATTATAAGTCGCTTAATGAACCGGAGGAGCTCGAAGAGGAGCGTCGGCTGTTCTATGTGGGTATAACACGTGCAAAGGAGCGTGTCTACATAACGTATGCGATGAGTAGACGTCGACGTGTGTGTATGAGGTCGCGCTTCCTGAATGAGTTACCCAGCGAGGAGATAGATTTCGAATGGTAACCATATTTGTTATTTAAATAGATGGTAGCATTGCTGTTCGTTATCGGGTTACGTGTGGTGTCGTTGGCACCCAACATCACGGAGATAATCTATGCGATAGGTGCAGATAGTGAGCTGGTGGGTGTGGTAACCCCTTGCGACTATCCACCAGGTATTAATAAGCCGATCGTGGGGTCATTTATGGTGCCAAATTACGAGAAAATACAGGTATTGGAGCCGGATATTGTGTTGACAACAGGTGGGGTACAGGAGAGGATAGCGGAGGAGTTGAATAAACTGGGTTTACATGTGGAGGTGATACGAACAGAGAGTATTGACGAAATATTTACAGCTATCGATACCATAGGTAAGCTGTTGGGTCATGAACGGCAGGCAGATTCATTGGTAAAGGTGTTACGTGAAAAGCTCGATAAGCTGGTTCAACCACCACATAGATGGCGTGTATACGTGGAGGTATGGTATAACCCAATAATCACAGTGGGTAGAAGGAGTTACATAAACGAGATGGTGCAGCGGGCGGGTGGATACAACATAGGTGATACAATAGATGCAACGTATCCGGTGGTGAGCCCCGAGTGGGTGGTGACACAAAATCCAGAAGTTATACTCATGTTGTGTGAGGATGCACCACCGCCGGATGATAGGATAGGTTGGCAATCCGTGCCTGCGGTTAAGTATAATAGGGTGTTGGTGCCAGAGGATCTCAACATATTTCTGCGACCGGGCCCGAGGGTGGTAGATGCTATCGAGTGGCTGAATGGAAAATTGTGTGAGATGAAACCTTAGATCCAGGTGTTGACATTTTACAACGTTATTGTGGAGCTCGATTCACGATGACTTAAATTTATGCCTTATATATCGCGCTGTATAATCTTTCACCCAGTTCCATTATGTCTTTGGCTCTTGCAAGCCTGGTTACCCATTTTTGAGGTAGTCCATCGTAACCGTAATATATGCCTGCTAATCCACCGGTGACTGCTCCCAAAGTGTCGGTATCACCGCCAAGATTTACTGCGGTGAGCACAGTATCTGCATAGGAATTGCTATTGAGGAGACACCACAAACTTGCCTCTAATGTATCTACTACATAGCTGCTTGACTTGATGGCAGCCTCTGGTAACCTTGATATGTCGGATTCGATGATCCTGTTGAAATGGTGTAATTCCGTGATATATGGGCATTTTGAATAGTAATCTGAAACGGTACACTTCATGTTTTCATATGCTTCTTTGGGGGTGTTACCTTTGAGGAGGTTGATTGCAACTTGAATATAAATTCCACACGCTATCTGTGAACGTAAATGTCTATGCGTTAAACAGGATACTTGGTGGGTGATTTCAAATTGCTGTTCTATATCGCTTTTCTCTAAATAGAATGCTAACGGTAGGATTCTCATGAGTGAACCGTTGCCGTTGCTAAATTCATCGGCTAAACCTGCTTCTAAAGGGTTAACGCCTTCTTTCAACCTGGCGATAGCGGTACAGGTTGTATTTCCTACGTCGAAAACCTTACCATGAGGTGTCCAATAGCTTTCGTATAGCCATTTTACGAATTTGGCTGCAATATCCCGGAGGTTAAACCCATTACAAAGAGATTCAGCCAGACAAAAAGTAAGCGAGCTATCGTCAGACCAGGTGCCTGGAGGTTGATTATGAGTACCGTAGCCGATCATGTCGGTTACTGGGGTTGCTTTTAAAGCGCTTCTGGGGTTGAATTCCACAGGGAGGCCGAGTGCATCTCCAATACATAACCCTAAGAGGCCACCGAGTACTTTGTTCCTTTTCATAACTTCCTTAAGTACGATAGTATTGCGATGAATTATCACAATTTAAATCCCAATTTTTCAAGTTTCCCGATAACGAAATTTTTAACTCTTTCCGCAAGTTCTATGGCATGTTTTGCTTCTTCCATTGAGGGGAAATAAAAATCTTCAGCGTATCTTATTTCCACCGCATAATCTGTTAGTGAAACAATCTCAATTTGGTTGAGTTCAGCAAATTCTGGGTCAACCTCAGAACATTGGCTTATGAGTTCCGCTATATCGTGGGTTCTTCGCACTTCTTTACTGTTAAAGATCAGATAAGCTTTAAGATATTTTTCAGCACATTGTTGGGCATGAAAGCAGATAGCATCGGTTGCGGGATTTTCCATGGTGATTTCGTCTTTAGCAATTTTTAGGTCATTTTCTGCTTTTAATACCCACTTTTTGGATGATTCAATGCTCATATCTCAACACCTTCTTTCAAGACATAATAAGTAAGATAGCCGACATCGGTTTTACGTTTTTCAAAGGTAGCAGAGGACTGGATAATTATATCGTTTGGTATCTTCAAACGGGCAAATTCCATTCGTATTCTTGCAGTAATTTCTCTTTTTTTATCGCGGTCTAATTCGTCTTCCACAATCACAAAGCAGTCCCAATCGCTATCCTCCTTGTGATCACTTCTTGCCCTTGAACCAAAAAGAATTATTTTTAAAAGCTTAATATTGTACTGTTTCAAGACCTTCTTTATTGTCTCTTTTATAATCTTTCTGATTTCTTTATCTTTCTTGTCTATTTTCATCGGTTAAATTAATTTTTCCCTTCAAATATATAGCTAATGCATTAGGTAGGTCAAGCAATACCTCATACTTTGTGGACGATTGTCTCTTCAACATACCATAGAAGTGATTATCTCATCTTTGGGTAATTTCATCTCATGTATTACAATTGTAAAATCTTCAAATGCTTTTATTAACCAATTCCT
>JAGGUB010000063.1 GCA_021158725.1 Caldifarciminota bacterium | reverse complement strand
CTGCAACCCGCTTACCGGTGGGTGGTGGTATCTCTGGTATCTCTATATCACCCTGTTCAGCTTCCCAATCAGCTGCAAATCGTTCCAACCTCCCTATGGCTACGGGTTCACCTATCTTACCTAAGGTGCAGAGTTTCTCACACTGATCCTCCTGCGGACATACACGTCCACATATGGCAGGTAGTGAGTTCTTCTCCTTCAGTATGTGGACGGCCCGCTTGAAGTCACCCTCAGCTATGGCTTTGATGAACCCCGGTATGTCGATCTCCACCGGACAGCCCTTGACACAGGGTGCATCCTTACACTGTAAGCAGCGGTTTGCTTCCTGTATTGCTTCTTCGGGTGTGTAGCCGAGTGGTACCTCGTTGAAGTTCTTTATACGTTCCTCAGGCGGCTGTTCACGCATAGGTACCCTTTTGGGTGATGGACGTGCCATCTTACACCTCAAACGTTATTACATTACAGGTTAATGTATCTTCGATACCTTCTATCGCCTGTATTTTATCGAGTACGAGCTTACCGAGTGTGGCAAGGTCGGGTGCTTCAACAAACCCTATGATATCGTAAGGCCCGGTTACGGGGTCGAGGTGCCGTATCTCCTGTATCTTACGTAGCTGCTTAAGTACATCACGTATTTTGCCAGCTTTTATCTTGATCAATACATACGCAGAGGTCATTTCACCCCCTTATGTTTAAGGTAAAGGTCGAGTGCCAGCTTCTCCTGTTCTTTGTAGATGGATTGGCGTTTCATCAGTAGGTCGAAATCCACCAGATGGCCATCGAATTCGGGACCATCCACACAGGTGAATTTGGTCTCACCACCCACCTCAACCCTACATGCGCCACACATACCGGTGCCATCAACCATTATGGGGTTGAGGCTCACTATGGTCTTAATCTGATGTGGCCGTGTTACATCGCAGACAACCTTCATCATGATAGCGGGGCCGATCGCCCATACGCGATCGATCTTGTACCCATCATCTATTAGCCGCTGTAGTTCATCTGATACAAACCCTTTACGGCCGTAGGAGCCATCATCAGTGGTTATGTAAAGTTCATGCACTATCTCACGAAACCGTTCCTCCCAGAATAGTAACTCCTTCGTACGTGCACCTATTATTGCGATGGTGTGGTTACCTGCAGCCTTCAATGCACGTGTTATCGGATATACGGGTGCGATACCAACACCGCCACCTATGCATACAACTGTACCGTAGTTGGCGATCTCACTGGGTTGACCAAGTGGACCCACCACATCGAGTAACGTATCGCCTACGTTTAATTCGCCCATCTCGTAGGTGGATTTACCCACCTCTTGGAAAATGATAGTTATTGTACCGCGATCGCGATCATAATCTGCCACAGTTAGTGGTATACGTTCGCCCTTTTCGTTATGACGTACGACCACGAACTGACCGGGTTGCACCTTTCGTGCAATGAGGGGTTGGTCGATCTCAAACAGCTTAATGTTAGGGGCAAGCTCTTCTTTACGGATGATCTGGTTAACCATCTTTCACATATCCTCGCCTTGGGTGGCTTCTCCAGCACAGTTTATATGTATCACACATTAGGCCCTCTGGAAAGGTTACACCCAACCTCTTAACTTCATCGCCTCAACAACCCTCTGAACTGCAACAAGGTATGCGGCCAGCCTTGGGTGAACTTTTTTCTCTTTGTAAAGTGCGTAAACATCGTTAAATGCTTTTGTCATCTTCTTATCCAGTTTATCGTGTACCTCCTCTAAGGACCAGTAGTAACCAGTGATGTTCTGAACCCATTCAAAGTAAGAGACTGTAACTCCACCCGCATTGGCCAAGAAGTCGGGAATTACGAACTTACCGTTGTTATGGAGAATCTCATCTGCCTCGGGGGTGGTTGGTCCATTAGCAAGTTCTAAAATGATTTTTGCCTTTATTCGGGGAGCATTCTCTTTGGTTATAACATTTTCAATAGCCGCGGGAATAAGTATATCAACCGGGAGCTCGAGTAGCTCCTTATTTCCTTCTGTTCCTTTACCGAGAAATTTCGACCCAGGTAAATCTTTTGGCACAATTCCCGGTTTTTTCATATTTTTCGATATCGTATCGTAATCGAAACCGTGTTCACAATATATTGCTCCTTCAACATCACCTATGCCGATGACCTTTGCACCAAACAGCTCGCTTACCAGTTTATGGGCGAACGAACCCACATTACCGTACCCCTGGATAGCAACTTTGGCATTTTTGAGCTCTATGCCCATCAATTTTGCGGCTTCTCGCAGAACATACATACCACCCCTTGCGGTAGCATCGAGTCTGCCAAGTGACCCACCCAGAGGAATAGGTTTACCGGTAATTACGCCCGGCGTGTTATAGCCTCTCAGTTTGGAGAATTCATCCATCATCCATGCCATAACCTGTGGATTCGTATTTACATCGGGCGCCGGAATATCCTTTTCGGGACCAATAAACTCACCCAGCGCACGAATATAGCCCCTTGAGAGCATTTCAAGTTCTCTCTCGGACATTTCTTCGGGATTACAGATTATGCCACCTTTACCACCACCATAGGGTAAATCTAACAACGATGTTTTCCATGTCATCCACGCAGCAAGTGCTCTCACGGTGTCAATGGTCTCCTCGGGATGAAATCTTATCCCTCCCTTTGTGGGACCTCTGGCATCGTTATACTGAACCCTAAAACCTTTGAAGACCTTTACTTCACCCGAGTCCATTCTAACGGGGATCAGAACATGTAGTTCCCGCATGGGCTCACGGAGCATCGCATGTGTGGCGGAGTCGAGCTTCAGATACTTTGCAGCCTCATCAAGCTGCGCCTGCGCTATCTTAAAGGGGTTGGGTTGTTCCATTATACCTCCTATATGTAAAATAGAGAATCAAGTTCCATGATTTGGAAACCTCAAATAAGTTATGCGCTTCCATGAGACCTTTTATTAAAAATATAAGGGTCAAAATTTTGTCAACTTTCATTAATTTAAATTTGTATAATAGATATTATATTGTACAAATTTTGATCCCAAACGTGATAAATTCGATACATTTTATCCTCTGGATGGCAACTTTTTGCATAAATTTTGTGCCAGATTGTGCAACAACTGGCACGTTTACCAAATTCGTAATCCTTGACATTTATCGAAAGGTACCCAATTTATAAGATGCAACCTAACGAGGTACGTACATCTTTTATACAATTTTTCCGTGACCGCGGTCATGTGGTTGTACCTTCGGCACCTCTTGTACCGAAGAGGGATCCCACACTACTTTTTACGAGTGCGGGTATGGTGCAGTTTAAGCCATATTTTGAGGGTAGGGTCACACCCCCCTATAAGCGTGCTGTCAGTATACAGAAATGTTTACGTGTATCGGATCTTGAACGTGTGGGTGATTCGCCCATACATCATACGTTTTTCGAGATGCCGGGTAACTTCTCGTTTGGTGATTATTTCAAAAAGGAAGCGCTTGCCTGGGCATGGGAGTATGTGACAAAGGTGTTGGGGCTACCGCCTGATAACCTTTATGTGTCGGTATTCAAGGATGACGATGAAGCCTACCGCATATGGCGTATGATAGGGGTACCTGATAGCAGGATATCAAGGCGTGGAGAGGATGAAAACTTCTGGGGGCCTGCAGGTAAGTCGGGTCCCTGTGGGCCATCCAGCGAAATGCTGTGGCTAAATGGTGACGAGGAAGTTGAAATCTGGAATATAGTTTTCAACCAGTATTTTCAACATGAGGATGGCACCCGTGTACCACTTGACCAGAAGGGTATAGACACGGGGTTGGGGTTTGAACGTGTAGTGATGATATT
>JAGGUB010000092.1 GCA_021158725.1 Caldifarciminota bacterium | reverse complement strand
TTATGGCAGGGCGAATCCAAACCCGCTGTTAGGTGATGGAGTTGCATATGCAATATGTCATTTTATTTCACTGTCAATTCAGCAATTATCAAAGGTTCCTTTCTTATTTCAAAATTAAATATTCGATGAGGTCCACCAGGTTCGTGTCGATTTGATCCTGCTCTCGGTTTAGGTCTGGCGTGGGGTATTCTCTGTTCTTCCCTATTAAGCATAGATTCTAATGCTATCTGATAAAACACTATTCCACACATGGAGGGTTTTACAGCTCACAAGGACCCATCTCACCCATTCATTTAAAAATCTCACCCGTACCTATATACCATAATAGTAGATCGAGCTCCCCCATGGATATATCGACTTTATCTGCGAACCCTCTCATCTTCGCTTCTATCTTCAAGTATTTACTTTTTGACAACGTCCTCGGTATCTCTTCTATCACATCTAATGCTTTCAAGCTTCTCAGTATATGTCTATCCAGTATCGCAAGCTCTTCACCTCTACCTATGTTTCGCAGAAAATGGCTCGCCTCCTTGTATCCAATCCCCCTTATGTTATGCACCAACCATTCCCTTGCATCAAATGGATTATCAAGCTGTGCTATCCTGGCTTTAATGGATAATCTACCATCCACCATGAATTGCTTACGTGCTTCTACGATGTACTCAGCTTTCTTGCGGTTGAATCGTACCCCTACCAGCTCATGTGCGATCTGGCTCTCACTTCCTTTTATCAACAATCCCTTACGTATGAGGTTCTCTACCGCCCTCCAGCATACTTTAGCTTTGGACTGCGGTGTCAACATACAGAACACAAGTTCAGCAAATATCTCATCATCGCCACCAGTTTGCCACAGCTTTTTAAATCCATTCAATCTACGTTTTATCTCATCCCGTATATCAAAATAACTCTGCTTCAGCTTACGCTCTGTCATAGGTTTCTGTGAACTCCGATAGCTTTTCTACCCATCCCGTTGCGGTTAACTGGTCATCCAAAACCCGCCATTCCCAGTTACCCTTGGCAGTAGCGGGACGGTTCATCCGTGCTTCCTTACTCAATCCCAACACATCCTGCAATGGTATAATCACCAACTCAGCTACTGATAGCATTGCCAACCGTATCAACTCCCAATGTATCTCATCCACCGAGCCCCTACGTCCTATATAGCGTAACAACCTTTCTTTGGCTTCTGGAGTAGCCTCGTGTTCAAACCATCCCCTTATAGTGTTGGTATCATGTGTACCAGTATACACAACACATCTCCTGATATGATTGTGTGGTAGATAAAGTCCATGCGGGAAATCGTCACCAAACGCAAACAACAGCACACGCATACCGGGTATTTCGAACCGTTCCATAATTTCCCTTACATCTTCGGTTATAACACCCAGATCTTCCGCCACTATGGGTAAACTATCAAACCGCTCCATAAGTGTAGCAAAGAAATCATCCGCCCCCGCTTTAACCCAACACCCCCTAACTGCAGTCTTTTCACCTGCTGGTACTTCCCAATATCCCACCAATCCACGAAAGTGATCGATCCGCACCATATCAAACAGCCTCAAGTTATGTTCTACCCTACGTATCCACCACTCGTAACCGGTTTGCTTCAACACGTCCCACCTATATACGGGGTTGCCCCAGAGCTGACCGGTTGGACTAAAATAATCCGGTGGCACACCCGCCACATACAACGGACGCTTATCATTACCGAGCTTAAATATCTCCGGGGTTGTCCACACATCCACACTATCGTAACTCACATAAATCGGTATATCACCAAAAATCCTTATCCCATTTTCATTACAGTAGCTTTTAAGTGCAAACCACTGCCTGAAGAACAGGAATTGAAGAAACTTCTCACGTTCAACCCTATCCCTAAGTCGTTGTCTTACCCTCTGTAGAGCTGTTGGCTCCCTATCTCTTATCTCACATGGCCATTCGTTCCAACTTTTACCCGTGAAATATTCCTTCAATACCACAAAGGTTGCATAATCCTCCACCCACCACACATTCTGTTCGCAGAAAGCTTCGTATTCGGATCTATATAGGTGTAGTTTCTTGAACCTCTCATACGCCTCATCAAATAACTTCCTTTTATAGGTGATAACTTTGGGATAATCCACTCTATTCACTGTAAATTTAGGTATCGGTTCGATATCCTCCTTCGTAAGTAGCCCCTCCTCCACCATAATGTCGGGGCTTATCAACCAGATATTTCCCGCAAACGCTGACAAACTGTTGTATGGAGAGTTACCCCTATCGGGGGTGATTGGATTAATCGGCAAAATCTGCCACACACTCTGCTTAGCTGTTCGCAGTAGCTCCACAAACCTATACGCCCATGGCCCAAGATCGCCCACCCCATAAGGTGATGGCAAACATGTGATATGTAATAAAATACCGCTCGCTCTTTTATTTGCTAAGTGGCTCTTACCATACCGAGTAGCTGCTGTCATACCGTTGAACATGAGTTCATGGTATTTATGTGACATATCGGAACCGTCAATCCATATCATTCCACCATGGTTTCCACGATCTCCCTCGCTATAGAAGTGAAGGTATCTCTCAAGGGGAGGAAGTTTCACCCAGTAATTTCTTAATAGTATCCAACAGTTCCCTCTGATCAAACGGCTTATTAATATGTGCGTTTGCACCACATTCAACACTACGCTGTATATCTTCGTCGGTTGTCCTAACGGTTACCATGATTATCGGTATCCTCCTTGTGGCTTCATTCTCCCTGATCCTTCTGCATACTTCCCACCCCTCAATACCAGGTATCATCACATCCAGCAACACCAGATCAGGTTCTTCTTCATTAACCAACCTAAGCGCAGCTTCACCATCTTCAGCCTCTACAACCGAATACCCCGCTTTCTCTAATATTGTTTTTACCAAAATCCGTATTTCGGGCTCATCCTCAACCACCAGTATCTTTGCCATCATCCCTTTCCTTTAATTGGCAACGTAAAGCAAAACGTACTACCTTTGTCTATTTCACTCTCTACGGTTACCTTACCACCGTGCCCCTCTACGATCTCCTTCACTATAGCTAATCCCAACCCAGCCCCACTGTATTGCTTCGTGAGCGAGCTATCCACTTGATAGAAAGGTTCAAATATCCTCACTTGCTCTTCTTTCGGGATACCTATCCCCGTATCGCTGACACAAACTTCAACCATATCTTTTCTCTTCTCAGCCGTAATTCGGACACTACCACCTGGTTTGTTAAACTTTATCGCATTACTGATAAGATTACGTAGCACATACCGTAGCTTGTCTTGATCTGCCCTCACGATTGGTAAGTTCTTATTCACGTTTACCTCTATTTTTATCTCACTCTTAATAGCCATGGATTTAAACTCATCACTCACCTGCTTTATCACATCTGCTATATTCACATCTGTTATATTGAACTCACGTTGCCCCCGCTCCATACGTGCAGCTTCTATTAAGTTATCGATGACCAGCGTTTGACGTGCAATCGCATCTATTGCCATGCCCAAAAACTTATTCCTTCTATCCGGGTCTGTCTCCTCTATTGCAAGCTCTACTGCACTCTTGATAATAGTCAACGGTGTACGTAGCTCATGACTTACATTGGCGATAAGGTTTCTTTTCATCTTATCGAGTGCCTTCAACTCCTCATAGGCACGTTGCAACCTCCTATATGCATCCCGTAGCTCCTTCTCAGCACGCTTACGGTCGGTGATATCCATAAGAGTTCCCATAATAGCAGGTCGACCGTGATATTCAATCCGCCGTCCTATCGCCTCACAGTATATGATACTACCGTCTTTACGAACTCCACGAAACGTGTAATGCGCAGCTTCTATCTCTCCCGTCAACCGTCGTCGAATATTCTCAATAACCATATGGCGGTCATCCGGATGCGTCAAATCCACTGGCCCCAACTTATCCACAATCTCTTCAGGTCTATAGCCAAAAATCTTTGCCAATGCAGGGTTAACATACCGAAATCTATTATCCTGAAAAATATACACACCGACAAGCGCTTTCTCCGCAAGCGTACGAAATCGTTCCTCACTTTCACGTAGTGCATTTTCAGCACGTTTACGCTCTTCATCCAGCTCTATATTGTGTAGAGCAAGCGCTATATCCTTACTTACGGCTTCAAACAGCACCTGCTCCTCTTCATCCATCACCATGCGTGTGGGGATAGACACAGACATGAGTCCATAGACCTTACCTTCATGTTCCAACCGTATAGCCATCGTCCCCTTGTCACAACACTTCTCTACTAACGGGCAATTACCGCATCTTGTACGCTGATCCTGTATCACTACCACCT
>JAGGUB010000052.1 GCA_021158725.1 Caldifarciminota bacterium | reverse complement strand
GATGCGGTGTTCAGCAATGCATTAAGGATAGGCCAATCCGCTATTGCATCGGAACCGTCCTTCATCTGTTCGGTCTCACGGTAGGGGGAAGCAACCGACCCAGTATCCAAATGGTCACGTCCTATCACTATTGGGGCTTTGAGCTGACCTTTACGTACCATGTGATTGATACGTAAGCCGAACTCGGCACGTTCACCATAGCCTAACCAGCAGACACGTGCAGGTAACCCCTGGAAGGGGACTTTCTCTTCGGCAAGTTTGATCCATCGTGTAAGTATGTCATTTTCGGGGAACAGTTTCAGCACGGTACGATCTGTACGGTAGATGTCTTCGGGGTCACCGGATAGGGCTACCCATCTGAATGGGCCACGGCCTTCACAGAATAGTGGCCGTATATATTCGAGTACAAAGCCGGGTATGTTGAATGCATCTTTGACGCCTGCCTTAACGGCTTGTCCACGTATGTTGTTACCGTAGTCGAAAGCTACTGCACCTTGACGTTGCATCTCAAGCATAGCCTCCATCTGGCGGGCGATCGATTCATACGCAAGTTTAACGTAGGTATCGGGGTCACGGTGACGAAGGTCGATCGCCTCCTCGTAGGTCATACCACCGGGTACGTAGCCGTTGAGTGTATCATGGGCGGAGGTTTGATCCGTCAACAGATCCGGTATTATGCCACGACGTACGAGCTCGGGATGTGTGTCGGATGCGTTACCTACAAGCCCTATTGAATAGGGTTTTTTCGCTTTCACATGTTTGTCAACAAGCTTTAGGGCTTCATCGAGATCCCATACCATGGTATCGACAAAACCCTGTTTTAGACGACGTTCGATACGTGCGGGGTTGACCTCCACAACGAGGGCAACACCGCCGTTCATCGTGATAGCAAGGGGTTGTGCACCACTCATACCACCCATACCTGCGGTGAGTACAAATTTGCCACGTAGTGTACCATCAAAGTGTTTGCTGGCAGCGGCAGCAAACGTCTCGTAGGTACCCTGTATTATGCCTTGGGTACCGATGTAGATCCAGCTACCGGCAGTCATCTGACCATACATTATCAAGCCCATAGCTTCAAGTTTACGAAAGTAATCCCAATTTGCCCAGTTAGGTACAAGTAGTGAGTTGGCGATCAACACTCTTGGTGCCCATGTGGATGTACGGAATATGGCGACTGGTTTACCGGATTGTACGAGTAAGGTTTCGTCTTCGTCCATGTTTTTGAGGCTCTCGACGATTGCCCAGAAGCATTCCCAGTTACGGGCGGCTTTGCCGGCACCTCCATAGACGATGAGCTCCTCAGGTATCTCAGCTACATCGGGATCGACGTTGTTCATCAACATACGTAGCGGGGCTTCAAGTGACCACGATTTGCAACTAAGTTGGGTACCACGGGGTGCATGTATTGGTTTATAGTTCATGGTACCTCCTATCCTTATAAGTTACTGAAGAATGTAGGCTGTCAATGATATACAGGGGATGAAGAACTATCTCTACGCCATAGGTTGATGGGTTTTATTTTTATATAATCGTTAGGTGGTAGTAACTCATTCGGTATCACCGTTGTGATGTAGTGCCATCCATTATCGTGCGCGAGTTGTTGGATGAATGGTATGAAGATTGGGTCTTTCTCTTTGACCCACAGATAGACCCGGTAGTGGTCGTCCCATGGCCATTTTGTGAGGTAGAGATAATACGGTAGGTTCTGTACGATTCCACGTAATGCGAAGAAGCGAGTTGCTTTGTAGCGGTTGAGTAGATTTGCCTCCCAGGGTACTATTTCCCAATGCTCACGTGAACATTGAGTTTTACCTAACAGCAGGGTGAACGTGGTAGGTAATTTACGTGGGGTGAAGGGTATTCTCTCGTATTTTAGGTGCCAGTTCTTGGCACGCAGTTTTACATAGGTTTGAGGTAGGTGTAATCTGAACCCCCATTTGTCGTAAAAGCTTAATGCAGACTCTTCTGGCCAGGTGGTTATGTGAGTTACACCTATGCGGTTGGCATGCTGGAGTATGTGGTTCATCAAGCTGCTGCCAACCCCTTTATTTCGATACTTTAGGTGTACCCATAATAATGAGATATGTAATATGCGGGTGTGCCATTCGTGGCTCTCCCATACATCTGCTTCCCCTATGGGGTATTTGTCGACGGCAAGAAAGATTCTACCACCACGATGGGTGACACGTTCGATATACTTGCGTGCAGTGAGTGGATGCATCCAGGGGCCACCGTGATACCAACGAGTGTATGGGTCGGTGGCTGCAACGACTTGTGAAGGTGCATCCGATAGATGTATCTGGGTAATGTGTTCCGCATCACGAGGGTATGCTGACCTTATCTTCAGCATCGCCATGGTGATAATATAAGGTGAGGTTGGGTTTGGTAAATGTTGACGGTATCGATATCCATAAGAAATTAAATAGATGGAGGAGGTAAAGGAGGTAAAGATGGAACTGGAGGTTGTGAAGTTGAACATACCGAAGGAGGCCAATATAATTGTGGGGCAAACACATTTTATCAAAAGTGTGGAGGATATCGGTGAGGCAGTCGTAGGTGCGGTACCGGGTGTAAAATGGGGGCTTGCGTTTAATGAAGCATCGGGTGCACGTCTTATAAGGTATGCAGGTAATGATGATGAATTGGTAGAGGTTGCTAAGGAGAATGCCCGTAAGATAGGCGCAGGTCATACCTTTGTGCTTATCATAAGGGATGCGTACCCGATAAATATAATGCCACACCTGAAGCGTGTACCGGAGATATGTCAGATTTTTGCAGCAACTGCTAACCCGCTCGAAGTCGTTGTGGTAAAAACAGAACAGGGTAGGGGAGTGTTGGGTGTGGTGGATGGGTTCACTCCTATAGGTGTGGAAGACGACACGGAAATAGCTAAACGTAAGCAATTTCTACGTAAGATAGGGTATAAGTTTTAATAGGGAGAAGATATGGGGTTTAGGATATTGGTGATAAATCCAGGTTCTGTATCCACGAAGATAGCGTATTTTGAGGACGAACGTAAAGTATGGGAGGAGAAGCTACATCATCCAATCGAGGAGTTACGTAAGTATTCGAAGCTCATCGAACAGCTACCTATGCGTAAGGAGATCATAATTGAGAGTATGCATCGGCATGGATTACGTGAGGTGGAACTTTCGGCAATAGCAGCAAGGGGTGGGTTGTTGAAACCGCTCATAAGCGGTGTGTATAGGGTGAACAGACGGATGTTGGATGATCTCAGCAGCATGAAATATGGTGCACATGCGTCTAACCTGGGTGCAATCTTAGGGGTTGAGATAGGACAGCCATATAACGTGCCTGTTTACATTGTAGATCCGGTAGTGGTGGATGAGATGGAACCTATCGCGAAAGTGTCGGGATTGCCAGAAATTGAGCGTAAAAGTATATTTCATGCACTGAACCAGAAGTATGTTGCACATATTGCAGCAGAAGAGCTGGGTAAACACTACGAGGAGTGTGCATTCATAGTCGCACATATGGGAGGTGGAATCTCAGTAGGTGTACATAAAGATGGTAGGGTTGTGGATGTCAATAATGCATTGAATGGTGAGGGACCATTTACGCCTGAGAGGACAGGTACACTGCCTGTGTGGCAGTTGATTGAACTTGTTCTATCGGGTAAGTACACCAGGGAACAGCTTTGGAAGAAAATAGTAGGACAGGGAGGGATGGTTGCATATCTTGGTACAAATGATTTGAGGGAAGTGAAACGCAGGATAGAGGCTGGTGATAATGAAGCGAAACTTATCTATGAGGCTATGGCGTATCAGATAGCTAAGGAGATAGCGGCGGGTGCAGCTGTTTTGAAAGGTAAAATAGATGCTATAATACTTACGGGGGGGTTGGCAAATGAGCAGGATTTCGTTGACTTAATCAAGGAGAGGGTGGACTTCCTTGCACCGGTTAAGGTATATCCTGGTGAACGAGAAATGGAGGCGCTTGCTTACGGTGTACTGAGAGTGTTACGGGGTGAGATCGATGCACATGAATACAGTTGATGAAGGTCGTAACCCATAGTCCAGAAGAGACGGAGGAGTTTGGTAGGAAGTTAGGGCTTAAACTTAAAGGGGATGAACTCATAGCGCTGTATGGGGAGCTGGGGTCAGGTAAAACTGTGTTGGTGAGGGGTATAATTAAAGGTGCAGGTTGTAAAGATGTGGAGGTTAAGAGCCCATCATTCATATGGGTGGTAGAATACGAATGTAGGTTTAAGGTGTTCCATGTAGATCTATATAAAGGAGAGATGGATTTCCCACTGTTGTGGGATTACCTAAGGGTGCCGGGTGTGGTGGTTATAGAATGGGCAGATAGGGTGGTTGAATATTTGCCAGGTGGACGTATCGATATATTCCTGGAGATAGTTGGTGAGAATGAACGTGTGATTGAGATGAAAGTGGTTCCGTTGACAGGTGCAAGTTAAACGTATTTTAATGAGAAATGAAGCTACCAGAATATTTAAGTAGGGAGTTACTAAAAAGATATGGGATACCGTTTGGTGAAGGTAAGGTGGTGACTTCCAAAGAGGAGGCTGTAGAAGTGGCGAAAGAGGTGGGGTTACCAGTAGTGATCAAGGCACAGGTGTTGGTTGGCGGTAGAGGTAAAGCGGGTGGGGTGAAGCTTGCGTATTCGATAGATGAAGTTAGGGAGAAAGCTGATACTATACTGGGGATGTCGATCAAGGGTATAACGGTTAAAAAGGTGCTGGTAGCAAGGGCGATCGATATTGCAAAGGAGACCTATATAGGGGTGGTGTTGGATCGTGCACGTCAAAGTATAACAGTTATGGCAAGTGATGAGGGTGGTGTGGATATTGAAGAGGTAGCGAGAGAGAAACCTGAGAAGATATATAAGACGACAATCGATATGGGGTTGTTTGAACTCATGCCATATCAAGCGAGACAGCTGGCGTTTAAGGTGTTTGGGGAGCCTGAACTTAGGAAGCAAGCTACGAGGATATATTTGAACCTATTTAGGGCGTTCAAGGAGAACGATGCTACACTGGTGGAGATTAACCCGTTAGCAGTTGATACAGCGGGTAAAATATATGCATGTGATGCTAAAGTTATAATTGATGACAATGGGCTGTATAGGAGGCAAGAACTTATGCGTGAGCCAGAGGAGGATGAGGTGAAGGAGTGGGAAGCCAAAAAGTATGGACTGAGCTATATAAAATTGGACGGTAACATAGGGTGTGTGGTGAATGGGGCTGGTCTCGCTATGGCTACGATGGATATAATAAAGCGATATGGAGGGGAACCCGCTAATTTCTTGGATATTGGTGGAAGTTCGAGCCCTGAGAAGGTGATGAAGGCTATGGAATTGTTGCTCGAGGATAGGAATGTTAAGGCGATATGGTTTAATATTTTTGGTGGGATAACACGATGTGATGATGTGGCGAAGGGGATAGTGGAGACACTTAGTAAGATGCGTGTGGATGTACCGATTGTGGTTAGGTTGACTGGGACGAATGAGGATAAGGCGTTGAAGATACTCGAAAGTGCAAACCTTATCACGGTACGATCGATGAAGGAGGGTGCAATGAAGGTGATAGAGCTGGCAGGGAGGACGAAATGATAGAAATAAGGATGCACGGTAGGGGTGGACAAGGTACAGTGGTAGCATCTAAGATACTGGCGGAGGCACTGGTGAGTGAAGGTAAGTTTGCACAAGCGTTTCCGGAGTATGGAGTTGAGAGAAGAGGTAGGCCGGTGGCTACGTTTTTGAGGGTGAACGACCATAGGATATTTTTAAGATGCAAAATATATCATCCAGATATGGTGGTGGTACTTGATCCCACACTTATTGAGGGTGGTGTCAATGTGTTTGAAGGGCTAAAAGATGGTGGTAAGGTGCTCATCAATACACCACGGAAACCAAACGAACTTAATCTAAACGTGAACTACAGTATAGCGACTATAGATGCTACCAGTATAGCGGTTAAGTATGGGTTGGGATCAAAAACTGCACCTATTGTGAATACACCGATGGTGGGTGCATTTGCGGCGTGGTCAGGTATAGTATCGAAGGAGGCAATACTTAAAGCAGTATACAAGTTGGCACCTGTTAAGAAAGAGGAGAATGTGAAGGCAGCCGAAGAGGCATATGAAGTTATGAAGGAGAGGTTAAGATGAAAAGAGAAGCCAAAAAGATAGAATGGGCGGGTGTTGAGGATATGCCACCGTTGGCTGTGTCGTTAAGTAGTATGCGAGTTAATAAAACGGGGACATGGCGCCAGATGCGACCAGTGATCGATTATGGGAAATGTAAAAACTGTGGAATATGTTGGAAGTACTGTCCCGAGCCCGCTATTGTGATAGAAAATGAACGTTTTGTGATAGATTATGAGTATTGTAAGGGATGTGGCATATGTGCGGTAGAGTGTCCATTTGGCGCCATAAGTATGGTGTCAGAGATTAAATAAAGGAGGAAAAATGGGTAAGGTTACATTGTCGGTGATAAAAGCGGATATCGGTGGATATGTGGGTCATTCCTCTATGCATCCAGCACTCATGGATGAGGCGAAGGAGGAATTGGCTAAGGCAAAAGAGAGAGGGATCATCAAAGACTATAGGGTATTGCATTGTGGAGACGATTTGGAACTCATAATGACACATACGAAGGGTGAAGATAATCCGGATATCCATAAAACAGCATGGGATATATTTACCGCGTGTACGGAGATTGCAAAGAAGATGGGTTTATACGGAGCAGGCCAGGATATACTTAGTGAGGCGTTCTCAGGTAATGTGAAGGGCATGGGACCAGGTGTGGCGGAGATGGAAATCGAGGTAAGACCCAGCGAACCTGTGATTGTTTTTATGGCGGATAAAACATCACCGGGGGCATGGAATTTCATCCTGTATAAGATTTTTGCGGATCCGTTTAATACGGCGGGGTTGGTGATAGATCCTAAACTTCATAGTGGGTTTAAGTTTGAGGTTTTGGATGTGTATGAGCATAAGAAGATAGTGTTTGATACACCAGAAGAGATATACGATATGCTGGTTTTGATAGGGGCAATGGAGCATTACATAATTAAGCGAGTATTCAGGAAGGATGGTGAGATAGCGGCTGTGTCATCGACGCAGAAGCTATCGATGATGGCTGGTAGATATGTGGGGAAGGATGATCCGGTACTTATAGTGAGGACACAGAGTGGTTTCCCAGCAGTGGGTGAGGTGTTGGAGCCATTTGCGAATCCACATCTGGTGGCAGGATGGATGAGAGGGTCACATCATGGACCGCTTATGCCTGTGGGATTTGGGCAGGCTAATCCAGCGAGGTTTGATGGCCCACCACGTGTTATAGCAGCAGGTTTACAGATAACGCAGGATGGGATGCTTGTGGGGCCACGTGATATGTTTGATGACCCGAGTTTCGATGAGGCACGCCGTATGGCGAACGTTATCGCAAACTATATGAGGGCACATGGACCGTTTGAGCCACATAGGTTGGGGCTTGCTGAAATGGAATATACAACGTTGCCACAGGTTATGGAGAAGCTCAAAGATAGGTTCGTACCAGAAGAGTGATGTTGAAGCGGTTGCCTCTCCATGAGAGGCACGTGGAGCTGGGTGCGAAGATGGGCGAGTTTGCGGGATTCTGTATGCCTATGTATTATCGTGGAGTGATAGAAGAAGTGCGAGCGGTTAGGCAGAAAGTGGGGATGTTTGATGTTTCCCATATGGGTGAATTCAGTATCAAAGGGAAGGAGGCGGTTGAGTTCGTTAACTACATTACAGTAAATGATGTGGGTAAATTGAGGCCATTCTCAGCACAGTACTCGATGATGTGTAATACGGAAGGTGGTATTGTGGATGATCTGATCGTATACAGGTTGGAAGGGGATGAGTTTATGTTGGTGGTTAATGCTGCAAACATAAGCAAAGACTATGAATGGGTGAAAGAGAATAGCAGAAGATTTAATGTGCAGGTAGAAGATATAAGCGATAGAACGGTACTTATAGCGGTGCAGGGCCCGAAAGCGATAGAGATGGTGGATGAGCTTATGGAGGGGGAGGTATCGCAGATACGTAGATTCGAAATGATGAGAGGTAAGATTGATAATGTGGAGGTGATGGTATCTCGTACAGGGTATACCGGGGAGGATGGGGTGGAGATTTACGTATCACCGAAGGATAGTGTGAAGGTATGGGATAGTTTGATGGAAAGAGGTAAAAAGTACAGTATGGCAGTATGTGGGTTGATTGCACGGGATGTGTTGAGGTTAGAGGCTGGGTTACCACTGTATGGGAATGATATCGATGAGACCACCACACCGTGGGAGGCAAAGTTGGGATGGGTTGTGAAACTCAACAAGGGTGAATTTATAGGTAGGGAGAGCTTGAAGTTGAAGAAGGAGAGGATAACAAAACATAGAGTAGGAATAATAGTGAAAGAGGCTAAGATTGTACCGAGGAAGGGGCAACCCTTATATTTCGGGGATGAGGAGATAGGATACATTACGAGTGGAGGATATTCGCCTACGTTGGGATGTGGGATTGGTATGGGATACGTCAATATAGCATATGGGGTGGGAACAAAAGTGGAGGTGGATATAAGAGGGAAACGAGTGGATGCGGAGATGGTGAAACTACCTTTTTATAGAAGTACTTAATGGGATAAATGGCAGAGAAAAAGAGACCATTTATAGCGATTGAGGATCTGGAGAAGGTTGTGGATAATAAATATAAGGCGATAGTGATAGCGGCTAAGGAAGCACATAGGATATTCCGTGATTTTAAAATATTAGGCGGTGAAATGATGGGGGGTGAGTTACGGAATTTCAGCTTGGAGAGCTTGAGGAGGTTCATTGAGAAAAAGGTGGTATGGAAAGAGAGGAAAAAAGAGATGTGATACTCGGTATTACTGCGAGTATTGCTGCATATAAAGGGTTGGAAGTTGCGAGGTTGCTGAGAAAAGAAGGATACAATGTGAAGATTGTATTAACACCGGATGCTAAACAGTTTGTTTCACCGCTTGTGGCGGGAGTGTTGAGCCAGAACGAGGTTTATAGCGAGTTTTTTGTGTCACAAACTGTACCAATACATGTGAAATTGGCAGATGCTGACCTGGTGTTGGTGGCACCTGCTAGTTACGATTTTATTAATAAAGTGGCGGCTGGTATTGCAGATAATGTGTTATTGGCAACAGTTGCAACAACAAGGGCACCGGTGGTGTTGGTACCTGCGATGGAAGAAAGGTTATGGGAAAATAAAGTGTTGCAGGAAAATGTCAGAAAGTTGTCAGAAGTTATGGGATATAAGATAATAGAGCCGGAGGAGGGTGAGCTGGCATCCGGTAAGATCGGTAAGGGTAGGATGCGTAATCCCGAGGAGATAGTGAAATTTGTGAAGAAAATCCTGGATAAAAAGAGTTTAGCGGGTAAAACTATGGTGGTGACGGCGGGACCTACCAGAGAGTATATAGATGCGGTGAGATTCATATCGAACCCAGCTTCGGGTAAGATGGGCTACGCTATAGCGGAAGAGATTAGAGATAGGGGAGGACATGTTATACTCATAGCGGGGCCCACGGGGTTGGAAAAACCAGTGGGGGTTGAATTTGTGCAAGTGGAATCAACAGAGGAGATGCTCAATGCAGTTGTCGAGAACTTAGAGAAGGCAAAAGCATTGATAATGTGTGCAGCACCTACGGATTTTAAGCCAGTCAAAAGATACGATAAGAAGCTTAAAAAGGATGCAAAATTTGAACCTAAGTTCGAACCCACACCAGATGTGCTGGAAATCACAAGGAAGCGATATCCAGATAAGATTATAATCGGATTCGCATTGGAGACAGAATTTATGGTATGGAATGGGGTAGAGAAGCTGAGAAAAAAGGGACTCGATATGATAGTTGTGAATAATCCAAAGACGTTTGGTAGAGATGATATTGAGGCAATAATTGTTGATAGAGGGCTTAAAATTTGGGATATTGGTAAGGTATCGAAAAGAAAATTGAGTAAAATAATTGTTGATGAGGTGGAAAATTTTTTAATTTTTGATGAAAAACGATAAATTAAAGCAATACTTTAAGAGTGAAGAGTTGTTGGGTAGGGGTATCTATTGGGTTGAAAATACTGTGATAAAGACAACAAGTAATGTGACGAAAGAGGGTAAAGTTAAAGTTTTAGATGAACTTAAAAATGAAGTTTTGAGGTGCAAGAAGTGTGAATTACACAAGACCAGGAACAAGGTAGTGTTTGGAGAAGGTAACCCAAATTGTGTTATCATGCTGGTGGGTGAGGCACCGGGTAGGGAGGAAGATCTGCAGGGTAGACCGTTCGTAGGTGAGGCAGGTAAACTGCTGGATAAGATGTTAGAGGCTATTGGATTCAGTAGAGAGGATGTCTATATAGCGAATGTATTGAAATGTAGGCCACCAGGGAACCGGGACCCTCTGCCAGAGGAGATAAGGGCATGTAAAGATTATCTAATGCGTCAGATCGAAATTATAAAGCCCAGTATAATATTGACATTGGGTAAATTCGCTACATCGGTAATACTGGATAAAAGTAGGTATGAATTCAGTAGGCTACGAGGTAAAATATGCGATTGGAAGGGGATTAAAGTGTTGCCAACATTCCATCCAGCAGCACTGCTTAGACACAGAGGTTGGAAAAAAGAGGCATGGGAACATCTTAAACTACTGAGGAGACTTTACGATGAAAGAGAAGAAAGAACAAATTGAGACATACGAACCACACTCAGTAGACGCAGAACGTAGCTTGCTGGGTGCTATGATAATGAGTAAAGACGCTATAGAGAAGGTGATAACTATACTTACACCTAATGCATTCTACCTTAAATCGCATCGCCAAATCTTTGAAACAATAGTCGAAATGTATGAATCAAATGAGGTTGTCGATGTCGTGACATTGGCTGAAAAATTGAGAGATAAAGGGATATTAGAGGAAGTTGGTGGGAGAGAGTTTTTAGCCAATTTGTTAGAAAGTGTCGTCTCTCTGGCGAATATTGAGTATTATGCACGCATAGTTGCGGATAAGGCTGTTTTACGTGAGATGATACAGGCTGGTAAAAAGATTATAGAGGCGGCGTATGCTATGCCGGAGGATGTGGATGAGACGTTGGATGAGGCGGAGAAGCTGATATTCTCTATTAAGGAGAAGAGAATAAAGAAGGGATTCGTACCCGTACGTGCGGTACTTACGGATGTGTTCGAGATGATAGAGAAAGCGTATAGGGAAAGGAGGTTTGTTACTGGTATACCTTCTGGGTTCAATGATCTTGATAAATATACCGCAGGTTTCCATAACAGCGAGTTTATCGTCTTAGCAGCACGTCCAGGTATGGGTAAAACAGCATTTGCACTTAACATTATAGAGCATCTTGCGGTACGTTCGGAGCCACCTGTGCCGGTTGCATTTTTCAGCTTAGAGATGTCAAAAGAGCACGTTGTACAACGTCTACTATGTATGCATGCACAGGTGGGTATCCATAAGGTACGAACCGGTAACATAACACAAGAAGATCTTTCACGACTATACACGGCATCGGGTAACCTCTCCGAATCCCCTATCTTCATCGATGATACACCAGCAATATCTATACTGGAGCTGCGTGCAAAGGCACGTAGACTTAAATCACGGGAAAATGTTAAACTCATAATAATCGACTATTTGCAGCTTATTACATCAAACCGTAGAATGGAGAATCGTCAACAGGAGATAAGTTTTATATCCAGATCGTTGAAAGATTTAGCCAAAGAGTTAGATGTACCGGTTATTGCAGTATCGCAGTTATCGAGGGCTGCTGCACGTGAGAAGAGGCCACCAAAGTTATCGGATTTACGTGAATCAGGTGCTATAGAGCAGGATGCAGATATTGTGATATTTTTACACAAACCGGAGACAGAAACTGAACAAAATATCTTTCAGGTGATAATTGGTAAGAATCGTAATGGGCCTGTGGGGATTACGCAGCTATATTTTCAGGAAGATTATACACGGTTTGTTGAACTTGAGAGGCAATATGAAGGCGCTTAGTTATGTAGGGGAGCTTGCACTATTTATATGGGAAGTACTCAAGCGTTTACCGAGGGTTTTCAGTGTGATACCATATATTATCAATGAGGTTTGGAAGCTTGGTATAGGTTCGTTATCTATCATATTGATAACACTTTTTTTGGGTGGATTTGCCACCGCGTATACGGCTGCCACTCAGGGTAAGGGGTATCTCCCTGAAGTATACATAGGTATGGCGGTAGCGAAAGCGTTCTTTATAATGTTAGGTCCATTATTGACGGGGTTGCTACTTGCAGGTAAGGTGACGTCAGCTTTAGCAGCAGAGATAGGTAGCATGAAAGTTACCGAGCAGATAGATGCACTTGAGACACTTGCCATAGATCCTTATCACTACATAATATTGCCAAGGATAATGGCGACATTGATTGCTACCCCGATACTGACGATGGTGGGTGAAGTCTCCGCTATGATAGGTGGTGGTATATGTGCAGTTACTTTACTTCACGTAAAATTGATCAACTACATAGAGGGATTAAGGTTCAATTTCATACCTATGGAGTTTGCGGGTAGCTTGGTCAAGAGTGCAGTGTTCGGTGCAATAATAGGTATTATCGGTACCTTCTATGGGATGAAAGCTATGGGGGGTGCCGAGAGTGTAGGTAAATGTGCTACCCAAAGTGTAGTAGCTGCATCTGTGCTTGTGTTGGTGTTTGACAATATTGTAGGTGTGCTTATGTTTAACTATCCTATTTAACCTATGATAGAGATTAAAGACCTGTACAAATCTTTCGGTGATAACCATGTGTTAAGGGGTGTAAACCTCACAATCCCGGAGAAGAAGATTACTGTAATATTGGGACGTTCGGGGGTGGGCAAAAGTGTGTTACTGAAACACATTATAGGGTTACTTAAGCCTGACAGCGGTAATATATTTATAGATGGTATAGATATAACGAGAGCATCCAACAAACAACTTTGGAATATACGTAGGAAAATGGCTATGGTGTTTCAGGGGGCAGCGCTACTTGATTCGCTACCTGTGTGGCAGAATGTTACACTTGCATTGAAGGTGCACGATCATATGCAGGAGGAAGATCTGCGTCGTATAGCACATGATAAACTTACACTTGTTGAGATGGCAGGTAGTGAGGAGCTTATGCCATCGGAGCTATCAGGTGGTATGAAAAAACGTGTAGCTATTGCACGTGCGTTGGCATTGGAACCCAAATATCTATTATTTGATGAACCAACGACGGGATTGGATCCACTCACTGCACAAAAGATAAATGAGTTAATAAAGGGGCTACAGAAGACGCTTGGACTTACGGCAGTCATCGTGACACATGATCTACAGTGTACATTCACCGTAGCGGATAAGATAGCGATGTTGGCAGAAGGTAAGATAATCTTCGAGGGCGATATTGAGGGATTCAAAACCTCTAACATACCGCTTATTAAACAGTATTTGGCGACTTTTAGTATAACAAGGGGGTGATATGGCCACAACATCCGATCTAAGAAAGGGTATAACAATAAAGTTGGAAGGTGACCTCTATACAGTTGTAGATTTTCAACATGTGAAGATGGGTAGGGGTGGCGCTTTTGTGCGAACAAGGCTCAAGAACCTCAAAACTGGTGTGGTGCTTGAACGTACTTTCAAGGCGGGTGATAAGATAGATATCGTACATCTGGAGGAGAAGAGCTTCCAGTACATATATCGTGAAGGCGATACATTCTATTTCATGGATATGGAAACATACGATCAGCTTCCGCTATCTATTGAAGTGGTAGGTGAGGCACGTAATTACCTTATAGAGAATATGAATGTCAACATAATTTATGCGGATGGCGAACCTGTGGGTGTGAAGTTGCCAAACTTTGTCGAACTCAAAGTAGTTGAGACACCACCTGGTGTACGTGGTGATACAGCAACCGGTGGTAGTAAACCTGCCAAACTGGAGACGGGGCTCACCATTACGGTACCATTATTCATTAAGGAAGGTGATATCATCAAGGTTGATACACGGACTGGCGAATATATTGAACGTGTGAAATGAAGGGGTATGAGATGCATGTACCGTTGGTTAATCTTCGACGGTTGTATGAGGATCTAAAACCTGATATAGATGAAGCAATCGGTTCGGTGCTTAATAGCGGTAGGTTTATTCTGGGTGATGTTGTAGCACAACTTGAACAAACATTGGCACAGTATGTAGGTACCTCATATGCGTTGGGGGTGGCGAGTGGCACGGATGCGTTATTGCTCGCATTACGTGCGATAGGTGTGGGACAGGGTGATTTCGTCATAACTACTACGTTTACGTTTTTTGCGACACCTGAGGTTATAATAAGGTTGGGTGCTACACCCATATTTGTGGATATTGAACCCCAAACCTACAACATGGATCCCGAACACCTTGAGGTGGTGGTTAAACATCTGCCGCCATCTGTGCGTTCACGGTTGAAGGCGATCATACCTGTACATCTTTATGGCCAGAGTGCAGATATGGATGAAATTATGGGGATTGCTACAAAGTATGGGATACCAGTGGTGGAGGATCTTGCACAAGCATTGGGTGCAGAATATAAGGGTAAAAAAGTGGGCTCATTCGGTTTGTTAGGGGGGGTGAGCTTCTTCCCTACAAAAAATCTACCTGCGTTTGGTGATGCAGGTATGATATTTACTGACGATTCCACACTTTATGAGAAGGTCAAGACATACAGAATACATGGGGCTACAAAGAAGTATTACTATCCGGATTGGGGATATAACTCGCGGCTCGATGCGATACAGGCTGCTATACTTAGTGTGAATTTCAAGCATCTTGAAGATTGGAACGAACGTCGAAGAGCTATAGCAGCCAAATATGATGCGAAACTACATGGGGTGGTGGAGACACCAGTTAAAAAGCCTGATAGAACTCATATCTATCACCAATACACTATAAGGACGCCAGAACGTGATAACCTGCGTAAGTTCCTACAGGAGAAAGGGATAGAAACTGCAATACACTATCCTATACCGTGTCACTTACAACCGGCATTATCATATCTTGGTTATAGGGAGGGTGATCTGCCAGTTTCTGAGAAAGCCAGCAAGGAGGTGCTATCGCTGCCTATTTTCCAATATTTATCTGAAGATGAGGTTGATTACGTTATAGATACGGTTGTTGAATTTTTCAGGTAATGCAATCGGTTCACGAAGGTGACCAAATCCTATTGTATAGTGGATCGAAGGTACAGTTTCTGCTTGTTTATAAACCGGGGGTTAAGTTCTCCACACACAAGGGGGAGATCATCTTGCCTAAAGATTTGAAATGGGGTGGGAAGATTATCTCCTCATCTGGTACGACATTCTATGTGATAAAGCCAGCCACCAGTGATCTGATGCTTAAGGTACGTAGGTTGACAACCATCATATATCCAAAGGATGCAGGTCTTATGGTGTTGTATACGTCTGTAGGGTGTGGTAGCCGTGTGCTCGAAGTGGGTACAGGATCGGGTGCATTCACTATAGTGCTCGCTACCATTGTGGGTACAACCGGTAAAGTGTACTCATTTGAACGTCGTAAGGAGTTTCTGGATAATGCAATAAACAATGTCAAGAGGGCTAACTTAGCAGATAGAGTGGAATTCTTGCTGTGTGACCCTACGAAGGAGGGGTTCAATATACCTCCGGTGGAGGCTGCTTTTGTGGATGTACCTGAACCATGGGAATTCGTCCGTCCAGTATATGAGGTGCTGGAACCCGGTGGGTTTTGGGTATCACTTTCACCCAATATCGAACAGGTACAGAAAACATATGAGGCATTGAAGGGTTACTTTGTGAGATTACGTACGGTGGAGGTTATAGAACGTGAGATATTGGTACGTGAGGGTAAGACGCGGCCAAGGGAGTTTATGATATGTCATACGGGTTATCTTACATTTGGGAATAAAGTTATGTAAATGAAATGGCCTAACTATAAGTTTGTGCAATATAGGAGGATAAAACCTGCATGGACGCCTATAATTGTGCTAACGTTTTTGCTTATAGGATTGATATTCCTGTGGCGAAATATCAACATTATTGTGAAATTCTTGGAGATGTTTGGGACACACGAATGATATTGCATGAATGGATTTATCCAGTAACTTATAGATGAGTATGTGGTGTTTAGTACTCCTTTTTATGGTAGGGTTTAGTTACCAAAAAACCCTTATATGGGAGGATGGGCACCCGTATCTGCTTATATATGTTTCGATACCGGCGAATGAGCTCACCTTCATACGTCAAGATACGGAATTTGTGACCAATTTTGCAATCTCAGCATATATGAGACATGGTGAGGTTGAGATCGGCGATATCCACATCGACCGTAAAGCGTTTCCAGAGTATGAGACCACTGTATCGTATTATGAGCTCAGAAGTGAGCTAAAAATAGGGCCGTTTGAACCTGGTGAATATACACTGGAAGTGGAGCTACGTGATCTGCAGACACAGGCTGTGTCCAGGCAACGAGAGATTGTTAGAATTCCCGATAAACCAGAAAGTGAGTTGACGTTTTCGACACCTATCTTTATAGCGAAAAAAGATAGTGTGATTTTGGGATACCTGATCTTCAATGTATATGATTTCCGTGAGAATAAAACGCCATTTGCGGTTTATTACAAAATAGGGGATAGAACTGACAGCATAATTCTGAGTGGCGATAAGGTTACCTACCCATGCACGCTATATGTGAGAGCTGACGAAAAGCAGGGTACATATCAGCTAAGGGTGGGTGATAAAGTTTACGAAGATACGTTGCTGGTCGGGCCATATCTTGATTGGAAGTATATCGATAACTATGAGGTACTATCTTACATAGCGACAAGCGAAGAAATGGATGCATTCAGGAAGGCCAAAACGCGAGCTGAACGAGAACAGTTATGGAAGGAGTTCTGGGAGAAACGTGACCCTACCCCAGGTACCCCACATAATGAATACAAGGAGACATATCTCGAACGTGTAGAGTATGCGAATGTACATTTTCGTGAAACCCAGGAGGGATGGCGTACGGATAGAGGAAGAATCTATATATTATTGGGGCCACCGGATGAGGTGGAATCGCATCCGTTTGAACTCGAGTATAAGCCTTACGAAATATGGTATTACTATTCACGTAATATGGTGTTCATATTTGTGGATGAACATGGGTTCGGTGATTATATACTGGTATATCCCCCATACTACAAGTTGTGACCGGGTGGATCTGTAAGCCGGGTTCTGTCGAGGGTGGTCATCTATCTCAGCGGCCTACCCGGGGTGATAACGAGGCGGGCCACCTCTCCCCCTATTTGGCCTTGCACCGGGTAGGGTTTGCCGTGCCTCTGGTGTTACCACCAGAGCGGTGGGCTCTTACCCCACCTTTTCACCCTTGCCCGCATCCCATAGAACGGGACCGCTGGCGGTCTGTTTTCTGTGGCACTTTCCGTCTCTAGGAGATGTCGCTCCTAGAGCCCTCGCTTATCGCGAGGTACCCTGCCCTGTGGTGCCCGGACTTTCCTCCCCGGAGCGGGGCGACCACCCGATCCACCCGGTCACTTAAATAATATAAAGCATTTTGATATAAGGCAAGGTGGGAGTTAAACCTACATTGTGGGATATGTTGACACCTAAGATTTACAAGTATTTTAAATCCAGAAGGGGGTAGAATGAAGCGTTGGCTTATTCTTTTCAGCCTGTTGGTCGTAGGGTGTGCATCTGAACATATGACGGGTGGTAAGGTTTACATGCAACAACAGAACTGGGACAAGGCGATCGAACAGTTTCAACTCGAAATTAACGAGAACCCGAACGCTGACGCTTACATGTGGTTGGGTCGTGCCTATGCTATGAAGAAAGATTATCTGAATGCAAGTGATGCATGGGAGCACGCTATAGAGCTCGATTCAGCATATGCATTTAGGGATATGGAAAAGGATATTGGCTTCTATTGGGGTGTGTATTTCAATGCGGGTGCCATGTGTTTCAACGAAAAGGAGTGGGATAAGGCGATAGAGCGGTTTAAACGTGCTATAGAGTTGGAGCCGGACTCGTTCTCAGCACATTTTTATCTGGCACAAGCATACCTGCAGGGTGGTGAAGAGACGCTTGCTGAATCCACTCTCGTGGAGATAGTCGAACATTCCCCACAAACGGAATGGATAGCTAAGGCTGCGGAGATACTGGTTAACCGCTACACAAAAGAGAAGCGATGGGATGAAGCACTCTCTATACTTAAGAAGTGGATAGCTATCGATACGAGTGGGGATGCACATTACTTTATGGGTGTCATCTATGCAAATAAGTACAATGATACGCAAGATAAAGAGTATGCGGATAGTGCCATAGTGTATTTTGAGGAATCGCTCAAGCTTAACCCTAACAATAGCGATACTTATTACAACTTGGGTAATCTCTATGCACAGCTTAAGCAATACGATAAGGCTATAGAGGAGTTTGAGAAAGCTACGGAGCTTAATCCCGACGATGAAGAGGCTTGGTACCTGCTGGCAGTGATGTGTATACAGGCGGAGAGTTACGAGAAGGCGTTGGATGCGATTTCGAAAGCTATCGAGATAAACCCCAACAAAGCGGAGTATTACACTGTACGATCGGGTATATATTGGAAGTTAGGCAATAAGGATGCGTCTATCCAGGATATGAAAAAGGCTAAAGAGTTGGGTGGTGAATGAAGTATATCTGGGGTTAGGATCGAATAAAGGTGAAAGGTTAATCTATCTTAAACGTGCAATAGATGAACTCCATAAGGTAGGGAAGGTAATCGCAATATCGCCAGTTTATGAGACAGAGCCATGGGGTAAGATTGTACAGCCACGATTTTTAAACGCTGTGATAAGGATGGTGACGGAGCTTACACCGTTGTTGCTTCTTCGTGAAGTAAAAGCGATAGAACAGCGGGTAGGACGTCAACCATCACCACGGTGGGGGCCACGTGAGATAGATATCGACATTTTATTTTACGATGGATTGATACTTGATACACCTGAACTTAAGATACCGCACCCATATTTACATGTACGGCCGTTTGTGTTGATACCGCTGGCTGATATAGCACCTGAGTTGGTGCATCCCGTTATTAAAAAAACGGTGTATGAGTTAGTGAAGGAGCTCAGCGATGAGGATCGTGACAAAGTCCGAAGATATGCAACGACTATCGATTGAATATAAAAGACAGGGTAAGACGGTGGGGTTCGTACCCACTATGGGGTATCTGCATGAGGGACATACTTCTCTTATAAATATAGCACATAAGTATGCGGATGTTGTGGTTGTAAGTATATTTGTCAACCCTATTCAGTTTGGGCCAAGTGAAGATTACGATAGATATCCCAGGGATATTGAGCGTGACAAAGAGATACTCGAGAAGATGGGGGTAGACGTAATGTTTTATCCATCGGTTGATGATATGTATCCTAAGGGGTTTACCACATATGTTGAGGTGAAGGGGCTCTCCGATAAGCTATGTGGTAGATACAGGCCCGGACATTTTCGTGGTGTCACTACGGTGGTGGCGAAGCTATTCAATATCGTTATGCCGGATGTGGCAGTATTTGGTGAAAAAGATGCACAACAGGCAATAATAATAAAACGGATGGTACGTGACCTCAACTTTCCTGTGAAAATAATCGTGGGACCCACCGTACGTGAACCGGATGGGTTGGCGATGAGCTCAAGAAACGAATATCTTACTGAGGAAGAACGTAAGGTAGCACCCGCTATTTATCAATCGCTACTGTTGGCCAAAGGTCTTGTGGAGCAGGGTGAACGTGATACAAGTAAGATTATAGCCGCTATGCAGGAGTTTCTATCCAAGTACGATCGGATAAAGGTGGAATATATCGAGATTGTGGATAAAGAGGAGCTCAACCCCATAGAGAGGTTAGAAAAGGGTGAAGCCCTTATAGCTATTGCGGCGTATCTGGGTAAGGCAAGGCTTATCGATAATATCAGTGTGAAAGTAGGGGGTGACAATGGGTAAAGCGCTTGTTATAAATGGGTCACCTCATAAAGATGGTATAACCATGGAGTTAGCTCGTGTGGTGATTAAAACCATAGAAGAAAGTGGCTATGAAGTGGAGATCTTACATCTGGTGGATTGCGACATCCGTCCATGTAAGGGGTGTGGGTCAGAAGATCCGAAAAAATGCACCCGCCGTACATGTACATCGGACGATCTGCGTGACGATATGGTGTGGATATTTGAAAAGATACTCGAGGCAGATATCTTGATTTTCGTCACCCCAGTCTACTGGTACACGATGTCGGGTATGATGAAGAACCTCATAGATAGGCTAACAGCGCTTGAGAATGAGGGTAAGTTGCTCGATGGTAAAGTGGGTGCCATAGTTGTAACTGGTACGGAGGATGGTGCGATGCAAACTATATTGGGGTTGATGGGTACACTTAACGATATGGGGATGCTATTCCCACCATATGGGTTTACATACTCGATAGGGTTTGAGGATATCACAAAAGATCGTGAAGCGATACATTATGCAAGATTGGTTGGTAAAAATGTGGTAAAACTGTGTGAACTCACAAAAGGTGAGAAGTGGTGGGTTGACTTCAACCCTTAATTTGTAGTTTTAGTTAGAATTCGATGTACCCGATTCATGAAATAGAGGATAGATGGCGTAAGTGGTGGGAGGCACAGGGTATTTATAGAACTACGGATAGACCGGATCCGGACCGGAAATTCTATGTGCTGGAGATGTTTGCGTATCCATCAGGTGACCTACATATAGGGCATCTACGTAACTATGTGTTGGGTGATGTGTTAACCCGGTATAAAATGATGCAGGGGTATCAGGTGTTACATCCGGTGGGTTGGGATGCGTTTGGCTTACCCGCAGAGAATGCAGCAATACGGCATGGTATACATCCAAGGGATTGGACAATGAAGAATATTGAGATATCACGTGAAAGCTATCGGCTTATGGGTATAAGTTATGATTGGACACGTGAGATACTGACATGCGAACCGAAGTATTACAAATGGACACAATGGATATTCCTTCTGCTTTACAAGAGGGGGT
>JAGGUB010000024.1 GCA_021158725.1 Caldifarciminota bacterium | reverse complement strand
GGCATCATGGGCATAATAGCTGGTATATTGTTATGCTTCGATATATTCAAATCCCTACCCAAGGATGAGAAGCGTATCGCACAGTTACATAACATAATGGCTACGTTCCAGGTACCTGTAGGTATCATCACGATAATAGCTGCAATAATTGGTGTATTTTTGAAACCCAGGCTATAGTCATGGCAATCATAAGTCTATTTATAATTAACTGGTTGGCGGTGGAGGTGTTAAACTTTCGTGGTGTCGATAGTCTCACCCATACCGTGGTGAACCTCAGCATCCCTTATAAGGTGATAGCCTATGAAAAGAAGGGCGCAACTTGGGAGGGTGAGCTCAACTTCTTTGTCAAAATCTACTCACTCGATACCACTCGTGACACATTTACCGGTGAATGGCGACGCAAAGCTATCATACCTTCACCGGAGACAGCTGAGGAGCGTCACCTCCATATACTTGAGGGGTTTGATCTCTACCTTTATCCCGGTAGCTACAGGTTGGAGGTACGGTTAGAGAGTGGCGAAAAAAGTAGCACAATACGTAAGGATTTTGTCGTCCCTTACATATCATCCAACAAGTTAGCGCTCAGCGATATAGCGTTATCCACAGAGATCAACCCCGAAGGTGGGCACGAATTCTCATACCATGGCATACAGGTGATACCCAACCCTGAGCATGCGTTTGGACTCAACCGTCCCACACTATATTTCTATTTCGAGATATACAACCTCAAAAGAGGTGATTATACAATCGACTATGCGATACTGGATGGCACGGGTAGCAAAATACGTACGTTTGCACCTGAAACCTCTGAAGCTATCGATCCTAACATCATACAAGCGGCAGGCTTCGATATCGCTGACCTATCGCCTGGCGAGTATCAATTACAAGTACGTGTGGTACAGGCTACTGATACAGCTACGATGAGTACACCATTTTACATAATCACAGAGGAGAAACCACCCACAACCGAGGAATTCACAAGCGAGGAGAAGCAGTACTATCACCTCATAAAGTACGTGGCTACACCCGAGGAGCTCGCTACATACAACGCGTTACCCGAGGATAAGAAAGAAGAGTTCCTCAAACGCTTCTGGGCAGCTAAGGGTAAGAACCTACTACACGTGTTGATCGAACGCATAAAATATGCGGATGCCAATTTCAGTGTAGGTAAGAAGCTCGGCAGAGATACCGATAGAGGTAAGGTATACATCAAGTATGGTGAACCTGACGATATTGAACGCCAACCGTCATCATTGACCGGTTACCCATACGAGAAATGGATCTACTACATACAGGGACGTAAAATATTCATATTTGTTGACAAACGTGGATATGGGGATTATGAATTGGTTTATAGCAATTCACCCGACTTTCCATCAGCTTCTGATTGGGAACGCTGGATACCGTGGGATATTATTGAACCCGAAATGCCCGAACATTGAGCATCTTCTTGAACACCTCCAACGCCTGCGGGGTACCGAGGTCACTCCAGAAATCTTTCAGCTCGTACGCACGTATCGGGTGACCATCCTTTAACATCATTCTAATAGCATCCGTAAGCTCGTATTCACCACGTACGGATAAGGGTACTTTGTTTAGATAATCGAATATTAAAGGTTTAAATATGAAAAGGCCCGCATTCATCCAATATGACATAGATTGACCAGGTGGCGGCTTCTCGATGATATCAGTTACCCACATGTTATCATCAACATACACTGCAGCACCAGCAGATAGATCCTCTTTCCAGTACACAGCTAATTGTCCATCAACCGGCTCACTATTGTAGGTATTGACGAACGCTGTGTAATTATCAGGTAATGTGATGATATCACCAAACGTAAGTAGGAAGGGTTCATCACCCACGAAATCCTTACCCAACAATGTTGCCGTAGCGGTACCGTTCTGAACAGTTTGCCTCACGTAATGGAGTTTGTACCCCATTTGCGAACCGTCACCAAAGTGCTGTTCGATCATCTCCGCATAGTAGCCTGTGACAACAAGGAACTCACGTATCCCTGTACCTTTGAGTGCATCAAAAACATACTGAAGTATGGGACGACCATTGATCTCAACCATGGGTTTGGGCCTGTTACGTGTCAGCTCCTTAAGTCGTGTACCCTTACCCGCTGCAAGTATCACACCTTTACGTACCTGCATATCACTTGATTATGGTGAACTTCAATCTATCACGTGCAAACCCTGTCGTTAACGTACATATGTAAATACCAGATGGCAAATCGTCCGACAGCGTGAATGTCACCACCTTATAGCCGATACTTACCCTATCCAGGTAGCGTTCACATATCAACCTACCCGATAACGTATAGATCCGCAATATAGCATAACTTGGATGTAATATCAGCATCGGTACCTGCAAGCTTGTGGTCTCCGATAATCTCAATGGATTAGGGTAAGGCGGTAACAACCTATCACGTGTCAATGGTGTAGGTGTAACCTCAGGTGGTTCATAATGTACAGCCTCATATGCATCTGGTATACCGAAGCCCATCGTGTCGTTAGGTTGTTCCGCCATCGAAGCTGTGTGCATGATCACATAACGTAACTTTTTGGGATCATCCCGCCAACTGGGGTGCGCCTCCAACACCAATGCCGCCAACCCAGCCATCAACGCAGTAGCCACCGAAGTACCTGCACCATAAACTGGTTGTAACGAGCTACCATCCGATTTCATATAGTATGCATAGTATGGGGCGACAACTTCTGGCTTAAACGCAATTGTATCCACACGCATGCTATCACCACGTGGCCCAATGGCAGCACCTTGATGAGCTTCTGGATCCCACGCCCAACCGCCAACCGTGTCGACACCACCCACAGCTAATACATAGTTGGCATCGGCAGGACTAACGATACAGGTATCAGGTCGTTCCGAGCTGAAAGGTGCCACATTACCCATTGCAGTTACAAGTAGCACACCAAAACTATCCGCAAGTATACTTGCCACACGTGATATGGGGCATGTGGTGCCATCCATCTGTGTGTAGGAGTAGCTTTTGAG
>JAGGUB010000097.1 GCA_021158725.1 Caldifarciminota bacterium | reverse complement strand
GGTTGCCAGCGCCTGCAGCTTAGCTGCCATCTTCATTGCATGCATAGGATGTACCCTCGTATCCGATTCGGCCGTCTTAAACAACACTGCTGGATAGATTCTACCTTTCTCCACATGATGGTACGGCGAATACGCATACAGCCACTTAAATGCGTTCGGATCCTCAGGGTCACCATACTCCGGTATCCACAGGTGTGCCACCAGAAACTTGTGATACCTCAACATATCCAGCAACGGTACACTACATACCACCACCCTAAACAGCTCCGGTCGCTGTGTCATTGCCGCACCCACCAGCAACCCACCATTACTTCCACCCATAATTGCCAACCTATCAGGTTTAGTATACCCCACATCTATCAAGTATTCAGCAGCTGCTATGAAGTCATCAAACACATTCTGCTTCTTATCCAACATACCCGCTCTGTGCCACTCCTCACCATACTCATCACCCCCACGTATACCTGCATATGCATATACACCACCACGTGCCAACCATGGTAACAACGTTTTCACAAAGTATGGGCTCATACCCACCCCGAACCCACCATACCCCGTGAGTATGGTAGGGTTGTTACCATCCAGCACAATACCTTTCTTATGTATCACGTACATTGGTACCTTCGTACCATCCTTCGATTCATAGAAGATAAGATGTTGCTCATACTCCGAGTGATCGAACTCCACCTCTTGCTGGAACACCATCTCCGCCTCAAACGTTTTAAGGTTCAACCTGTATATCGTAGGTGGATAGAAGAACGACACAAACCGATAGTATAGCTCATCGCTATCCCATCGTCCGCTGAACCTCACACTCCCATACGTAGGTAGCTGCACCTCATGCACCAACTCACCCTCCGTTGTGTACACAAGTAACCTATAATACGTATCTTGCTTTACAGTGATCACTAATTTACCCCCTACTATACCGAACTGCTCAATCACCCCTTTACCTTCAGGTATAATTTCTTGCCACTCACCGATATCCGGCTTATCTATTGTTGTACGCAATATCCGATACCTTGGTGCTTTATAATTAGTCTTTATGAAAATCGTATCCCCTATAACATCTGCCGAGAATATCGCTTCTATACCAACAGCGATCGGTATCAACTTTTCACTCGATGGCTCCATAACATAGAGATCATTCTGTGTCCACCCCCTATCTACGGTGATGATCACCCAGTTACCATCCGACGATAGCCTTATACTGGGTATTTCCTTTTCAGATAATGTTTCACCAAACACCAACCTATCATCCTCCCACGGTTCGCCCATCTTATGCATAAATACCATTGGCCGAAACTTTTCACCTCCCGTATTCCTCGTGTAGTAAAACCTATCACCCTCTTTCACCCACGCCATGCTTGCCCATTTCGCATCCGGTATAGTATCAGCCATAGGTTCACCCCTATCCACATCCATAATGTATAGTGTACTGTTTTCACTTCCACTCTTCGATTTACCATATGCCACATATCTGCCATCCACGGATGGATAATACCAATCCATCGCCACCGTCCCATCCTCACTGAATTTGTTCGGATCAATAACCACCCTACCCCTATCAGGTACAAATCCATCCTCCACCATGTAAAGTATGGGATGGTTCTCCTTCCCCTTATGTTTCGTGTAGAAGAAACGTCCACCATGTATTTCAGGCAGTGATACCACCTCCGCCTCAAATATCTTCATCAGCTCATCGATTAATTCCTTCCTCCCAGGTAGCGAATCCAGTATCCCACGTGTAATCGCATTCTGTTGCCTTATCCACTCCCTTACTCTACTATCATCGAGGTTTTCCAACCACCTGTATGGATCCACTATCTCAACCCCAAACATCGTATCCACAACATTAACCTCAGGTGTTTTCGGATACTGTATCATGATACCCCCTACAATTACTGGTAATATCCATCCACACATCTCATCCAAATTTACCTCAAGTCTCCCCCACATCAAGTTGACATCACATCTTGTATGATTACCTTGTTACCACACAAACGATGGGCAATCCACTCAAACTATCGATCGTCATCCCCGCTTACAACGAGGAGCACAATATTGAGCCACTCCTCGAGAAGCTCTCCCCCGTAGTGAGAGCCGTCGATTTCCCCATCGAGGTAATAATTGTCGACGATGGTAGCACCGACAACACGCTCGCAGTTGCCCAACGTTGTGCCACCCGCTACAATTTCGTTAAGGTCATCTCACAACCCCACATGGGGTTAACACCTGCCCTGATACGTGGGTTTGAAGCCTCCACCGGTGATGTATTCATGTTCTTACCTGCCGACCTACAAGTTATGCCAGATGAGATACCGAAATTCATGTCACTCATCAACTCCGGTTATGACATCGTCTGCGCTTGGTACCAACCCATAAAACCACCTCCACTCACAAAATCTATTGCCTCCAAAATCTACAACGCATTATCACGCAAAATGTTTGGCATAACAATCCACCACATGAACTCCGCCAAAGCCATCCGTCGCACTGTCATGGAGAACATCCCCTTACGTCCCGATTGGCATCGTTACATCGTAGCAATCGCACACGCTTATGGTTACAAAGTGGGTGAGGTCAAGGTCACCCTCTACCCACGTCATTCCGGTAAGAGCAAGTTCGGCTTCTGGCGTATACCGGTGGGGATGTTAGATCTCATAGCTGTTAAGCTACAACTCAAATTCCTCCGTAAACCCCTACTTTTCTTCGGTCTATGGGGTGGCATATCACTCCTAATCGGTATCATCGTAGGTATCGTCGCCCTATACATGAGGTTCATCTTACACCATGGCTTACGTGTACTCGCATACCCTACCATACTCTTCATACTTGCGGGCCTCATACTTATCACTATCGGCATATTTGGTGAGCTAACCGCCGGTCTAAGGGATGAACTCCGCATATTGCTGCGCAAACTCGACCGTCTAACCAAGTAATCGCCTCCTCATAATATATGCATGTTCACCATCCGGATAGTAGTTTAAACACGTTCTTTCAATTTCGAACCCCAACTTCTTATACAACCTCTGTGCGATACGATTAGAAACCCTAACTTCAAGATAAACCTCACATCCCTCGTATTTGTTCAACAATTTCCTCATCAACCTCTCACCCACCCCCATCCCCCTATAATCGGGATGTACCGCTATATTCGCTATGTGAACCTCACCCCCAGCTTCAACCTCGAACACCAGATACCCAATTACCTGCCCACCTTTTGTTGCCACCCATACATGTTTATCATACCCACGTATAAAATATACAAACGCCGCTACCGGCCATGGCATCTTAAACGATACTTTCTCTATCGCATGTATGTGTGTAACATCCCCTATTGTTGCCTCCCTGATCTCAAACCCTATGATCCTGTATAGTTTCGACTCACATATTGGACAGAACATATCCATCTTACGATCAGTATCATAGATAGAGTTAGAAAACCACATCACACATTTCCTATCCCGACAATGTCCCATCATATGCAAATGTCCCATTTCGTGTACCACCTCCTTACGTATACGTGCCAAAAATATCTGCGGTTCATCGTGTACCAACCTCGCCAACGCCACCATCGCACGTCTACCCGCCACATCTGCTAACCCGAACACAAAATTCAACCCCTCCACATACGCATCATATGGCAAGATACACAATTTATAATCTCCATCCCCAGCTGGCGCTACCCTCCCAAGCAATACCTCCGCATTGTATTGCCCTCTCTCCACATCGTAAGTACCATCTGGAATCTCAATCGGCTCCACCACCTCTGTTGTGGTGATGAAACGTTTCCTCAGAATTTTCTCAACCTCATCGATAATGGTGCGTTCCAAATATTCACCCATCGGGATAACGAATATCATCTAACGATGACACTTTCCACATATTGCTTTAAGATTGGAACAAATGCCTCCACCTCATGTGGCAAGTATATTCTCTTCTCCTTGATACGTTCATCCAATGTCTTCACAGTATGCACTATCTGTAACACATAGCGTTTAGCACCCTTAATCCATTCACCTATTTTCTTTGCCTCCTCCATATCGAAAAACATTGGCAACACCGACGTCCTAAACTCATAATCAATACCGCTCTCCATTATCATCCTAATACTTTTGTCGATTTTTTCTACATCTACTGGCACACCTGCCACCTCTGCATACCTATCCTTTGCCCCTTTAATGTCCATTGCAATGAAATCTACCAACTTATCGTTTATGAGCTTTGTCAACACCTCCGGAAACGCACCATTCGTATCAATCTTTACAGGATACCCCTTAGACTTCGCCTTGCGGATAAAATCTATTATCTCCTGATGTAGTAGCGGTTCACCCCCAGTTATTGCAATCCCATCTATGAGCCCCTTACGACGTTCAAGGTACCGAAATACCTCCTCTTCATCGATATCAGGCAACTTCTCCCACCCTATAACAAGCTCCGGATTATGGCAATATGGACACCTAAAGTTACACCCCCCCGTAAACACAACTGTCGCTATCCTACCAGGAAAGTCTATTAAGCTCACTTTCTGCCACCCTTTAAATTTCATCGTTTTAAAATATCCATCCCCTTCATTGGTCAATTAACTTCTTGTCATTTCATCATAACTGCTATCTTTAAACATATGGAACACTTACATCCGCTCGAGGTCAAAGTCTTACGTGTATTTAAACAACATCACCAAATAGTTGAGTCCAAAATCCCCAAACTCTCAGGTATCGATCCCAAACAGCTACCAAAAGTCATCAGCTGGTTACTCACAAAAAACTTACTCGAAGTCACCGCCGAAAACATCACCCGCAAAGTGCGGTTGACTGAACTCGGTAAACAGTTTCGTGACACTGGTATACCCGAGCTACGTATCTTAAACGCTGTCAAAAAGGGTGCACGTCCATTATCCGAGCTACGCAAACTCGTAAATAACGACCTATTTGGTAAAGCCATCGGTAGGCTCAAGCAATTAGGTGCGATAACCATTACCGAGAATAAGGTTCACTTCGTAAAACTACCCGATGAACTCACCACCCTACAGAATATCCTAACCAAAATAGGTGATACAACTTACCCATGGGATGAACTATCACCCCTGGAGCAGGCTCTCATCACCCAGTACTCACGTAAACGTGGCAAACAACGTGGCATCTTCCGTATCGACGAATACCGTGACCGCATATTCTCACTCACCCCCACCGGTAAACAACTACTTACCCAGTTACCGGAAGAGGTATCCAAAGAGATCTCACAGCTCACCCCCGACCTCCTACGTGACGGTAGCTGGCGTACCTACAAACTCAGACCATATAATTTAATGCTACCCCCCAAACCCATCGTAGTAGGACATCGTCACCCCTACTCATTATTTCTATCCAAAGTACGTCAAAAGCTACTCGCGATGGGGTTTGAAGAGATGAAGGGCCCACTCGTTGAGTACGAATTCTGGAACATGGATGCCCTCTATATGCCACAGTTCCATCCCGCCCGTCAAATACACGACGTATATTTTGTAAAATCACCCAAAT
>JAGGUB010000125.1 GCA_021158725.1 Caldifarciminota bacterium | reverse complement strand
GTTCTTTCAGCTTCTGGTGTGAAGAAGCATGCAGGTAACTCCTTATGCTTCAAGTGACGTTTTATGCATTCACAACATATACCCTTAACATCACACGGCTCCCATGTACAGGGGCAGGTTTTCAAATTTTTCTCTCGGTTTACACATTCCATCACTCCTCCTTTTTTGCCTGTTCCACACGCAAAATAACGTTAAATGGTTGCTTTATGCCTCTACCAACCTCCAACGTTATACCGTTGAGATTGACTTTCGATCCGGCAGCTGGCGACGTACCCAGGTAATGCGATATTATACCATATAGGGTTTCGAACTCTGTCACTTCACGTGGAAACTTTATCCCAAGCTTATCTTCCACCTCTGTAAGCCTCATATCAGCCGGTAACTTATACGTACCTGGTTGTAACTCCTCTATTTCGGTCTCCCACGACCAGTAATCGAACTCATCCTGTATCTCACCAACCAGCTCTTCAACGATATCTTCTACGGTCACAATACCGGATACACCTCCGTATTCATCGATAAGTATGGCCAGATCTTCACCTCTCTCTTCCATCTTACTCCATAGTTCCCAAACCGTTATAATATCGGGTAGGAATAGCGGGGCGTCGAGCACCGATCTTATGGACTTATTCGAACCGAACAGCTTACGTATCCTCAATACTCCCACAATATTATCGAGCTGTTCGTCATATACTGGGTAACGGTAATGCCCGGTCTCTCGCACCTTTTGGATGACTTCATCAATAGTTGCTGTTACAGGTATAGCAACTATCCTATGGCGTGGTATCATGATATCCTTCGCACATTTCTCACGTAGTTTGACAATCTTTTCGAGAAACCTTGCTTCCGGTTTTGTAAGCAACCTCTGTATCACCAGAAATAGATCTTCACGTGTCTCATACCCAGGACGTTTAGCGTATAGCTTCAATTTCTGTGCTAACCAATACTCGAATTGTATAAGTGGGTAGAATACAAAATATAGCAACCTATGGATTACTGCAAAATAAGGTGCTAACCGTGTAGCGAATGGATGTGCAATTATCTTAGGTAGCAGATCGCCAAACACCAGCAACGTAAGTGTAGCCACAATCGTGGCAATAATACCGCTGAGTGTGTAATTTTCGAACACCTTACCCCAGAGTATAGCGATCGCTATGTGGGTTGCATCCGTACCTATGAGTACAGTACCAAGAAACCTATATGGTTCACTTATGAATTGCCATGCGGAGGTTAGCCACTTATTTTCACTTTTACTTTTTGCATAAAGTCGTATACGGTCGGCAGATGTGAATATTATCTCACTTGCGGTAAAGAATGCACATATAGCAAAAAGTATGATTAACCAGGTTGCCATGTGAACAACGTACGTAAAATGTCGTCTAATGTTACCAGACCCACCACCTTCTTACCATCACGCACTATAGCCATATGTATGTGTTTGAGTTTGAACAGGTTCCATACCTGGCTGATTTGTGAGTTACTTGATACAAAGAGTGCATCACGTACGAGCACCCGCACAGGTGCATGGGGGTCACCTTCATACGTGAATAAATCCTTCAGATAAAGTATTCCCACAATATCATCGATATTCTTGTCGTACACAGGGATACGAGAATACTTAAGCTTGTTGTTACGTATAGATTCTATCTTGGTATCACCAGGGAGTGCAAATATCCTCTCACGTGGTGTCATTATCGTATCAACGGTACTGTTGTGGAAATCTATCAACCCGCGTGTGAAATGTGCCTCAAACGATGTTAGGTATCCCTGTTTGAGGCTATTCTCTATCACCCACAGTAACTCATGGTAGCTTGGCACCCTGTAGGGCCTTTGTAATACTCGAAACAATGGTAACAGCAGCACCGTAAATGGTAAGAAGACAAAGTATAATATATTCAGTGGTAACGCGGTATGTGTAACTATTGAGTATGCTTTTACGGTGGCAAAAAGTTTGGGCAAAAACTCACCAAACGTCAATATTATAAACGTCAATATCACAGTCGATACGAACACCTCCTCTGATAGCGGTGTACGCAGGAAATCCTCCAGTATCGATACAAACAGTAGGGATGCACCCGCATTTACGAGCGTGTTACCAAATAGTATCGTAGGTAGAAAATGTTCACGTTTGGTGAGCTTGCTGAACCACCTACCTTTTTGTGCAAGTGACTCGAGTTTCACGGGTGACAAGTAGAAAAGTGCAGTCTCCGAAGCTGAAAAGGTTGCCGATAATGCTATCAATATAATGAACCCCAGTATTTTTAGGATAACCAACCCTATGTACATGCCCTCCACATACGAAGGTAGTGTTCACCCTTGTCCAACATGTGAGCACGGTTTGCGGGTGTAGTATCGTCGTAACCAAGCACATGTAGGAACCCATGTATTATTAATCGCATTATCTCTTCTTTTACAGCTGTTTTATGGTCTGCCGCATAGGTGGCAGCTTCCTCCCACGAAACATAGATATCAGCGAGATGTGGTTCATCACCCACAGGCGGTAGATGGAACGCTATGACGTCTGTGGGGTGGTCACGCCCCAGATAGGATAGGTTGAGCTCTCTGATCCTCTTATTGTCGACCAACACTATGCTCACTACGAGTGGTGCTGACCAGCCTTCACACTTGGCTATCTCCTGTAGTAAGCGTTCCACCTCTGTATTATCTAAATGATATTGTGTGGGATTATGTAGCTCAACCTTAACCATTAAGGTGGGTTCAAATCTATTTGCCTGTCTTGCGTGTCCTTTCGTAATTCTCGTAAGCAACGATAATTTGCTTGACGAGCGGATGACGTACGCAATCATCTTCGGTCAGATATACAAACTTTATACCTGATACTCCTTTTAGCACCTTCTCTATCTCCAATAAGCCTGAATCCTTTTTGTTGGCCAAATCTATCTGTGTAATATCGCCAGTTATCGCAATACGTGAGTTGGGTCCCATCCTTGTGAGTACCATCTTCATTTGCATTCTTGTGGTATTCTGTGCCTCATCCACAAGTATATATGCGTTGTTTAGATTTCTACCCCTCATATATGCGAGCGGTAGTATTTCAATTTTACGTTCATCCATAAGTGCACGTACCCTATGAGTGGGAAATATCTCATATAAAGCATCGTAAAGTGGCCCCAGGTAGGGATCTATCTTCTCACGGAAGTCGCCCGGCAGGTAACCCAGACTTTCACCTGCCTCAACTGCCGGCCGTGTCAGTATAATACGTTTCACATTGTCACGCATAAGTTCACACACAGCTTTACAGACAGCGAGAAAGGTTTTACCAGTACCTGCAGGCCCTATGGCTACCACCACATCGTATGTGTTGAGCGCCTCTATGTATTTCTCCTGGCCCGGACTCTGTGGCCGTACTATACCTCTTGGGGTGGGGATCACCTTCTTCTCGTCAGCAGCTGGTACTAACACATCCTCCTCACGTATGGTTTTACCCTTACGTATTTGATGTATGAGAAACTCCAGATAGCTACGTACCTCGTTGAGTTTACTCTCATCACTACCTATGAGTGTGAGCTCATCCCCTCTTATGATGATCTTTACACCATAGCGATCACGCAATAACTTCAGTATGGTATCGGTTTCACCGGTTAACTTCAACAGGTCAGCACCTTTCAACGGTATCTTTGTACGTAGTTCCATAGTTTATTAGGGGAGAGGTATTTTCAACTCCCATCCTGGCAAAATATGGTGTGGATCCTTTATCAACCCTTTATTTGCCTCGTATATGTCACGCCATCGTACACCTGCACCATAAAAGCGTCTTGCTATCCCCCACAGGGTGTCACCCTTTTTGACCTTGTAAATTTTGAATTCAGGTACTTTCTTGGCTTGTAACTCCTTGAGCTTGGCCTCTAACTTCAATATCTCTGCATCGAGTGCCGCTATCTCCTTACGAAGTTGTTCAATCTTTGCCATCTCAATCGCTATTTTCTCTTTTGCTGCACGTTCACGTGCTTTATATTCCTCAATTAACGTACGTGCCTCTTCCTCAGTAAGCCGCCCTTCCGAATAAAGTACGCTACAGGCCAGCAACAAACCCAATATGATCGACCCCACCCTCATCATGGTTTGCCTCCTAATTTCTCTATCTGCTTTCGAAGTGCCTCCACACGTGCACGTTTAGTGTCACGCTCCTGTTCAAGATATTTACGTGTCTCTTCGAGTTCAGCTGCCTTAGCTTCAGCTGCCTCTGCAGCTTGTTTGACCTGCTCCAGCTCCTTAAGTGTTGTAGGTGATGCCCACTTTTGGGTACACCCCGTGAGTATCCAGCTCCCTAATATTACACTACTCACATAAAAAAACAACCAACGTACCATTTTCACCTCTTTATTTTCACCTCTTTATAAAATAGTGAACTTTGCATAAAGTCAACTACCTTCGTTTGCGTCTCTTTTTCTTCTTTTTGACCACTGGTCGTAGTGGTTGCTGTGTGGATGGCTGTTCTGCTTCAGCTGTTGCAAATTCCTTTTGAGCTTTCATAGTGGTGGGTTCCTTCTTCTGTGGTCTCTCGGTAGGTACGCGTTCTCTCGTCTGACGCAATACCTGAGGTGCAATCCTTAACCCAAACAGATTACGTGTAATAGTGCGGTCGATGTTCGATAGCAATTCCTGGAACATCTGGAACGCCTCACGTTTGTACTCGACCAGTGGATCGCGTTCACCGTAACTACGTAACCCTATACCTTCACGTAATGCATCAAGCTCATATAGGTGCTCACGCCAGAGACGATCGATAGTCCATAACATGATTTGACGTTCGAGCTGTCGCATGGTGTCTGGCCCTATGATCTGCTCACGTTTACGATATTCTGACATCACAGCGTCGAAGACGATCTCTTCGATCTCTTCGGGCCTTTTCGATTTAAGTGAATCCCAATCCACAGGTAAGTCAGTCAACACAATGGTTTGTAACTCCATACGCAGATCCTGTGGTGAGAATGCCTCACCAAGTGCCACATGTTTGTCAACTATTTCGGCAATCGTATTCCTTATGCTCTCTTTCACCATATCCGTGACATCTTCCCTATCGAGTATTTCGTTACGTTTACCGTAGATCACCTCACGCTGTTTGTTCATCACATTATCGTATTCGAGTAACCTTTTACGCATCTCAAAATGCATACGTTCGACTCTCTTCTGAGCCGATTCTATGGCTTTGGTTACGAGTTTACTTTCGATAGGCTTACCATCTGGTGGCCCGAATCTATCTATGAGCCCCGCTATGCGGTCGGCACCAAACAATCGCATCAGGTCATCTTCCAACGATAGATAGAACCGCACAGACCCGGGGTCTCCCTGACGTGCACACCTACCGGCGAGCTGTCGATCGATACGACGTGCCTCGTGTCGCTCTGTCCCTATGATATGTAAACCGCAAGGTGGGTCACGATAACACTGGTTAATATCGACGTTACAGTTGTTATTATCTGAGAATAGGCAACATTCCTTACATTTGACCACACCGGGGCCCAACTTTATGTCGGTACCACGACCGGCCATGTTGGTAGCGATCGTCACCTTACCGCGTTGCCCAGCTTGTGCAATGATGTTAGCTTCACGTTCGTGATGCTTAGCATTCAACACCTGGTGTGGTATACCCTTGCGTTTGAGCATACGTGAGAGTATCTCTGAAGCTTCCACGGATGTGGTACCTACGAGTACGGGTCTACCTCGACGATGCATCTCTTCGATCTCGCGGATCACAGCTTCATACTTCTCGCGACGTGTTTTGTAAACGACGTCAGGAAATACTACCCTACGTACGGGTTTATGGGTGGGTATGACTACAACCTCCAGCTTGTAGAGTTCCCAGAATTCAGCTGCTTCATCAACAGCAGTACCTGTCATACCGGCAAGCTTCTCGTACATCCTGAAGTAGTTCTGTAACGTAATTGTAGCCAGTGTTTGTGTCTCCTCCTGAATGCGTACCCCTTCTTTGGCTTCGATCGCCTGATGTAGGCCGTCCGAATATCTACGGCCTGGCATCAACCTACCTGTAAATTCATCCACGATTATGACTTTACCATCCTGTACAACATACTCGACGTCACGCTCAAACAATGCATACGCACGTAATAATTGTGTAAGTGCATGTACACGTGCACTCTTTTCGGCGAATTCACGTTCAGCTGCCTCTTTCTTAACCAGACGTTCGCGTGGCGATAGACTTTGATCTTTCTGTATCGCATATAGCATTTCACTCAGATCCGGTACTGTGAAGTAGTCCGGATCCTGTGGCATAAGTTCGTATCTACCTTTATCTGTGAGCGATACCACGTTGGCACGTTCGTCGATATAATAATATAGGTTAGCATCGAGTTCGTGCATCTTCTTCTCACGCAAGAAGATGGCCTCTGTTTCATCGATCAACCGCTGTATACCAGGTTCCTGCTTTAGTTTCATCAACCGCTTGTTTTTGGGTGCACCACGCTGTGCCTGGAGTAGTTTGATACCTGCTTCACGGTACTTACCTTCTTTGAGTAGCTGTTCAGCTTCCGCAATTATTGAGTTAACCAATATCGTTTGCTTGCGGAATAGACGTTCGACTAATGGCTTAAGTCGTGCATATTCGCGGTTGAGGCTACGTTCGACAGGACCCGAAATTATAAGCGGAGTACGTGCCTCATCTATAAGTATGCTATCGATCTCATCTATTATTGCATAGTAATGGCCACGTTGCACACGATCCTCTGCACGTAAAACCATATTATCACGTAGATAATCGAACCCAAACTCGTTATTCGTACCATATGTGATATCACATTCGTACTGCTTTTTGCGTTCATCGTGAGGCATACCACTCTGTATGCAGCCAACGGTTACACCAAGAAATTCGTATAGTCCACCCATCCACTGGGCGTCACGACGTGCAAGATAGTCGTTGACTGTGACCAGATGTACATTGCGTCCAGTAAGTGCATTCAAATATAACGGCATGGTAGCGACAAGCGTCTTACCCTCACCGGTGGCCATCTCCGCTATCTTACCCTGGTGTAGCACGATAGCACCCAATATCTGTACATCATAGTGTACCATGTTCCATTCCCACATCTGACCTGTTACCTGCCACTTCTTGCCCACCAGCCGACGTGCGGCCTCCTTTACAACCGCATATGCCTCGACCATAAGGTCGTCGAGTGATTCACCTTCTTTGTAGCGGGTACGGAACTCCTCAGTCTTCTTGCGTAGTTGATCGTCGGTTAGGGACTTCAGTTTCTCAAATTCTTTGTTAACCTTTTCAACGATAGGCCATAACCTACGTAGCGTACGTTCGTTGGCTGTAGGTAGTATTTTACGCAATATATTTGCCATCTAAATAAATATACCAAAGTGATGCAATTGTCAATAAATATTTTAAAAATAAGTGTGAGTTATCGTTATATTGACACTTGTTTAATGGTTGGATAAACTATTTTCAAATGTAAAGGAGGTATAATGAACCCACGTAGTGTGGTAGGCTTGGTTGTTGGAGTATTGCTTATAGTACTTGGGGTGATAACCATCGTAAAAGGTAACAGCGTAGGGGGTGTAGTACCATTGGTTATTGGATTGGCACTCTGTTACGTGGGCTGGTCTGGTAACCGAGTTGCATTAATCATATTTGGGCACGCCTGTATCGTAGTAGGGTGCTTTCTTATCACATGGGGGATATATTTGCTCCCTTATTGTAAGCCTATACTGTCACATATTTTGACACGGCCACTGTTTTGGGGAATGTTCTCGATAATGGGTGGCATATGTGCCAACTACCACGGTTTCTGCCAGTGTATGCGTAGGTCGTAAGCTATTCATGAAGTCACCGAAGACGAAAGATAGCCTGAATGCAATTGCAAAATGGAGATTGCAAAGTGCGAATTGCAAAGTCATCCTGCGAACTCTAATAACCGTTCCGATAAATCGCTTCTATTTTGCATTCTTCAATTTACATTCTGCACCCTGCATTGAGCTATTACGCTTTGATATAAGCTATCCACATAGTTCTTATCTGAAATGGTTGACTTCAATGGATTTAAGCTATATTAAATTAATGATCCCCGGTAGCTCAATCGGTAGAGCGGCGGGCTGTTAACCCGACGGTTGGGAGTTCGAGTCTCCCCCGGGGAGCATATCGATAGTTTTTCAAACCCATTCAAAGTATTCTTCTTTTTCTTTGAATTTTCCTCGTAACAATCGTGGCTCAAATAATAATCCTTGATGATAGCGTTAAGAAGCTTAGCTGAATGTACAAATTGTTGACACACAGGAATCAGAGCATAATAAGCGCAATGACTCAATGCAAAAATCAGAATGCAAATTGAAAAATGCCAAATCGCCTTTGTGAAATTTGGCTTTTGCACTTTGTAATCTTCATCTTGCAATTCCACTATCCTAACATAAAGGGGCAAAGATTTGACACTTCCCAATCCCATGTATACCTTATATTAAGTGAAGATGATACCCTTTATCAACGATTTCCTTAACTACATGCAAAACAGGAACATGTCACCACATACCATACGTAGCTATAAAGTGGATCTGTTGGAATTTAGTGAATTCCTCAAGACGAACTATGGGGTTGAACATCCATCCCAGGTGAACGTGGATCATATACGTAACTTTGTGGCTTCACTCGCACGCCATGGTTACGAGAAGCGATCCATCAACCGCAAGCTATCCACCATACGTAGCTTCTACAGGTATTTGAATCGCCACGGTATTGTCAACATACAACCCGCAACCGCAGTACGATCGTTTAAGCTACCACGTAAATTACCCACATTCTTAACAGAAGCTGAGATGGAAAGGCTGTTCGAGTTGACAGATCTATCGCTGAGGGATCGTACAATCCTGGAACTCCTCTACGGTACGGGTATGCGAGCGAGTGAACTCTGTAACTTAAAGCTACACGATATTGATTGGGAGCGCGAAATCGTCCGCGTACATGGCAAGGGTGGTAAGCAACGTGAAATACCGCTAACTCGTACTGCACTCAGGTGGTTACGTGAATACGTACAAACAGGTGATAAGATCAAGATGGACGAACTTGGCCT
>JAGGUB010000041.1 GCA_021158725.1 Caldifarciminota bacterium | reverse complement strand
GTGGTGTACTGATGTATGGTATACCGGAGTTCCGTCTACCAAAAAGGATCGTAGAGCGTGAGGTCGAATACGTGAAGAAGTTGGGTGTGAAGATAATCACATCATTCGTTGTGGGTAAGACAAAGACGGTTGACGAGCTATTACAGGAGTATGATGCTGTCTTCATAGGTACGGGTGCAGGCTTACCGTGGTTCATGGGTATACCAGGTGAAAACTACAATGGCATCTACTCCGCAAACGAATACCTGACACGTGTTAACCTCATGAAGGCATATCTATTCCCCGAGTACGATACACCTGTCATACGAGGCGATCGTGTTGCCGTCATAGGTGGTGGCAATGTAGCGATGGATGCCGCCCGTACTGCGTTGAGATTGGGGGCAAAGAAGTCGATGATCATCTACCGTAGGTCACGTAAGGAGATGCCAGCCAGGATCGAAGAGATAAAGCGGGCTGAGGAGGAGGGGGTTGAATTTCACTTCCTTACACTGCCAGTACGTTACCATGCAGATGAAAACGGTTGGGTAAAGGAGATGGAATGCATAAGGATGAGATTGGGTGAACCCGACTCCTCCGGTAGGCGACGCCCTATTCCCATAGAGGGGTCGAACTTCCGCATACCGGTAGATGTGGTGGTAGTAGCTATCGGGCAATCACCCAACCCACTCATACCTAACACCACACCTGGGTTGAAAGTAGGTAAACATGGTAACGTGATAACCGATCCGCTAACCGGTAAGACCTCACGTAAAGGTGTATTCGCCGGCGGTGACATAGCAACAGGTGCAGCTACTGTGATATTGGCGATGGGTGCCGCCCGTGTTGCAGCACGTGCAATCGACGAATACTTACGTACGGGTAAGTGGTGACACCATGGAAGTGATTTGTGAACCGCTCACCTACGAGGAGACGGTCAAATTTCATGGCCATGATGGGCCATTCCTTGCGTTAGGCTATAGGATGGGGTTAGCGGCAAGGAAGCTGCTCAACCCCGAGGGTATCATGGAGCTACAGGTTACGGTTAAGGTACGTCCGGAAAAACCCTACACCTGCATAGTGGATGGCATACAATGTGCGACCAAAGCCACCATCGGTAAGGGTAACATCGAGATTGAGCCATCACCATCGATGAAGGTGCGGTTCAACAACCGCCGTACGGGTAAGGTGGTTGAGTTCGTCGTACATCCTGAACTCATAAAGAAGATGTGCGAATCCGACGACCTGAAAGCAGCTGCTAAGTTCATACTTACACAACCAGATACCATGCTTTGGGAGGTACATTCTGTTGACGGATAGCGTGGTGAGGCTCGATCTACACGTACATACGGAATATTCGTTTGATGGCCGTATCCCGATCGACAAGCTGGTCGATATTTGCATAAGTAAAGGGCTTACTGGGGTAGCGGTGACGGATCATAACACCATAGAGGGTGCGTTGAGGTTGAAAGAGATCATCCCTGAGGGGTTTGTACTGATCGTAGGTGAGGAGATACTTACAGATAGTGGTGAGCTCATCGGTTACTTCCTCGAAACCCCGATACCCAAGGGCTTATCGGTTGATGAAACCATAGATAGGATAAAGCAACAGGGTGGCCTCGTATGTGTACCGCATCCGTTTGATAGGTTCCGTAAGTCAAGGTTAGATGCTAATGTGTTGACCAGGATTATCGATAAAGTAGATATGATTGAGGGGTTCAACTCACGTGTTATATTGCCACTCGACAACCGACGTGCGATGAAGTTTGCCAAGCTACACAACCTACCGGTGACTGCAGGTAGTGATGCACATGCGGAGTTTGAGTTAGGTCGTACATATGTGGAGATGATGGCATTCAACAATAGTGATGAGTTTTTGCGAAACCTACAGGTAGCTAAGTTGGTCACCCATAGGACAGGGGTATCGTCACACCTATGCACGATGGGGATAAAATTTCTACGTAGGAGGTTGAAATCCAAGCTACGCAGATCACACTAAACGTTAAAGTGCTCTACGGTATAAGGTTGATATATCGTCAGGGGTCACCTGTTTGGGTGTCACACTTAAGTTACGTGTGCGGTTCTTAACATCATCCACAAACCGCGATATATCGGATTCGGTGATACCATGATCGGATAGCTTTGTTGATATACCCAACCTATGTACAAACTGTTCGATAGCGGTTAGATCTTTGCCACCAAATAGCTTGATGATCTCTTCGATCCTATCCGTACGTACATCCATCAAGAAGTCCAACACATACGGTAACATTATGGCGTTCGCCCTACCATGTGGTATACCATACAGGGTGGTAAGCGGATACCCAATCGCATGCAACATTATCGTACGGGTTTGTGATATCACCATACCTGCAAGCATGGACGCATACAGCATGTGCGATCTTGCGGTGAGGTCTCCCCCATTCGTTGCCACCTTTGGTAGATACGTTTTTATCAGTTTTATCGCTTCGATCGCCAGTATATCAGAGATCGGTGTCGCACGTGTCGATAGATAACCCTCTATCGCATGTGTGAGCGCATCCATACCAGTATCTATGGTTACATGGGCTGGCATGGTAACCGTAAACTGTGGATCCAACACCGCCAGCATCGGGAATATCTTCGTACTTGCGTATGCACGCTTGCGGTTGAGCTTGGTATCTGTCAGCACAGCGTATTGGGTGACCTCACTACCAGTGCCAGCCGTCGTCGGTATAGCGACAATAGGTAATGGTGGGTTCGTAGCTTCTTTACCTATGTAATCCTCTATGTTGCCGGGGTTGGTTGCCAACACGGCTACACATTTGGCAGCATCCATGGCACTGCCACCACCAAGCCCGATGATGATATCAGGTAACTCGTTACGTGCAAGTTGACCAGCTTCATTCACTGTGCTGGTGCTGGGGTTGGGTTCCACC
>JAGGUB010000022.1 GCA_021158725.1 Caldifarciminota bacterium | reverse complement strand
TTGGGGTTACCTTCAACCCCACCACCATCCCAAATCTGTGCAGGCCAATACAGGTCAAAGAAGCTGGGGTATCGGAACGCCGTACCATACGAGGCAAATACTATCAATTTACCCCTGTAGGTGATACCTAAGTTATAGGTAGGTACCACCCTACCCGATGTACGGTTGTAGTCAAGCCTCGCCGTGGGATATAACATCAATTTACCAATAATGTATTCACCACGTGACCACCCCGCTATCTCGTAACGCTCTCTGTTGCCCACGTCGGTACTATTGAGCACGGTATGTAAGATATCGATACCCGCGACAATGTTGAAGCTACCGTGATGCCGTACTTCTAACCTCATACCGCGGGTGTGTTCACGATGACAGCTATACATCCATGTACTGGAATAGTGTTCGATGAATTCATTGTCAAATACTGTAATTTGTGGGTTAAACACAACAGGTGGGGTCAACTTCAACGAGATCAAACTAACTGTATCAGCACGTATACCATCGGGTGGTCGCCTCGTACGGGTTAGACGATCGTATTCAAACGTACCATATTGGTGTCTGGTTGTAAACCTCAAACCTGGCAACCTCCACCCTGTGCTCACATTTTCCGGTATACCACGTAGCTGTAAGTTTACCCCCTTACATCGTAAGTTAACATCCAAACCTAACTTTAATATACCCTCACGTACATATGTAGGTAGGAAAACCCGTACCCCTGTCTGACGTACAGGTAGGGAGACAAAGTTTATCACACCTCCCATAGCTGCTGACCCATATAAGGTGCCACTACCGCGGACGAGTTCAACCTTATCCCACAAAGGGTATAATATACCGAAATCCAACATCAACTCACGTGCTATCGGTACACTATTAACCAGTATGAGGTTATGTTTTTGCGATATCCCCCGTATGTAACACGTGGCAAGTTCAACCTGATAGTTTATCCACGTATATGCATCAACCCAATACGGCATAGATACAGGCAACAGTTGTGTACGCATAATTTTGTAACTAAACGCCGCATATTCGGATACCATAGGTATACGTTTGGCGGTTACGAGTACCTCGTACTCAGCTGCCACCTGTGACGAATCCACATTTATGGTATTCATAAAAATAAATAAGCTAATCCACCACATCACTCCTCCAGCTTCCTGAAATATTCACGTATGTAACGTTCATAATATGGTATAAATCTCTCACGTAATGCATGCCAGATCTGTTTCTGTGATACCCCATGACGGGTTCTGGGGTTCAACCCCTTTGGCCCTATGAGGTTGGTAAAGTCCTGCCCCGGTTCGGATATCCTCCTACGTGAGAACTTCTTAGTATAGATAGATTTCTGTGCATCCAACATATGTCGTAATAGCTCCTTTTGACGGGCAATGATTTCAGGCGTGATACCACCCTGTTCAATCCTATCTGCAAGCTTATCGAGTTCATCCGCCACATGATCGAGGTCACCAAGCGCACGTCCACGTAACCCCTCAGCCACTTTGTGCAACCTATCCGCAAGTTCACGCTCTTGGGTTGCTATCTGGTGTGCGGATTCACCCAGTACACGTGGTAACCCTGACGTAGCAAGTATGTTCTGTGCCATCTGTGTAAGTGCTTCATGTGATTGCGCAATCTGGTTCAACATCTGCATCAACATACTCATAGAACTTTCTCCCTGTGTCTGACATGCTAATTGCTGGCATGTAGCTTGCTGTTGTGATAACACCGATATGGCTTGATTAATGTTGTACATAGCGTTGGTAGCGTGTTGGGTAGCTTCTACGTGCTCACCCTGTGAAAGCAACTGTGAGGTGTATTCCATCTCATTGATCGCGGTATCAATAAAGTTCAGTGGTTCCTCGCTCACGAATGGCGATTTACGGTATAGCGATAAGTATCTTAACTTTATGTTATGTAACGCATCACGTATCGCAGCCTGACGTAGGGGGGATTCACCCCTTGGGTTGGTGGCAATCTCCTCTTCCCAGTGGGAGAGTTGTATCAACTCACGCTCCATCTCCTGTAGCTCCTCCATGACAAACGTGCCATGGCTCACCTTCTCGTAAAGTGAACGTAGTGCTTGAGCTAATTTATCCAAGTCATGGCTTATGGATGGTGTAAGTTGGGTTGGATGTTCACCCACCTGCATGGTCTCTTTTGCTTGTTCCATTTTACTCTGTATCGATGGTATATCCTGTGCGATACGCGATAGTTCAGTTGATAGATACATATCGGCTACAAGTGAATCCATCCCCGCTTTTAATGTGTTGAGATCCTGCTGTAGATCCTCTACTAATTTGCTCAACCCCTTACGGGTCTCTGGAGCTGCTACCTTACTCTGTTCGGCAAGGTTATCCCATGCCTCCTTTATGCGGGTGGCCTCATCCATCAACTCCTTAAGACGACGCTCATTCACTATGTTTTCAAGCAACTCAATCATCCTGTCGAGGTTAGCTTCAAGCTCATGCATCCAATCTTCCATCTTTGACAACGCTTCACGCCATATCTCGGGATTGTTACGAAGTTTATCCATTATCTCGCTAAGCAACCGCTCCATCTCTGGTGTTATAATTTCTGATGTTAGCTCTTTTATGCGTTCGAGCTTCGCAATAGTTTCGGGTTCGAGTAACTCCATATCTTCGATACGCTCCAGCTGGTGGGTGAATTGCTGTTCGAACTGTTTCACAGCATGGCGAAGCTGTTCAACCTGTTGTTCAAGCTCCCCTATTTCCTCACGCATAGTGTCAATAAGTTCGTGTGCTTTGAGTTCCATAATTTTTGTTGTAAGTTCGTCGATCATCGACTGTAGATCGGTACTTTCCATATTTAGCTGTTCGCTGTATCTTTCCATTTGGGTATAGAGCT
>JAGGUB010000101.1 GCA_021158725.1 Caldifarciminota bacterium | reverse complement strand
CCTACCACAACTCTGGAATGACAACAAAAACTCCATGCTATACATCATCTGGCGTGCAGGTACGGGGTTGACGGGATTAATCACCGATGCATCCACCGGCCTACCAATAGATGGGTGTGAGCTCAACATCGTGGAGCTCAACAAACCCATATGGGTTGACCCACTCGTTGGCGATTACCATCGTATGCTATTAGACGGTATCTACACGATAGAGGTTACCGCACCAGGTTACCACACAACTGTCATACCCAATGTGGAGGTATGGTTCGATTCACTCGTACCGCTAAACATACAGATGTTTCCGTTCGAACTTGTCTCACTCTCCGGTCATGTGTTATCACCCGACAGCACACCTTTGTATGCAACTATCATGATAACCGACCTGCTCGATACCACCTGTATACACACTGACGCAAGCACAGGTTACTATCACACCACACTCTACCAGGGTACTTATTGGTTACATGTCACCAGCACCGGCTATGCCAGGGTGACACTCGATAATATAACCATCCACCACGATACCGTTATCGATTTCGTGTTGTCACCACTCAACATGTACGAGTACTTCTGTAACCCTGAACTCAACATCCCCGATAACGATGGTTGGGTAACCAGCTCACTCACAATAGGGGATTCACTCATCATCAACGATATCAACGTCTACGTATGTATAACCCATACGTACATTTCAGACCTACAGGTGAAGCTACGTTCACCCACCGGTACTGCGGTCATGCTACATAACCGAACAGGTGGCTCAAACGACAGCCTCGTAGGTTGGTACGGTATCGACCTCGTCCCCGATGGCCCCGGCTCGCTATCAGATTTCATCAGCGAGTACTCAGCTGGCGAATGGCAGCTCATGGTTAGAGACTGTGCCGGTAGCGATACCGGCACCCTACACAGTTGGGGTATAAGAATATTCTCCAGCATACCATATGTTGAGACATCACCCACTGATGTAAAGTTTAGATTTATCGCACCCCATACCATAAGCTGGAAGGTACCATCCACCTTATTACCTATGGGATGTGAGCTTTACGATATCATGGGTAGAAGATTAACCTCATGGCAGATAACCACCCCAACTGGTAGCTTACCATTTGATGCACCTGCTGGCATATATTTCGTACGTGTTCACGCTACACATTTCAACAAAACCCTTAAGCTAACCTTTTTATATTAGGGGGTACCATGGCCAAGGAAACAACCACCAAGAAACAATGGGATATAGTGATCATCGAACCACGTTGCAAAGGCTGCGGTAACTGTATCGAGTTCTGTCCCCGTAATGTGCTCGAGTTTGCGGACCATTTCAACAAGCTTGGCTACCATCCACCACGTGTGAAATCACCCGATAACTGTATCGGATGTCACCTATGTGAATACCTATGCCCTGAATTCGCCATCTTCGTCAAACCCAAATCCACATGAAATATGCACTGCTGTCGGTTACCGATAAGACCGGATTGTACGAATTCGCACACAAGCTACGTGAGTTAGGCTACTCACTGCTCGCAACCTCTGGCACCACACACTACCTACGTGATAAAGGTATAGATGTAAACGAGTTGAGTAAATTCACCGGCTACACTGAACTATTACATGGTAAGGTGAAATCCCTACACCCAAAGGTATTCGCCGCCATACTTGCATCCGCTGATGAGCTGACACAACTTGATACACCACCAATCGATCTGGTTGTAGTCAACCTCTATAAATTTGAAGATAACCCCTCACCCGATAACATAGATATCGGTGGTGTCGCACTAATTCGTGCAGCTGCCAAAAATTACCCTCGTGTAACAGTTATCGTCGATCCACAGGATTACGACTGGATAGCTGATAAGTTAGCCACCAACTCATTAACCATAGATGATAGGCGTATGCTTGCACACAAAGCGTTCCGCTACACCACCTGGTACGATGGCATGATCGCAAGTTATTTCGACCCCAACTTCAAACCCCTATTACTATACAAGCATCAAACCCTTCGTTACGGTGAAAATCCCCACCAACCCGCCACCTGGTACAAGATAGTTGACACAAAAGGGGTCGCACTCCACAAGATACATAAACTACAGGGTAAGGATCTATCCTTCAACAACCTCCTCGACATAGACACCGCTATACGTGTGATAAAGTGGTTCGCTAACCCCACCGCAGTAACGATAAAACATACAACTGTAGCAGCACTCGCATCTGGTACGAGTATCGAGGAAGCATTCGATCTCACCTATAAGGGTGATCCCATGTCCATCTTCGGCGGTATACTGGGGTTCAACCGTCCCGTCACCAAGCAGCTGGCCGAACGCTTAACCTCAATCTTTATCGAAGTGGTTGTAGCCCCTGAATTCACCGATACAGCACTCACCGTATTAGGTAAAAAGAAGAAGCTGATACTCATCAAACTACCAGCTGACGAGCTACCAGATTTCGAATACCGTACAGTTACTGGTGGCGTATTGGTACAGACTATGGATCGTTTCGATACAGAAGGTTGGCAAGTTGTCGGCAAATACGAACCTACCGAATCCGAGCTTGCAGCTGCCAGGTTCGCATTCCAAGTCGTACAGTTTGTCAAATCCAACGCCATCGTGTTAGCCACCCCCAACATGACAGTAGGTATAGGTGGTGGCCAACCCTCACGCGTATGGGCAGCCGAGCTTGCAATCAAAAACCGCGATAGGTTTAACCTCACCCACCTACACCCAGTAGCATTGGCATCGGACGGCTTCTTACCATTCCCCGATACCGTAGAACTTGCCGCACAAGCTGGCATTGACGTCATAGTGGAACCCGGTGGCTCAATCCGTGACCCCGAAGTCATCGCCACCGCCGACCGCTACAAGATACCCATCATCTTCACGCATAAGCGACACTTTCGACACTGATCACACCTGCTGTCATCACTTGGGGAACAGATTTTTGATTGACTTTACTCAATTCCATATAGTTATTTAGATTAACAGGAGGCAAGTATGGAAACCATAATAGATGATGCTGAAGTTAGAATGCAGAAAACCCTGAACTTCCTAAAACGTGAGCTCGCCAACATCCACACCGGACGTGCTACCCCACGTATGGTGGAAGATATCAAAGTCTCCGCATACGGTAGCGAGCTACCCATAAAACAGGTAGCCACCATATCGATACCTGAGCCACGCCTCATAATAATAAGTCCATGGGATAAGTCGTTACTCACCGAAATCGAACGTGCCATCCAACGTGCAAACATCGGTATAAATCCGCAGAACGATGGCCAAGTCATAAGGCTTGTAGTCCCTCCATTGAGTGAGGAACGTCGTCGCGGTATGGTGGACTTGGTCAAACGCATAACCGAACAGCATCGTGTAGCATTACGTAACATACGACGTGACGTTATCGACAAGCTACGCAAAATGAAGAAAGAAGGCGAGCTATCCGAAGACGATGCCAAGCGGCTCGAAAAGCAAATCGACGACCTCACCAAGGACTACATCGGTAAAGCTGACGAGCTGATGGAGACCAAAATCAACGAACTGCTGGAGGGATGAACCTTCCCACCCATATCGGCATAATAATGGATGGTAACGGCCGCTGGGCACAACGACGTGGCTTACCACGGGTTGAAGGTCACAAGGCAGGTGTAACAGCCCTCGAAAAAATAGTCGAACACTGTGGTAAACTTGGCATCCCATATCTCACAGTATTTGCATTCTCTACCGAAAACTGGCGTCGTCCCGCTCATGAAGTACGTGCAATACTTAATCTGCTCACCAAAACCGCACAGGAGAAGCTACCTAAGCTACTCGAAAACAACGTACAGACACGTTTCATGGGCAGACTCGACCGATTCCCCATCTGGATACGCCGTCACCTGCGTAAGGTGCAGGAAGCCACCAAAAACAACACCGGCCTGATACTCACCGTAGCGGTTAACTATGGTGGTAGAAGTGAGATCGTCGATGCTGTCAACAAAATCTTACACAACGGCATCCGCAAGGTGGACGAAGAGAGCTTCCGCCGTTTCCTCTACTATCCGGATTTACCAGATATCGATCTACTCATACGTACATCAGGCGAGTTCCGTATATCGAATTTCATGTTATGGCAACTCGCCTACACTGAGCTATGGATAACCCCTACACTATGGCCAGATTTCACCCCAGAGGAACTCGATCGTGCCATCGCTGATTATACCAAAAGGGAACGCAGGTATGGGGGGCTCATCCAATCACAATAACCTACTCTGGCGTATAATCAGCGGTGTACTGTTTGTACCCGCGCTCGTCGTCATCGCACGTGAGGGCGGTTTTTTCTTCCTGCTACTCATAGAGCTCGGTATAGGCATAGGTACTTTCGAATTCTACGAAATACTAGCAGCTAAGGGGTTACACCCGTATCGGTGCCTCGGTATATTAGCAGCCTTGGTGTTGGGTTGGACCGCCTACTACGCAAGCTACCTATATACGTTTTTGACACTAACCACGCTAATCTTCATATTATCAGTAAGTGAGCTTGTACGTCGTCAACCTAAAGATAGCATCTACCATATTGCAAGCACAGTATTTGGCACCTTCTACATTGGGTGGCTGATGAGCCACCTCATACTCTTGCGTGAGCTACCCAAGCATTTAGGTTTAGACTATGGTGTAGGTGTTACATTCGCACTACTGCCATTCATAATCGCATGGGGTAACGATACCATGGCATTCTTAATCGGTCGCAAATTCGGTCGTCACCCACTACTACAACGTGTAAGTCCAAATAAAACCTGGGAAGGCACCATAGGTGGTATACTATTTGCAACACTTTTCACGGTAATCTATCGCTACCTCTATGCCACATACCTAAGGCTGATAGATGCCATACTCATGGGTCTAATAGGTGCATGTATGGCGTTAATAGGTGATCTGGTTGAATCTCTCATCAAACGTGACGCATCCCTTAAAGAAAGCTATAGCACAATACCTGGTCATGGTGGTGTATTGGATCGCTTCGATAGCATCTTCTTCTGTGCACCCTTTGTTTACTACTATCTTAGGTTACTTTTTGAGGTAATACTCAAATGACCAAAAAGAACGTCGTGATATTGGGCTCCTCTGGCTATATAGGTAACGCTACACTCGATGTTATCTCACACCTGGCGGATAGGTTCACAGTATTCGGTCTATCCGTACACCATAACATCACCCTACTGAGCCACCAGATACGTAAGTTCCATCCCAAGGTTGTAGCTATCACCGACCCTGTACAGGCCTCCAAATTCACCCCCATACATGGGGTTAAGGTATTACAAGGCACAGAAGGGCTTATCGAGCTTGCCACCCTACCCGAGGTTGACATAGTTGTTGTAGCAGTCTCGGGCACCAATGGCCTGTATCCCACACTTCATGCAATCAAAGCAGGTAAATCCATAAGAATAGCCAACAAGGAAACGCTCGTCGGTTACGGTGAACTCATAATGCCGCTCGTCCACCAGCATAACGTATCGTTTCTACCTATCGACAGCGAGCATACAGGGTTATATCAATTACTTAACCACAAGGATAGCTTCAAACGCTTAATCCTTACCGCTTCTGGTGGCATATTCCACAACCGCCCTATAGAGGCTGATATTTCACCCGCTGATGTGCTCAAACATCCACGCTGGCAGATGGGTAAGCTCATCACCATATATTCAAGCCTTATGATTAACAAAGGCATGGAGGTGATAGCAGCTCACTATCTGTTTGGTGTAGGGTTCGACCAAATAGATGTCGTAATACATCCAGAGGCCATCATCCACGCTATGGTGGAATTCATCGATAACTCCATCATCGCGCAACTCAGTATACCCGACATGCGATTAGCAATCCAGTACGCATTAACGTATCCCGACCGCTGTACTGCAATCGTTAAGCAGTTGGATCTCACCAAGCTCACTGGATTGCATTTTTATCCACCTGATGATAAGAAATTTCCTGCATTACGTATCGCATACGAGGTAGGTACACTCAAACGTGGCTACCCCTTAGTCTACGTGGTATCAGCAGAGGAAGCTACAAAGGCATTCCTCGCCAATAAGCTACGATTCACAGATATACCGCGTGTGATCACAACCATGGTGGAATCCTATCACCCACCTCCTACGATAAACCTTGACACCTTACAAGAGGTTGAACACCAAATCCGTCACCGTACCACAAATGTTATTGAAGATATTATCGCCAGTTATCGTAATTAGCTTTCTCGTGTTGATACACGAGTTGGGCCATTTCTACCTTGCACGTAGGTTTGGCATGCATATACAGCAGTTCTCCATAGGGTTTGGACCGCCCATCTTTCAATTCACCCGTAACAGTACCATCTACCGCATAGGTGTAATACTGTTTGGTGGCTACGTAGCAATCAAAGGTGTCGATCCCTCAGACGAACCACCTTCACCGGATGCATTCCGTGCTAAACCGTTCTCACACCGCATAATAGTGCTACTGAGTGGCTCACTCTTCAACTTATTCTCAGCCTACCTGGTCTGCATGATCAGCTTCCTCATAACCGGCATAAGTGTCATCCCTTACACCACTGTGGAGCAACCCGTGGGTGCCTTCCATGCAGGTGATATCATACTAAAGGTAGCCGATAAACCTGTTAGATATTGGGACGATTTCGTAAAGTACACAAGCACAACCCCCGATAGTGTTATCGTCACCGTACTACGTGACCACGATACTGTAAACGTATGGTATCACAAACACGAACCCTTACAACCATTAATACCACCAGTAATCGGTACAGTAAAACGTGACGGCCCCGCCTGGCGTGCTGGCTTACGTAGCGGTGACCGCATCATCGCCATCGATACCATCCCTATAACGTCATGGAATACACTTGTCACCACCGTACGTGCATATCAACCTGGTGACACCGTGTATGTGAAGTTCACCCGTAACGATACCATCCACACCGTACCAGTAGTACTTGGTAGCCAACGCATACTTGAAAACGGCACCCTACGTAACGTTGCCGCTATGGAGATACTCATCCCACACCAACGCATAAGGTTAGGCCTACACGCCCCCATACGTGCAGCAACCGAAATCTGGCACATGATCCTATTATTCTTCCAGATACTTAAGCAGATGCTAACCCACCAGCTATCACCCAAATTGCTGGGTGGTCCACTCAGCTTGATACAAGTAACTGCCACCACGGTAGGTTGGGGGCTATCTGCCATCTTACGCCTGTTTTACATATTATCAACTCAGTTGGCAATCTTCAACCTATGTCCATTACCACCGTTGGATGGCGGGCTCATATTCCTCACATTCATCGAACGTATGCGACACAAGCCATTCACAAGAAAAGGCTATGAATTAGCGCAAACCATTGGGTGGTTGCTATTGATTTTGTTACTCATCTACGTATCTTATAATGATATACAGCGAATATTCAAACTAAAATGAAGCTCGGCATAATGTCAGATTCACACGATCGGTTACCTTACATAAAGCGAGCCGTAGATATATTTAATCGCGAATCGGTAGAGCTCGTCCTACACGCAGGTGATTATGTTGCACCCTTCGTCATATTGGAGTTATCCAAACTCAACTGTAAGCTCATCGGTATCTTCGGTAACAACGACGGTGATAAAGACTACCTACGTAAGAGGTTCAGTGAACACGGTTTCTCACTATATGTGGCACCATACGCTATACAGCTGGCAGGTAAACGCTTCCTAATGGTACACTATCCGGATTTGGTCGACTCTTTAGCCAAAAGTCACGATTTCGACATCATAATATACGGACATACGCATAAACTCGACATCAGATACCAAAATAAGACCCTGATCATCAACCCGGGTGAAACTGCGGGTTGGTTGAACCGTCCCTCCATTGTAGTCCTGGATACCGATACTTTGGAACCCAAAACCTTTTACCTCGATGCGACTTAAAAAATACGAGTTATTGCAACTCATCATCGTGGTTTATATCTCAGGGTTACTGATCGCAATACTGGTCAAACACCTAATCCAATGAGAAAATACATCGTAATAGTAGGTGGTGTAATGAGCGGTGTTGGCAAAGGTGTAGCCACTGCATCCATCGCACGCATAATCCAAGAATATGGTTACAAAACCACCGCAATAAAGATCGACCCATACTTGAATTATGATGCCGGTACATTAAGGCCCACCGAACACGGTGAGGTATGGGTCACATTCGACGGTGGTGAGATCGACCAGGATCTCGGGCATTACGAACGGTTTCTCGGTACCAACATACCCAAACGTAACAACATAACATCTGGCCAAATCTACAAGACGGTAATCGACCGCGAACGGCGTGGCGAATATTTAGGTCAAACCGTACAGTTCATACCTCACATACCAGAAGAGATCAAACGTCGCATAGAAGAGGCAAGTGAAGGTTACGAAGTTATCCTCATAGAGGTTGGTGGCACGGTTGGTGATTACGAAAATATACCTTTCCTCTTCGCAATAAAGGGTATCGAACGTGAAATCGGTAAGGAGAACGTACTTTATATATTGATAACGTACTTACCGGTGCCACGCCATATCGGTGAGATGAAAACCAAACCCACCCAACAAGCTATCAAAATGCTACAGGAGATGGGCATAATACCCGATATCATCCTATGTCGTGGCCCTACACCGCTCGACGACGTAAGACGTCACAAGATCGAACTCTATGCCAACATAAAACGTGAATATGTCATCTCCGCACCCGATGTTGACACCCTCTACGAAATACCACTTAACTTCGAAAGAGAGCAGCTGGGCCGCAAAATCCTCGATAAGCTACAGATAGCACCAAGAAAGCTACCCGACTGGAACGAATGGGAGCACCTCGTCAACAACTTAAAGCATCCCGAAGCCGAAATCCACATAGCCATGGTCGGTAAATACATAGAGATAGGTACTTTCAAGCTCAAAGATGCATACATATCGATAAACGAGGCACTTGAACACAGTGGTGCACACCAAAAGGTTAAGGTCAACATCGATTGGCTTGATGCCGATAAGCTAAACGTCGAGGAGCTACAGAACTACGATGGCCTCATCATCCCGGGTGGGTTCGGTATCCGTGGGTTCGAAGGCAAACTACGTGCAGTCCAATACGTACGTGAGCATGGTATACCATTCCTTGGCTTATGTTGGGGCATGCAGATAGCCGTGGTCGAATATGCACGTCACGTATTGGGTTGGCAAGAAGCAAACTCCACTGAGGTGGACCAAACCACCCGCTATCCCGTAGTTGACTTCATACCCAACCAACGTGAACTCCTGCACGAAAAAGGCTATGGTGGTACGATGCGGTTGGGTGCCTACGCAGCGTATCTGAAACCAGGTACGTTGATCTACTCACTCTACAAGGAATCGGGTAGGATTGACCACGATATGCGATTACCATTACCCATGGAACGGCTCGGTAAACCCCTAAACCTACCCTATGTGGTTGAACGTCATCGTCACCGATATGAGATCAACCCCACGTTTATTAAGGATCTTGAGCGTGCCGGTATCGTATTCTCTGGTGTACATGAAACCCTGGACGGTATACCACTTATGGAATTTATGGAGCTACCTGATCACCCATTTTTTGTTGCCACACAAGCACATCCTGAATTCCATTCACGGTTTATGGAACCCTCACCCGTATTTATGGGTTTCGTACGTAAAGCATTAGAGAGAAGGTTACATCGTACATCATGATCATCGTAAAGACTGAATACGAGCTACAGATAATGCGTGAATGTGGTCGCATCATGGCGGAGTTGTTGAACCTACTCGCTGACATGGTGAAACCCGGTGTCAAAACATGTGAGCTCGACCGTTTCGCTGAGGAGTTTATCCTCAGCAAAGGTTGTAAACCTGCCTTTAAGGGGTATAGAGGATATCCTGCCACCCTATGTGTATCCGTTGATAACGAGGTCATCCATGGCATACCAAGCGATCGCAAACTACACGAAGGTGAGATCGTTAGCATCGACGTAGGTATCTTCTATAAAGGGTACTGCACGGACGCTGCCCGTACCTACCGAGTAGGTAAGGTGGACACCAAACGCAACAAACTCATACAGGTAACTTATGAAGCACTCCAACGTGCGATAAAGGTAGCTGTCCCGGGCAAAAGATTAGGCGACATATCACGTGAAATATATAATTACGTGCGTTCGCATGGGTTTGATGTCGTACGTGAATTCACCGGCCATGGTGTGGGTAAGTTTCTACATGAAGACCCAATGATACCCAATTATGTACCATACAAGTGGCAAAACCTAAGATTACAACGTTACATGACGTTAGCCATCGAACCGATGGTGGTAGCCGGTAAGCCCAACGTTTATGTTAAGGATGACAATTGGACCGTTGTCACTAAAGATAACGAACCTGCTGCCCACTTTGAAGATACTGTGGTGGTAAACAACCATCCCGAAGTCCTAACTGCAGATTCACTTATTGACAGCCCCCCATAATGGGGTATGGTTAAGTGATGAAAGATCTTCCGGTGAAGCCACCCGATAAATCTTCCATAACTGATGGTGGTTTAGTAGTACACAAAAAGTTACGCGATCGTCTCAACATAGGTATATTGACATTGGGTAACTTTGGCAACAACATGATGCGTTACTTACTCAGGAACAGGTTACCAAACGTACGCTACATAGCGATGGATACCGATCGTCAGCATCTTGCTCAAATAAAAGCCGAAAGTTTCAACGAATTCTTCAGCGAGGTCATAGGTGAGAGTATTACCCACGGTCGGGGTACCGGCGGTAACATCGACAAAGCGCAGCAGATTTTCGAATCTGATAAACCCACCATCGCCCAGTATATCAATGACTTACACTTTCTATTCATAATCGCTGGGCTGGGTGGTGGCACATCCGCTATTGCACCACTGATTGCAGAGCTGGCAAAAACTAAGGATATACTGACAATAATGGTGCTCGTGTACCCTTTCTCCATGGAGGGTGAACACAAAAAAGAGATAGCCACTAAGGTGTTGGAAGCCAGCTCCCGTGTAGCAGATGGTACCATCGTTTTCCACAACGAGACACTCATCCGCTACTACGCGGATATGCCTATCGAGCGTGCATTTGAGCAACTCAATGCACAAATTTTTGACACCATCCAAACTATGATAAATCTTATCGCCGATTCCGGTACCATAAACGTAAGTCTTGGTGATATCGAAGATATACTTTGTAAAAAGGAAGCTGACCACGATATCGCAATACTGATCGGCGAAGGTACCGGCATAAATCGTAACGAGATCGCTACCCAACATATTATTGAGCAATTCCAACACTGTAAACTTAACGCTGTCCATAAACTTTTACTATATGTGCAAAGAGGAGAAGATTTCAAGCTTATCGACTTACAAAGGATTGTCGATAAGCTAAAACATCAAATGTCAGCCCATAACATCTCGATCCGCATAAGCACACCCTATAAGAATATGGGGGATACAATCCGTATAATCGCACTACTCAAAGGTAGCAAAGCCGACAAGCCCACCGAAGAACCTGACATATTGTCGCTGCCACCTGAGGAACTTGAATCCAAAATTATCACCGGTAGCACTAACAGGAAACGCAAGTAACTACCCACCTTTATCGGTATCTAACACCTCCACATAGGCACCACCATTAGCAAGCTTTATGTAAAGCTGGTCACCTCTCGTGATTTCATCCACACTTGTTATCACCTTCTTCTTGTCGGGTCGAAACACTATACTGTAGCCACGTTCAAGGGTAGCAAATGGGTTCAGGTTTGTCAACTGTGTGTAAAGGTGGTCAAGTTTTTCCACTCTCGATTTCAAAACTGTAGCAACATTATGCTCCAATCTATCAGCTAAATGTGACACCTCCCACCCTATCTTATCTATGTGATGTAGGAGCTGCTCCTCCATCCTACGTTCGACAACCCCCAACTGTCGTACCTTTTCATTTATGTAATCACATAACCTTGTGAGCCCATAACTCTTTTCCCAGGTTTTGATCCGTTCCCTGTAATTCTCTAACATCCTGCTAACAACGGTATCCATCCTCTGGTCGAGGTTCCCCATGTGTTTCAGCAACTCTTTCCTATCGGGGGTAGCACGTTCAGCTGCCACCGATGGCGTCGGTGCACTACAATCTGCCACCATATCAGCAATCGTATTATCAAGTTCATGCCCTATACCAGTGATTATGGGGATGGATGATTTAAATATCGCCTCAGCAACACGTTCCTCATTAAACGCCCATAACTCTTCCATCGAACCGCCACCCCTACCAACTATTATAAGGTCGACCTCACCATAATCATTCATCTCGTAGATACCTTCAGCTATACTATCGGCTGCTGCTTCACCCTGTACCTTGACACTCCTAACGATTACCTCTACCCATGGTGCACGCCTACGTATTACACGTAGTATATCATGGAATGCCGCCCCATACATTGCAGTCACCACCCCAATCCTTTCCGGGAATCGTGGTATCGCCTTCTTGTGCTCTATGGCGAAATAACCCATCGAGTGTAGCTTCCTTTTTGTGGCTTCAAACTTTATCCAAAGGTCACCCAAGCCTGACGGATAAACACGTTGCACATCTATGGTTAATCCCCCTCGTTTAGCATACAATGTAAGGGTGCCGAAGACTTTCACCTTCATACCATTTTTCAGCAGCGCAGTGTTTAAATCGCGTCGTTCTTTGTACACAATAGCGGATACCATAGCATGTTCATCCTTCAGCGAAAAATATAGATGGCCCGAACTTGCCGCATACAGATCTATGACCTCACCTTCAACCCAAACCATGGGATATGCATCTTCAACCAACTTACGTACCTCAAGTAATAACTCACTCACTGTATATACTTTCATTTAAACCACACCCGTTCTTGTGGTTCGTATCCTTCCAACTTCTTCACTATGCGGGGTATGAAACTCTTTTTACTGCTGAACCATCGATTTATGTATCTCATACAGATAACATACAATGTGAACAACGTACCACCACCCGCATATGCGAAAGCTACCCCCTTCCAAAAGTATAGCGATACAAACCCCACGATAAAAGCCACCACTGGTAACACAAACAGGAACAACGAAGCCAACCACGTACCTTTGGGATCCACCTCCACCAGAACAGTATCACCTTCATTAACCCCCACCGTATCCTTAGCCTCTACGATCATCTTGTTAGCGTTGGGTTGACACAACCCATGTAATGGACAGCGTTCACATGAGGTTAGCTTCAGCTCCACACGTGCTGTGGTACCCTTGACACTGAGCACCTTACCACGATTTAACATGTTTCTTACGCCGTGTGAAAAACCTTGAGAGCGGAAATATCCCACGTGGTGTCTGCACATACTTACCACGTAGTGCATGTAAAATGGTGGATACTGGTACACCTAATGTGGGAGCCGCCTCTTCTATCATCACAGGGGTGAGATCTGCTTCACCACATAAGAATTGATGTACCCTCTCCACAAGAAAGTTACCAATTTCTATGAGCAAACTACGCCTTCTATCAAGGTTACGCAAAAACTCGATCGCCTCATGCCTCATAGTTTCAAGCAACTTCTGCTCCTCCTCACTTAGTTCATTCTTATATATAAGTATTTCATATTCCTTGAAATATCGTATCTTCGGTATCATTGCCTCATTCAAATATACTTCAAACCTGTCATCCAACTTATCGATGATAAGATCAGGCAACACCGATGGAGGGTCACTCTCCTGCCACACTTTAGCAGGAAACGCTGTAAGTTTTTGCAATAAAGCGCATGCGGATTCGACCTCTTCCTTGGGACGGTTCAACAGCCTCGCAAGGAATGCGGTATCACTTCCTATCATAGGAAGATAGCGTTCAACCAACAGATATGGTAGATCATCTTTTACACCCATTCTACGCAACTGTATAAGCAAACATTCCATCGCGTTACGGGCTGCAATCCCTGGTGGGTCAAGCTCTTCCTGTATTGCAATCAGAACCTTACCAACCCTCTCCGTATCGACGTTGAATCTTTTCGCTATATTTTCCAACGGTATCGTAATGAACCCCCTATCATCAAGGTTATATATAATATACTCACCGATAGCAAGATCAGTTTCATCAAGCTCTTCCAGCAGATGTAAACCCATCACAAGGTGCTCCTTCAGCGATGGCTTATCTACGGTATGGTACTCCCTATATTCTTTACTCGGTAGATATACCGGTACGTTGTCATCATCAAAAATATCAGCACTTATGAGCTCCTCATCGGTCTCTTCATCTTCACGTATCTCCTCACTCTCTTCATATTCAGCTATCTCCAGAAATAGGTTAGTCTCCACCAGCTGTTCGATTACATTCAACAGCTCAACCTGTGACTTCGCCAGTATCTCTAAAAATCCGAGCTCCTGTGGACTTTCGGATCTATTAACCATCTCACATCCTGAACCTCTTACCCAAATATATGCGACGCGCTTCAGGATCGTTTATAAGGGTTTGTGCCTCACCCGAAACCAGTATCTTACCTTCGTATATGATGTAGGCTCTATCTGTGACTTCAAGCGTCTCACGTACGTTATGATCCGTTATCAATATACCTATACCTCGCCTCTTAAGCATAAGCACTATCTCCTGTATCTCTTCACGTATGATCGGATCTATACCGGTGAAAGGTTCATCCAGCAACAAAAAGTCCGGCCTTGTAGCTAATGCACGTGCAATCTCCACACGTCGACGTTCACCCCCCGACAACGTATAGGCAAGTTGATGTCGTATGGGTTCAAGTTGCATCAACGATATCAGTTCCTCCAATCGCTCACGTCTATCCTTACTGCTAAGAGGTTGAAACTCCAGCACACATTTGATGTTATCTTCAACCGTAAGTCGACGAAATATCGAAGCCTCCTGTGGCAGATACCCTATACCTAACCTCGCACGCATATACATAGGTAAACGTGTGATCTCACGATCATCTAAAAATACCTTCCCCCTATCGGGTGGTATCACACCCACTGTCATGTAAAAAGTTGTAGTCTTGCCCGCACCGTTGGGCCCCAACAACCCAACTATTTCGCCTCTCCTAAGTTCAAGCGATACACCATCAACCACTTTACGGCCATTGTATGATTTCACCAATTCCTTCAATACTAACAGCTCACTCATAGCGTTTACCACGTACTTGTCTGACCGTTATCTCCTGTATCTCATGTCCCTTCAATATAATGCGTGCCCATCCACCCATCACCGTGTCACGTTCCATGCAAAGTAACACATCTCTTTCTAATGTGAGCATCTCCTTACACACATTATATTCTATCGTTTGTGCAAAACAGTCAAGCTTCGTATAGGATATGTGAATATCGCCCCACCCCAAGCTCAAACTATCGCCCCAAATATATAAGCTATCCTTAACCCACAACTCCACGGTATCGGGTATACTATGATAATAAACGTCATGATAAGCTATCTTCAACGTATCGTACCAAAACTTAAGTGTATCAGCTGTTAGAATTACACTGTCTTTGAAATTCACGAACTTCACTCTACATGATATCTCACCACCACGTCGATCCGGGTAATATATACCGTGCATACCATATACATAGAAGGAATCGACCACATTCTTGTATAGCACATGACCAATCAAGACCATCTTCTTCTCCGTATCTTGCACGTAATATACTGCAGTATCGGCAGTTATCTCCTCGGAATCACTCTGTGCATGGAAATTACCGCACAGCTTTATGACACCACTCCGCCAGTATAATCCCTTATCCGAAGATAATGTCCACCTTCCATGTCGCAGATATACATTCCAGAATATTATCGAATCACCGGATACGTTCAAACTATCAGAATATATTGTATACTTAGGGGATGCAACAGCTATCAACAGCAACCAACTACTCCATCCGCCCATAAACCTTACGTAACCGCAAATCCCTAAACCTTATATCAGTGGTGAGCCCCTCACCCTCCGTGTAGCGATCCGCCTTCCAGATCTTCACCTTACCAGGTGCTACTATTAAATTTTGGGTGATTTCCCACTTCACATAATGTGTCTCTACCCTAAGTGTTTCAGCAGGCGCTTCCAGCACTATTTCACCATACGCGAACAATAAGCTATCAATTTCAAGAAATACTGCGCTATCTGCAACCATCGTAGCTGAGAACTTGCCATTCTCATCGTATAATTGCAATTTAACCCCATACACTTTAAATGTATCCTTCACCCTCACACCACGGTTGGCATGTAAGGTCCACGACTTTACACCTGAATTTGTTTTTATAACCGTGAAATCAGTTAACACTTCCTCCACACCTGGTGGTAAACCCTCAGGTTGCTTAACCTCATGCTTACAACTACAGAGAATGAGAAACGGTATCAACCAAACATTCCTCCACATACAATTATCTTCGCGGTGCTAACAACAGCCATGAGAGTATTGCGCTCAACAATGTACTACTTACCTTAAAATAATCCTCCCACCATTTAAATTCCACACGTGGCACGTAAATGATATCACCTGGCTCTATTCTCAGATCAGCGCTGTAGGGGATAAACTCCGTGCCTCGTTTCACCTTAATCTCTTTCGTGTACGCTCGTTTTGTCAACCCACCCGCTACTGCTATATAGTAATCAACAGTAGCACCCGCTATATATGGGAACGTACCGGGAGACTTGACTTCACCTTCAACCCCTACTTCATGAGGTAGCGAAGGTATCACAATTATATCTCCATGTTCCAACGG